>JAHFUI010000016.1:1009-13722 GCA_023265175.1 Acidobacteriota bacterium
CGATCAGGGCCATGCTTTGGGCCTATCCAACCATTGTGGTGGGTCAGTGCTGCAATGCTGCTACATCCTCGACGGAACCTCGATCCCCATCAAATCGAGCGCGCGCGTGAGCTGCGCGCGGACGTACGCGACACCCGCCGCTCGCCACCGTTTCCGATCGGATCGCTCCTCGTTGAGGATCGGATACCGGTGGTAGAACGCGTTGAACAGTTGCGCGAGTCCGAAGGCGTACTTCGCCAGCACCGAGAACTCGAGCGAGCGCACCACCTGTTCGACGATGTCGTCGAGGCGCGCGGCTTCGAACACGAGCCCCCACAGCACGTTCTCTTCATCATCGGTGATCTCGTTGGCCGGTGTCCCAGCCAGCGCGCCGATGATGTCGGCTTCCGCCAGCGCTTCACGTTCCTGCAGCTTGTGGAAGATGTTGTTCGCGCGCACGACCGCGTACTGCAAGTACGGCCCGCTCTCGCCTTCGAAGCTGAGCGCTTCCTCGATGTCGAACACGATCAACTTGCCGCGCGAGTACTTCAGCATGAAGTAACGGATCGCGGCGACCGCAATTTGCGACGCCGCGCGTCCGCACTCATCGGCGGAAAGCTCGGCGTTCCGTTTGGCCACTTCGCTGGACGCCTTCTGGATGAGCAAGTCGAGCAGGTCATCAATCTTCACGCCCAGACCTTTTCGTCCGGAGACCTCGACGAACGGCTTCGTCGCATCCTCGCCCTCCGGGGCGGGATAGCCAAGCTCGCGCGCCGTGGCATGTGACAGCCCGACCATCTCGTACGAGAAATGAACCGAGTTCTCCGCTTCTTCGGCGTGCCCGAGGGTTCTGAGCGCCTGGCTGAGGAGCGCCTGGAGGTACATCTGACGTGAGTCGATCACGTTGTAGATCCGTTTCGCGTGGCCAAAGGGCGGCGCGTCTGGATCGCCGGCGTCCGACGTCGTCGACCACAGCGGCTGGCCGTTCTCCTGTCGGCCGAACAGGCGGTATTTGAAGTCGCGGCCCAGAAGACCCAACTTCCAGAACTGATTGGCGAGGTCCTTGCCGATGTAGGTGACGACGCCGTTCGACCTGACGATGACCTTCTCGCGCGCCTCGGACTCCCCGGCGCCCTCGCCGCTCGGCGCCTCGGCTTCTGCGCTCTCCTCTTTCGCACCCGGTTCATCGATGCGCATGACCCAGCAGCCCGCGAGCCGGCCTTCAGTCTGCAGGAACACGGCGCCGCTGGCCTTCAGAATCTCGAATGCATGCGCCCAGAATTGCAGCCGCAGGATGTCGCCTTCGTACGTCAGCAAGTCGTACCCGATGCCCAGGCGCCCCATCGTCTTCAGATGCGCGCGAACGATGCGGTCGACGATGAGCGCGGCGGTCGTCGCCGTATCGTTGCCGCCCTCTTCCAGGGCGTGCAGTGTCGCGGCGCGCACCGAGAGTCGTTCCCGATCGTGTTCGTACCAGTCGGTGACTTTCGCGTAGAGGTCCCAACAGTAATAATCGAACCGCGTGGTGTCGGCAATCTCGCGAATCTGGCCGGGCGAACGCTTCTCGATTTCCTGCAAGCCGACGACGATGTCGGCCACCTGAACGCCGAGATCGTCGATGTAGTTCTGCACTTCGATCTCCACGCCGCAAAACCGCAGCACGCGCGCGAGCGTGTCGCCGAGCGCGGCGTTCCGCAGATGGCCAACGTGCGCGGCCTTGTTGGGATTGATCGCCGTGTGCTCGACGATCGTTTTGTCGGACGGCGCCGGCGGCGCCGCGATCTCGTGGCGCAGCCGCGAGACAAGAAAGGTAGGACGCTCCAGGTACACGTTCAGGTAGCCGTTCGGCGCCGCGACGAGGCGCGCGACGCCGGGGAGGGGTCCGATCCCGGCTGCAATCTCCTGCGCGATGGCTTTTGGCGCGTTCCGCAGCGGACGCGCGAGTTGAAAGGCGACCGTGACGGCCAGATCACCGAGCGCGCGCGTCGGCGGGACCTCGACCGCAAACACCGGGACGTCAGTCACGCCGTACAGCCGCGTGATGACGCGGACGATCTCGTCGTGGATGAGGCGTTGAACGGCCAGAATCATGAGCCAAAGGCTGGCGGTAAACTCGTGATACGATTACGGTTCGTGACCTTGAAACGCCTCGAGGTCGCCGTACTCGGCCGGCGTGTTCACGTTGGCGAGCAACCGGTTGGGATGACCAAAGGCGCCGATTTCGTCCGCCGTGACCACTCGCACGCGGACGTCTTCGAAGAGGTCGATCATCTTCAATCGCCCATCGGCCAGCCGCGCCGCAGCCGGCGCGAGGCACTCGCGTGTGTACGCCGCGCACAACGGATGATAGCCGCGGTCGGTGTGAGGCACGACGGCATCGGCATCACGGGTCAACGCCAGCAGATGACCGAGAAACGGAGCGGACACGTACGGCATGTCGCACGCGATGACGATCGTCGCGTCGCCGGACGCTTCCGAGAGTGCGGTGTACAGGCCGCCCAGCGGACCGAGGCCGGGCACGCGGTCGGCCAAGACACGCGCGGTCGCGCTCGCGGGGGCCGGGCCGGATCCGCCGACGATCAGAATGTCCGTCGTGAGCGCCATCAACTCCGTCAGCTGCCGCTCGAGTATCGAGCGCCCGGCGACGACCAAGGCGCTTTTGTCGCGTCCGCCGAAGCGCCGGGCCCTTCCCCCGGCGAGAATGGCCGCGCTCCACATCGCCGCGCGATCTTACCTCTAGGAGCGTGTCCGAGTAAGCGGAACACGCTCCTAGTAGGCCGGCTTCGCCGGCGAAAAAGCCAATGATTTGGAACAGACGCGCGCGTAGCGCGCCTACTAGGAGCCCGTTTCGGCATTACTCGGACGGGCTCCTAGTGCACTGACACATGCGCGAAGCCGGTATCGGACGCGTGCTCGTGGCGAGCCTGCATCAAGGCATTGCGGACATTCTGCCCACCAGGCTCGGGTTCTATGAAAACTGGTTGAGCGCGGAAGGCCTTCGCGAAGGCACGATTGGCGTGGCGCCGTTGTACGCGGTCCTCAGTTTCCTGCGGCAGGAGGGCGACGCGTACCAAATCATCACCACCCGTGCCGGCGAGTACGCGGCTGAATGGACGGTCCAATCGATGTCGCCGCTCCAGCGCACTTTGCTGAAAACCACGCCGGAATGGATGCGTCGTCGTCTCGTGCTGCGCCTCGCACGGCAGGTCGTCCGCAGCAGCTATCGCGGCAGCCGCGCGATCTCACGACTGCGTCGAGGCATGGCGAGCGTTGACGTGCGGGCGTCCATCTTTTGCACCGTTCGTGAGCGAGTACCGCACCCGCTGTGTGGCTTCTACGCCGCCGCGTTCACGCGGCTGCTCCTGCTGTTCAACCTGAGCGCGCGCACCGAAGTGGTCGCCTGTCGCGGCACCGGCGAGGCGACCTGCATGCTGAAGGTCGCGCTGCTGAAGGGCCGCCAAACCGAGCACGTGGTGGGGTCTGGCGTCGACACGACGCCGTCCGTCCTGGCATCGGAGCGATGAGGCGACGTCTCCTCGGCCCTGCGTTCAAGGACCCGTACAGAAATACGTGCGCACGTATTTCTGCACGGGTCCTTACGACCGCGGCGCTGGCGAGCGGTCTCAGCACGTTTCTCGTCGCGCAGGCACCGCCGCCACCAGCTCGCATGCTCGTGATGCCCTTCGACAACCTGAAGCGCGACACATCCATCTTCTGGCTCGGCGAAGGGTCAGCGGTGGTCCTGGCCGACGATCTCAACGCGCTCGGCGCGCCGGCCATTACCCGCGAAGAGCGGCGACAGGCGTTCGAGCGCCTGCAGGTTCCAGCGACCGCGAGCCTGAGCGATGCGACGATCATCCGGATCGGTCAGCTCGTAGGTGCGTCCGAGGTGGTCACTGGCACGCTGCAGCTCGAAGGCGAGACGCTGGTCGTGCACGCGCGCGCGATCGCGCTCGAGACCGGCCGTATCAGCCACGATGTGATCGAGCGCGGACCGATGCCAGAGATGTTCGGGACCTTCGAGCGGATCGCGCGTCAGATCGCGCCGTCCGCGAGATCATCGGAGGAAGTCGAGCGGCAACATCCGCCCCTCGTCGTGTTCGAGAACTACATCAAAGGCCTGCTCGCGGAACAGCTCGCGACCGCCATCAATTACCTCAACGCGGCCCTGGCGGCGGCGCCGACCTTCGATCGCGCGCGTCTCGCGCTGTGGGACCTCTATACCGACCAGGGCGATCATGCGAAGGCGCTGGCAGCCGTCGTTCCCGTTGCCGCGGATTCGCCGTGGTCGCGTCGCGCCAGGTTTCTCGGCGCCCTCTCGTCCCTCAATCTGGGCAAGTACGACGAGGCGTTTGCCGGGTTCAAGGCCTTCACCGACACACAGCCGAGCGCGGACGCGTTGAACAACATGGGCGTGGTGCAGCTCAGACGCGGCGCGACGACGCCAGGCGGTCCGCCGACGTACTACTTCAACAAAGCGGCCGAGGCCGATCCCCGCGATCCGGATTACTTTTTCAATCTCGGCTACGCGTACTGGATCGCACGCGATCCGCAAGCCGCCATCTATTGGTTGCGCGAGGCCGTGCGGCGCAATCCCGCCGACGGCGACGCGCATTTCATTCTTGGGGTGTCGCTGGCCGCCGGCGGCGGCGCCACCGAGGCGTCGCGGGAGCGGGAACTGGCGCGCCGGCTCTCGTCCAAATACGAGCAATGGGAGAAACGGCCCGCGGCCGATGCGGTGCCCAAGGGTCTCGAGCGGGTCAAGGACGGCATCGAGCTGCCGCACGCGAGCCAGATCGAAGCGGCGCTGGCCACCAGCGATCAGCGCGAGCTGGCTCAGTTCTACCTCGATCGCGGACGACGCTTGTTCCAGCAGGAGAACGATCGCGAGGCGATCGTGGAGCTGAACCGCACGCTGTATCTGTCACCGTACGAAGCGGAGGCGCACCTGCTCGTCGGACGCATTCATCTCCGAAACAACCGTGTGCGCGACGCCATCGACGCGTTCAAGATTTCGGTGTGGAGCTCGGAAACGGCGCAGGCGCACATCGCGCTCGGCGAGGCGTACCTTCAGGCGAAGGATTCGGCGTCTGCGCGAACCGAGGGCGAACGGGCGGCCGTTCTGGATCCATCCTCGGACGATGCGAAACGGCTACTCGACCGGATCGGTGCGCCGTGACCGTGTTAAAATCACCCGAGTTGGCCCACGACGTTCAAGACGACGCGTTTCACGAGATCCAACTGAACGGCAAGCAGTTGGTCTTTTTGTTCATGGTTGCGACCGTGGTGTCGGTCGTGGTCTTTCTCTGTGGCGTCTTCGTCGGCCGCGGCGTCCGCGCCGAGCGCGCGGCGACGGTCGCCGAGGTCAGTGCCGTGACGTCGGTCACGACGCCCGATGTCGTCGCGCCGCAGGAAGCCGCGCCTGCTCCGGCCGGATCGGATCCCTCGGCGGCGGCGCCGCCGCCCGCCGTCGAC
Source organism: Acidobacteriota bacterium (assembly GCA_023265175.1). Taxonomy (GTDB): domain Bacteria; phylum Acidobacteriota; class Vicinamibacteria; order Vicinamibacterales; family CAVVIG01; genus JAHFUI01. The sequence continues at coordinate 6,464 of JAHFUI010000016.1, forward strand.
GAGCTGAGTTATTTCAACCGGCTCGGGAAAGAAGGTCAGCCCGAGGAGAATCTGAGGGCGGCCGTGGAGAAACCGGCCGGTCGGCCAACAGCCGCCGCGCCAAACGAAAAGCCGGGACGCGAGGCCGCGCCGGCCACGCAAGACGTCCCGGTCGCGCGCGCGACCCGCGCGCCTGGGCCGTCGGCGCCGGCTCCGAACGCGACAGGGCGCAGTCATCAACCTGCCGTCAATGCGGCATCGGCCGATCCAGCCTTCGCTGAGCCCGCCGCCACCGGCTTCACCCTGCAGATCACGGCGCTCAAGGAACGTGGCGAGGCCGAGTCGGTCGCCAGGCGGTGGTCGGCCAAAGGCTATGCCGCCTATGTCGTGGCGCCGGCTGCTGGATCGCCGTCGGTCTATCGCGTCAGAATCGGCAAGTACAAAACGCGTCGCGAGGCCGAGGCCATTGCTGCCAAGCTGCAAAAAGAAGAGCAGTTGAAGCCCTGGATTACCCGCTAGCCCTCGCCTCGGGCGCGCTTCTCGCCCTCAGCTTTCCCAAATTCGGCCACCCCGCATTCGGCTGGATTGCGCTCGCCCCGCTGCTCGTCGCGCTGATCCCCAGAGGGAAAAGGTCACTGACCCGCGCGTTTGGTCTCGGGGTGACGACGGGCGTCGTGTCTTTCGCCGGCACGTTGTACTGGATCACCCACGTCATGGTCGGGTACGGCGGTCTGCAGACGTGGGTCGCCGTGCTCGTCAACGCGTTGCTCGTGGCGTACCTCTCCCTGTTTCCGGGTTTGTTTGCGGTCGTGATGCGGCGGTTGTTGATCGCGTACGGGACCCGCGTCCTCATGGCCGCTCCGCTTGTCTGGGTGGCGACCGAACTAGGACGGACGCACCTCTTTGGCGGGTTTCCGTGGGTTCTCCTGGGCTACAGCCAGGTGACCGTGCTCCCGGTGGCTCAACTCGCCAGCCTCTGTGGTGTCTACGGCGTGTCGGCGCTCGTCGGGAGCGTCGGCGCCGCCGCCGCGCTCTTTGTGGCGACCTCGTCGGTGGGCGATCGCGCGAAAGCCCTCGGAGGCGTGGCGCTGATTCTCCTGATTGTGACGGTATGGGGAAGCTGGCGCGCTTCACGAGCGGAGTGGACGCGCGCGGGTGAGCCGTTGCAGGTCGGCCTCGTGCAGGGGAACGTCGGACAGGCAGAGAAGACGGAGGCAGGCCGCGCCGCGTCGATCTTTCAGGATTACCTGCGGATGACGCGGCAGGCGATCGGCACGGGCGCTGATCTTGTCGTGTGGCCCGAATCGTCGACGCCGTTCATGTTCGAGGAGGATCTCGCCGCCGCGGCTCAGGTCCGTACGCTCGCTCGGCAGGCCCGCGTCCCAATCCTGCTCGGGAGCGACCAGATTGAGTGGCGCATCATCGAGAACCGGCGAGTGCCCGACAAGTACTTCAACTCGGCGTTCCTCGTTCGCGCCGACGGCTCGACGGCCGGCGTCTACCGCAAGATCCATCTCGTCCCCTTCGGCGAATACGTGCCGCTCAAGCGCATGCTGTTTTTTGCGGCGCCGCTCGTCGAGGCGGTCGGCGCGGGGTTCGCCCCCGGCGAGGACGCGACGCTGCTCCCGGTCGGCGGCCATTGGATCAGCGTGGCGATCTGCTACGAGATCGTATATCCCAATCTGGTGCGCCAGTTCGTGCGCGGCGGCAGCGAGCTCTTGACGACGATCACGAACGATGCGTGGTTTGGCAGCACCTCGGCGCCGTACCAGCATTTCGCGCAGGCCTCGATGCGCGCGATCGAGGACGGCCGGTATCTCGTGCGATCGGCGAACACCGGGATCAGCGGCATCGTGGATCCCTATGGACGTGTTCTGGCGCAGAGCGACATCTTTCGTCCCACGGTGATCGTCGGCAGCGTGAGAGTGCTGAGGACGTCGACCGTCTACGCGCGCGTGGGCGACGTCTTCGCGTACGCCTCCGTCGTGATGACGCTCGTCCTGCTGGTGCTGGCGCGCCGGCGCATACAATAAGAAAGGCGGAATTGCTGCCATTCTGCCATCCTGCAATTGCTAGGAGGCCCTGATACCATGCCGACTGTCGACGAGTTGATGCGCCGCTACGCGGATCTCAGCAAACGCGCTGCCGATCTGCGGAGCTATCTTTGAAGCCGCCCGACCGCAGGAAGAACTGATCCGCCTCGAGACGCGCGCCGCCTCTCCCGACTTCTGGAAAGATCAGGCCGAGGCCCAGAAGGTGCTTCAGCGCCGAAAAGGCCTGGAGCAGGATCGCGATCTGATCGAGTCGCTCCGGAAGACGAGCGAGGATCTTGCGGTGTTGATTGAATGGTCCGAAGCGGGCGAAACGGTGGACGCCGAGTTCAGCCAGGCGCTCGAATCACTCGAGCAGGAAGTGCAGGCTGCCGAGATCAAGAAGATGCTCGGCGGTCCTCACGACAGCAAGCCCGCGATCGTGACGATTCATCCGGGCGCGGGCGGCACCGAGTCGCAGGACTGGGCGGAGATGCTGCTGCGCATGTACCTGCGATGGACCGAGCGGCGCGGATTCAAGCGCGAGCTCATTGACTATCAGCCGGGCGAAGAAGCCGGTCTCAAGAGCGCGACGTTCACCGTGAATGGTGAGTACGCGTACGGCCTGTTGTCGGCGGAAGCGGGCGTCCACCGGCTCGTGCGCATCTCGCCCTTCGACCAGGCGGCCCGCCGCCACACGTCGTTTGCCTCTGTCTACGTGTGGCCCGAGCTGCCGGAGGACGTCGATCTGCAGGTCGAGGAAAAAGATCTGCGGATCGACACGTATCGCTCCAGCGGCGCGGGCGGGCAGCACGTCAACGTCACCGACTCGGCCGTCCGCATCACCCATCTCCCCACCGGCATCGTCGTCTCGTGCCAGAACGAGCGGTCGCAGCACCGCAACCGCGATTCGGCGATGAAAGTGCTCAAGTCGCGCCTCTACGACATGAAGATGAAAGAGAATCAGGCGAAGCTGGATCAAATCAGCGGCGCGAAGAAGGGGATCGCCTTCGGGAGCCAAATCCGCAGCTACGTGCTGCATCCGTATCAGATGGTGAAAGATCACCGCACGAAGGAACAGGTCGGCGACATCAACCGTGTGCTCGACGGCGACATCGACGCCTTCATCAAGACGTATCTGATGAAGAAGAGCAGCGGCACGCTCGGCGAGGCGACGCCGGACGACGATGTCTGACACAAACGGCAACGGAAGACGCAAAACGCAAAACGCAAGGTTCCGCGCGAGCTCAACATTTGACGTTTTACGTTCTACGTTCGAGCGGCCGTGACGGTCCCGTCCGGACAGCCGTTGCGGACGGCCCGATCGGCGCTCTGGGTCGCCGTCGGGATTCTGTGCAGCCGCCTCACCGGACTGGTACGCCAGCGCGTATTCGCGCATTACTTCGGCCTCGGGCCGGAGGCTGACGCCTTTCTTGCCGCCTTCCGCATCCCGAATTTCCTGCAAAACCTGTTCGGCGAAGGGGCGCTGTCAGCGTCGTTCATCCCGGTGTACGCGTCCCTGGTCGCCCATGGAGAACGCCGGCACGCCGATCGCGTGGCGGGGGCGGTCGCGTCGCTGCTCGCGCTGGTCGTCAGCGGCATCGTGCTCATCGGCGTCCTCGCGACGCCCGCGATGATCGCGGTCATCGCGCCAGGATTCACGGGCGCCACGCGCGAGCTCACGATCGAGGTCGTCCGGATCCTCTTTCCTGGCGCGGGCCTGCTGGTCCTCTCCGCGTGGTGCCTCGGCGTTCTGAACAGTCATCACCGCTTCCTGATTTCCTATCTGGCGCCGGTCGCCTGGAACGCCGCCATGATCGTGACGCTGCTCTTCTTTGGAGGACATACCGCGTTGCCGCGACTCGCCGTGATTCTGGCGTGGGGATCGGTGGCCGGCAGCGCGCTGATGTTCGGCGTCCAGGTGCCGGCGGTGTTACACTCCGCCCCCGAGCTGCGGCTTGCGTTCGACGTCGCCTCACACGAAGTCCGCACCGTCGTCCGCAACTTCATCCCGGTCTTCATCAGCCGCGGCGTCGTGCAGGTGAGCGCGTACGTCGACACGCTGATCGCGAGCCTGTTGCCCAGTGGCGCCGTCGCCGGGTTGACCAACGCACAGACCCTGTATCTGCTGCCGGTGAGCCTGTTCGGCATGTCGGTCTCGGCGGCGGAGCTGCCGAGGATGTCGGGCGTCGTGACGGCCGATGCCGGCGGGGCTGCGGGGGCGCTGCGACTGAGGCTCGACGCCGGTCTCCGGCAGATCGCGTTCTTCGTCGTGCCGTCGGCGATGGCGTTTCTCGGCCTGGGCGATGTCATCGCGGCCGCGCTGCTGCAGACCGGCCGCTTCGGGCACGCGGATGCGATGTACGTCTGGGGTATTCTCGCCGGATCGGCCGTGGGCCTGTTGGCCTCGACGCTCGGCCGGCTCTACTCGTCGAGCTATTACGCCCTGCGCGATACGCGGACGCCGCTTCGCTTCGCGATCGTCCGCGTGGTGCTCACGACCGCGCTGGGGTACGTCTTCGCGATTCCGTTTCCACGCTGGCTGGGAGTATCAGAACGCTGGGGCGTCGCTGGCTTGACGGCGTCGGCCGGCATCGCGGGGTGGATCGAGATGTTGATGCTCCGCCGCACGCTGAACGCACGCATTGGTCACACCGGCCTCGCAGCCGAGTACGTGATCAGGCTGTGGACGGCTTCGGCGTCTGGCGCGGCGGTCGCGTGGGCGATCAAGGTCGCGGTGCCAGTGGAGAATCCGATCATCGCCGCAATTCTGATTCTGGCGCCCTACGGCCTCGTCTTCTTGACCGTCGCATTCGCGCTGGGGATACCGGAAGCGTCGAGTGCTGTAGGGCGTCTCAGACAACGACGCAGTTAGAGCCTCTTTCACTTCGTCGGCCTTCGTGGGTTTTCATGCCTTCGTGATACGCCGTCATTTCATTGCGGGCGCGCGAACGAGCTCGCGCCCGGCTGCGTGCCGGAGATGAACGCTTCGCTGATTCCGGTTGACGCGTCGGTGGGCAGCACAGCGCCATTGGCTTTGTCGACGGTGACGAAGACGATGTTGCCCGGCGCCTCGAACTGCGGCGGATCGTCCTTGTCGGGCCTGCCGTCGATGTAGGCCTTCATGAATTCCATCCAGATGGGCAGCGCCGCCAGCGCACCCTGTTCCAGCGCGCCGAGCGATTTCTTCTCGTCGTTGCCGATCCACACGCCGACCGTGATGTCGGGATCGAAGCCGATGAACCAGGCATCGGTGTTGTCGTCCACGGTGCCGGTCTTGCCGGCGAGCGGCCACTCGCTCGCGAGGCTCGCGGCTCGCTGCGCCGTCCCGCGGACGAGCACGCCGCGCAGCAGATTCGTCATCATGAACGCCGTGTCGGCCCGGATGACGTCGACCGGCTCGGAGCGGTTCTCTTCGAGCAGGTTGCGATCCCGGTCGAGTACACGCAGCACCTCGAACGGCTTCATGCGGACGCCCTGATTGGGAAACACCGTGTACGCGCTCGTCACCTCGAGAAGCGTCGCGTCGCCGGCGCCGAGCGCGATCGGCAGATACGGCGGGAAGTCCTCCTCGAATCCGAACCGCTTCGCGTACGCGAGGACGTTCTTCGGCCCCAGCGCGTCCATCATCTTGATCGCGGGAACATTACGCGATTCCTCGATCGCGTGCCGCAGCGTGATGGGACCTTCGAACTTATGGTCGTAGTTGTGCGGACTGTAGATCTGACCGTTGCCGGCGGAATAACTGACGGGCGCGTCGACAAGGATTGATGTCGGCGTGAAACCGCGATCGATGGCCGCCGTATAGACGATCGGTTTGAACGTCGATCCAAGCTGCCGGTACGCCTGCACCGCCCGGTTGAATTTGCTGCGGTTGAAGCTCCAGCCGCCGATCATGGCTTTGATCTGGCCGGTCCGGTTGTCGAGCGCGACGAGCGCGCCTTCGACGAGCGGCGTTTGATCGAGCGTGACGGTCGCGGCCTTCTCAGCCTCGTCCAGCTTGACGATCGCGACCTCGGTGAGATCGCCGGGCTTGAACAGATCCGCCGCCGACGTGCGGTGGGTCCAGAGATACCCGTCCCGCGCGAGATCGGCCTGGTAACTGCCCAAGCGCAGCCGCGCCGGTCCGGTCTTGGGCGCGGTGACCACGACCGCGGGAACGACGTCGCCGGCCGCCATCGGCCGCGTCCACCGCTCGTCCTTGTATCCGTCGATTGTGTGCCCTTCCGCCACCACGTTGCGCTTCGGCTTGCGGTAGCCATGCCGCTTGTCGAGCGCTCTGAGACCGTGCTCCAGCGCGCGATTCCCACTCTCCTGCAGCTTCGCATCGAGCGTCGTCGTCACCGCGAGGCCGCTCTCGTACAGGACCTTCGCGCCGTACTGACGCTCGAGGTGCTTGCGCACCTCCTCGACGAAGAACGGGGCGATGCCGGGCGCCTGCGTCGGCTGTCCGCGCGTGACGATCGGCTTCTGCTTGGCCGCGTCGGCTTGCGCCTGGGTGATGTAGCGCTCGTCGGCCATCCGCTGCAGGACGACGTTGCGGCGCAGCACGGCGCGCTTCATGTCGACGAACGGGCTCTGTCGCTCCGGCGTCTGAAAGATGCCCGCGATGAGCGCGGCGTCCTCGAGGGTCAGTTGTTTGTTGCTCTTGTTGAAGTACAGCCGGGATGCCGCCTCGATGCCGTAGGCGCCGTGACCGAGGTACATCTGGTTGCAGTAAATGGTAAAGATCTCTTTCTTCGTGTACCGCTTCTCGATTTGGATTGCGAGAATCCATTCCTTGATCTTGCGCTCCAAGGTATCGGCAGTGGTCTCCTGGCTTTTCGACGTGAGGCCGAACTGGTCCTTGAGGTTGCGCGCGAGCTGCTGCGTCAGCGTGCTGGCCCCCTGCGCGCGGCGCCGCTCGATGAGGTCGGTGGCCGCTGCGACGAAAATGCGCCAGATGTTGACGCCGAAGTGGCGGTCGAAGTCGGCGTCCTCGGTGGCGATGATGGCCTGGCGCAGTACCGGGTTGATGTCGTCGTACCCGACGACGACGCGGCGCTGCGTGGCGAACTCGCCGATCACCTGTCCGGAGGCCGCATAGATGCGCGTAATCGTGCTCGGCGTGTAGTTGTCGAGCGCGGAAATCTGCGGCAGATCGCCGGCGTAGGCGAACAGCACGCCGCTCAGAATGCCGAGCGCCGCTGCAATCACGAACAGCGCGACGAGGCCGGCATTCCGAGCGACGCGGATGACATAGTGGGCCAT
>JAHFUI010000016.1:13822-45565 GCA_023265175.1 Acidobacteriota bacterium
GTCGCCGACGTTCTCCCCGGGACGGCTCGCGCCGCGACGATCCTTCCACGCGCCGTTCGGGCGCGCTCCGTGGGACCGCCGTGACGCCTCTCGAATCAGTCACCGAGGAGGAGCGGTCGACAAGACCGCCCCGGTGCACGACGCCCGGTGACGGCGCGTCGCTTCGCGCTGGCGGGTCTGGCGCGGGCGTGCGATAGCGCGGCGCGGCGACTTCCGGAGCGCGCGGCCGGAGAGTCGGCAGTCGCCGGTCCGCCTCCGCGCGGCCGGATGCATCGTCGCGCTTCGGCGAGACCTCGCCAAAGCGCGGTCGTCTTCCAACACCAAGCGCCGGCGGGTCGTCAGTCGGCAGTCGTGGATCGACCGCCGGCCCTCGTCCCGGAGTCCCTGGTGTTAATGACGGTTGAGCCGCGCGTGTGCGATCGGCGGCGGTTTCACGCGTTCTCTCCGGAAGCGGTTGCCTGAATGTTCGCGCCGGATCCACGGAACCCGTTCGACGCACTGCCTGCTGATCGTTGCTGTTCGATCGGCGTGCGAGATCCTCCGACGGGCGCCTGTCCACTCCGTCGCGGCGACCGTCGACCGCCGCCCGACGGCCATCGACTGTCGACTGTCGACTCGCGAAGCGTGGCACCGCCACCGGCGCGACCGCTTGCACGATAAACGGCGTGGTGCGCGGCAGCTGATGTGCCGCGATCGCATAACGGCGCACGTCGTCATTGCGATATCCGAATGACTGCCGTGGGACGACGACCCATCCCAACCACGGATCGCCGGCGCCGATCGACAACGCGAACACCGGCCGGCCGTCGAAGCCGAGCGGACACCAGCTCACGTAACCGGGCGCAACCGCCCACGAGACCCACGCGGGCGCCCACGCGCGGCCGGGAATCCAAAACCAGCCGCCGCGCGCGTAGCCCCAGCGTCCGTAGTGGTGGGTCGGCCACGACCACACGTCGAAACCGATCCATGTCCAGCCGTACGAGCGAATCGGCGACCAGTTCCCGTAGTAATACGGCCGCCAGCTCGCCGCGACCGACGGATGCCACACGTAGCCATACGGCGCCGCGTACTGCCACGAGCCGTATCGATCGAGGGCGCCGCCGTACATCTGCAGATCGCGCGGCAGGTACTGCGCCGATGCGCCCGTTGTGCGTGCGTTGCGGCGCTCGACCGTCCACCGATCGAAGGCGTCGAATCGGGCGGAGTTGAATGTCTGCGGAAATGCCGGCGCGCCGTTTTCGAGGGCGACGCTGCGTTCGCCGGCGCGAACGGCAACCGTACCGCGTTCGGTGACAAGATCGGCCACCCCGCGCACGACCGCGAGCTCGGTTTCTCCATCGTCGCGGCCCCCCAGGGCCGCCACCCGATATTCGCCCGGACCATCCGTACGCGCCGACGCGGCCGGCGTATCGATTTGATAGCGCACCGCAGACGACGGGTCGTTTGCGCCCGCCACTGACAAGAGCGCCCGGCCTGCGATCAGTCGGATGAGCGTGGGGGACAACACGTCGAGCGATGAATTCTCATCAATGTCGAGGGCGGTGCCGCCGGGAAAGAGCAGCTCCACTCGACCGGCGGTCGTGCGCAGCTGATCTCCCGCGATGATTGGCGCATTCACGCTTGCGGGTTCAATCGATCCGTCACGTTCGACCGTCGCAGCTCCGGTGACGGCGGCCAGATGTGCCGGCGGCGCGGACGTGGTCGAATCCTGCGCCTGGACGGCCGATGTCCACAGCAGTGCGGTCGCGATCAGCATTGAAGCGCGAACGAATGGACGAGATACCGGGAGGGTGGGCATAAGCCGCCTCGAAAGAAGGGGCAGGACTCGCTGGCAACTGAAGTATAGCACGCAGTCCGTGCAAATGCTTGGCGGTGCGTCGATTATGCGCGCACCGGCCAACTATCTGCCTTCTGGTATTTACAATAAGTCACTCAAGTTTTATACTCTTGACAGCATCAATACCACGTCTGATCGTTTCGATCAGGGGGCGGGCTGAGAGGATCTCATGAGCAAACTTATCGGAATCGACCTGGGCACCACCAACTCGGTCGTCGCGGTCATGGAGGGTGGCGAGCCGGTAGTGATCACCAATCCGGAAGGTGGCCGTTTGACACCGTCGGTGGTCGCCTTCACCAAGACCGGCGAGCGGCTCGTCGGGCAGGTCGCCAAACGCCAGGCGGTCACCAACCCGGAAAACACCGTCTTCTCGATCAAGCGGTTCATGGGCCGCAAGTTCGACGAAGTCAACGAAGAGATGAAGATGGTGCCGTATCAAGTCGTCCGCGCCAGCAACGGGGACGCGCGTGTGAGTGCGAGCGGCAAGGAATATCCGCCGCCCGAGATCTCCGCGATGATTCTGCAAAAGCTGAAGCAGGCGGCGGAAGAGTATCTCGGCCAGAGCGTCACCAGAGCGGTCATCACGGTCCCCGCGTACTTCAACGACGCGCAGCGCCAGGCCACCAAAGACGCCGGACAAATCGCCGGCCTCGAAGTCATGCGCATCGTCAACGAGCCGACGGCCGCGGCGCTGGCCTACGGCCTCGACAAGAAGAAAGACGAGACGATTGCGGTGTACGACTTCGGCGGCGGCACCTTCGATATCTCGATCCTGGAAGTCGGCGAAGGGGTGGTCGAGGTCAAGGCGACCAACGGCGACACGCATCTCGGGGGAGACAACCTCGATCAGCGGATCATCGACTGGATCATCACCGAGTTCAAGAACAGCGAGGGCATCGACCTCGGCAAGGACCGGATGGCGCTGCAGCGCCTGAAAGAAGGGGCGGAGAAAGCGAAGATGGAGCTCTCGACGGTGGTGGAGACCGATATCAACCTGCCGTTCATCACCGCCGACCAGACCGGCCCCAAGCACTTGCAGATGAAACTGACCCGCGCGAGGCTCGAGCAGCTGGTCGAGGAGCTGCTGCAGAAGACGGTGGGACCGACCAAGCAGGCGCTGTCGGACGCGGGCCTGGATCCGTCGAAGATCGACGAGGTGGTGCTCGTGGGCGGATCGACCCGCATCCCGAGAGTGCAGGCGATTGTCAAGGAGCTGTTCGGCCGCGAGCCGCACAAGGGCGTCAATCCGGACGAGGTCGTGGCGGTCGGGGCGGCGGTCCAGGCAGGCGTGCTCGCCGGCGACGTGAAGGATCTGCTGCTGCTGGACGTGACGCCGCTGTCGCTCGGCATCGAGACGCTGGGCGGCGTGCTGACCACGTTGATCACGCGGAACACCACCATCCCGACGCGCAAGAGCGAGATCTTCTCCACGGCGGCGGACAACCAGACGAGCGTCGAAGTCCACGTGCTGCAGGGCGAACGGCCGCTGGCGCGCGACAACCGGACGCTCGGCCGCTTCCACCTGGTCGGTCTGCCGTCCGCGCCGCGCGGTGTCCCGCAGATTGAGGTCACGTTCGACATCGACGCCAACGGCATCGTCAACGTGTCGGCGAAGGATCTCGGCACCGGCAAGGAGCAGAAGATCACGATCACCGCGTCGAGCGGCCTCAATAAGGAGGATGTCGAGCGGATGATGAGAGAGGCCGACTCGCATGCCGAAGAAGACAAGAAGCGCCGCGAGGAGATCGAGGCCCGGAATAGGGCGGACCAGGCGCTCTACGGCGCCGAGCGGATGGTCAAGGACTCCGGCGACAAACTCACCGCCGCCGATCGCCAGGCGATCGAAGCCGCGATCGAAGGGCTCAAGAAAGCGAACGAGTCGAACGATGCGGCGGCCATTCAACGCGCGCTCGATCAGTTGATGTCGGCGCAGCACAAAGCGGCCGAATCGCTGTACAAGCAGGCGCAGCCCGGCGGTCCAGCCACCGGCGCGCCGGGCGGCGACGGCTCGAGAGGCCAGACGGGCACGGCCGGAGGCGGCGCGCCCAAGAGCGACGTCATCGACGCGGAGGTCGTGGATGAGGGGAAGCAGTGAGGAAGTAAGGAAGTAAGGAAGTAAGGAAGTAAGGAAGTGGATTTCTACGTCCTTTTAGGCGTTGAACGGTCCGCCTCGATCGGCGACATCAAGCGCGCGTACAAGCGGCTGGCGCGTAAGTGTCATCCGGACATCAACCCGGGTGACCGCACCGCAGCCGGTCACTTTCGGCAGATCTCCGAGGCGTACGAGACGCTCAGCGATCCCGATCGGCGCCGGCGGTACGACGCCGTCGGCTACTCACAGAGCACCATCGAAGAAACGGCGTTTGGTTTCGAAGGATTCGATTTCTCGGTGAGCGCGAGCGGGTCGTCGGCGTCGACGTTTGGCGATTTGTTTGCGGAGTTCCTGCACCAAGGCGGCAGTGACAGTCCCGCCGCCGTGCCGGTACGGGGCACCGATCTGCATCACACCATCGCACTCAGTTTCGAAGATGCCATGCGGGGCGGTCCCCAGACGGTGACCGTCACCCGCCAGGAGCATTGCCGCACGTGCAAAGGGCTCGGCCGCCTGCGCGTGGTCGAGAGCCGCTGCGTGCCCTGCCACGGCAGCGGCATGGTCAAGTCGGCGCGCGGCCACATGGTCTTTTCGAAAGCCTGCCCCCACTGCAGTGGGTCGGGACGTCAGCGCCAGACCCGTTGTCCCACCTGCGACGGTCATCAGATCGAGATGCGTACTGAGCCGCTGACGATTGCCACGCCGCCCGGATTGGACGACGACGCGCGCATCCGTGTCGCGGGGAAGGGGAACGTCGGACGCAACAGCGGCGAGGACGGCGATCTGTACATCACCGTGCAAGTGCAGCCGCATCCGCTGTTCCGACGGGAAGGCGACGATCTGCACATCGTCGTGCCGGTGGCGGTACACGAGGCGGCGCTCGGTACGAAGTTCGAGGTGCCGTCCCTTGACGGCCTGGCGCGCGTGCGCGTGCCGCCGGGGACGCAATCGGGTCAGCGGTTCCGGCTCCGCGATCGGGGCGTGCCGTCGCCGCGGGACGGCCGCCGCGGCGATTTGGTCGTCGAAGTCCGTCTCGTGCTGCCGAGGCTCCTCGACGAGCGATCGAAGGATCTGTTGCGGGAGTTCGGGCGGATCAACGGGGAAGACGTACGCGCGGGACTGAATCACCACAAGGGACACGAAGGACACGAGGGACACGAGTAAGGATCAAACCTGTACGGAATTCCCTTTGTGTCCACTGTGTCCTTTGTGGTGACCAGAGCTGACAGCCATGAAGAAAACCGGCAAGGCGTACTACATGATCAGCGCGGTCGCGCAGAAGTATCAGATCCACCCGCAGACGCTGCGCCTGTACGAGCGCGAGGGACTGTTGAAGCCGTCGCGGACCGAGGGCAACACGCGTTTGTACTCGGAAGAGGATCTCGAGCAGCTCGAGACGATTCTGTCACTCACCCGAGACCTCGGCGTGAATCTTGCCGGCGTCGAGATTATCCTCAACATGCGCCGCAAGATCGAGCAGATGCAGCACGAAGTGAACGAGTTCATGGAGTACGTCAAGAAAGAGCTCGTGCGCGGCATCGACGACTGGGAGCAACGCCTCTCGACCGCCCTCGTGAAATCGTCGCCGACGGAATTGGTGCGGGCGACGCCGTCGACGACGACAGAGCCGGCTCAGAAAAAAACGTCCTAGTTCAATTCACGGTTTGCAATCTAGAATCAGAACAGCTGTCGCCCGCCTTGCAAACCGTGAATTGAACTAATGTGCCCGCTCTGCGATAACACCGGCTGGAAGCCAATCGAGGACAACGGTACGCGTCGCGTGGTGCGATGTGACTGCTGGCGGGAGAGCGTCGGTCGTCAACGTCTCGACGAATCGAAAATCCCGAAACGCTATCAGCACTGCACGCTCGGCAATTTCGCCGCGTACAACGAGTCGCTTCAGCATGCGCAGGCGGCAGCGCGGCGCGTGGCGGACGCGTTTCCCGCGGTGACGCACGGCCTGCTGCTCGAAGGACAGCCCGGGGTCGGGAAAACGCACCTGGCGGTCGCGGTGCTCAAGCAGGTGATTCAGACGACAGGTGCGCGCGGGCTCTTCTACGACACGCGCGATCTGCTGCGCATCATCCGCAGCACGTACGATCCGTCGATTCGTACGACCGAGCTCGAGATCTTGCGGCCGGTCATGACGGCCGATCTCATCGTGCTCGACGATCTGGGCGCTGAAAAGACCTCCGAGTGGGTCGATGAGACGATGAACCTCATCGTGAACACACGCTACAACGAGCGGCGGGTCACGATCTTCACGTCGAACTACCTGGACATCCCGGACGACACGGATCCGAACTCGCTGCTGTTCAGGATTGGGTTCCGCATGCGGTCGCGGCTGCACGAGATGTGCGAGTTTCTGCAGCTCGACGGCGCCGATTACCGCGAGCTGCCGACCAACGGCGGCGTCGACGATCTGATGACGCTGTGGAAAATGCGCCGCAAGACCCTACCCTCGCGCGCCGGACGACAGGCCCGCGCCCAATTGCGCGAGCCGGCCGTCCGCGACGGCAAAGCCGACCTCAAATGGCCAGGCGGACGGGCGGGGAGCTAGGGAATTAGGAATTAGGAATTAGGAATTAGGAATTAGGAATTCAGAATTCGAATGCTCGGTCTGTACGTTCACGTCCCCTTCTGTTCCTCCATCTGCAACTACTGCAACTTCAACCGCGGGCTCTTCGATGCCGCGTTGAAGGCGCGATACGTCGACGCGCTCCTGCGCGAAATCCGTCAGGCAGGCCTGAAGGCCTGCACTGCGTTTGGGGATGGAGAATGGGCGGGCGTCTGGCAGGCAGGCCCGACGCGCACAGATGCAGTGCGGACCTTGAGGTCTGCCCAAGCTGACACGATCTTCTTCGGCGGTGGGACGCCCTCGCTGCTCGAACCCGCTGAAATTGAACAGATCATCGCGGCCTGTCTGGAATCGTTCAATGTCGCCGCTGATTGTGAGGTCACGCTCGAAGCGAATCCCGAAACGGTCACTGAACAACGGCTGTTGGCATTCCGCGCGGCAGGTGTGAACCGCATCAGCTTCGGCGTGCAGTCGTTTCGCGACGACGAGCTGCGGCGCCTCTCACGCCTCCACGGCTCCGCGCGCGCGCGGGACGCGTACGAGGAGGCACGCCGCGCCGGGTTCGACAACATCAGCCTGGATTTGATGATGTGGCTGCCGGCGCAGCGCCTGGACGACTGGCTCGAGTCCATCGACGTGGCCATCGCGCTCGGACCCGATCATCTGTCCTTGTACCTGCTCGAGGTGTACGCCAACGCGCCGCTCAAGGACGAAATGGCGCGATCGCAGTGGTCGCAGGCGCCTGACGAAGACGCCGCGGACATGTATCTGGCCGCCATGGAGCGGCTCGACGCCGCCGCCTACCATCAGTACGAAATTTCCAACGTCGCCAGGCCCGGCCGGGAATCGCGGCACAACCTCAAATATTGGAGCGACGGGGAGTGGCTCGGGTTCGGCTGCGGCGCGCATTCGACACGCGACGGGATCCGCTGGAAGAACGTCTCAGCGACCGAGGACTACGTCGACCACATCGTCCGCGGCGAGCCGGTCGCGATCGATCTGCGCCGGTTGTCGGCTGGCGAACGCCTCGGTGACGCCCTCTTCACGGGACTTCGATTAACGGCCGGCGTAAGTCTGGACGTTGTTCGTCAGCGCTACGATGTTGAGGTGTGGCAGCGTTACGGCGCCGACCTGGAGCCATTCATCGAGAACGGGTGTCTAGGGCGGGATGGCGAGCGGCTGTGGCTGACGCGTCGCGGAATGCTTCTTGCCAACGAGGTCATGGCCGTTTTCGTTTGACTCGGCGTGCTTGCATGGTAACAATGTGGCGGTTTCTTAGCCAAGCCCTTTCGTCAAGGAGGCCGTGATGTTCCGTTCCCCCACGTCGGCGCCCAGTCGCCGGTCCGGTTGGATTGCCGTCGGACTCTTCGTTGCCATGTTGTCGGCGAGTACCGTTCACGCGCAGGCTCCGGCGCAGCCGGCCCAGCAGGCCGCGGCGGCGCCGACCAAACGCGTGTTTGCGTCTGACGCCGGGATGGTTCTCAATTTCATCAAGCCGGACAAGACCGCCGACTTCGAGATGGTCATGACCAAGCTGAGGGAAGCGCTTCAGAAGAGCGACAAGCCGGAGCGCAAACAGCAGGCCGCGAGCTGGAGGGTGTTCAAGTCGCCGGATGCGGCCGGCGGCGGCAACGTGCTGTACGTGTTCTTCATCGATCCCGCGGTGAAGGACGCCGACTACACGGTGTCGAACATTCTGGCGGAAGCGTTTCCGCCGGCGGAACTCAACGTGATCTACAAGCAGTACGCCGACTCGTACGCCCAGGGCCAGAACATCATCAACTTGAATCTCATCTCTGCGCTCGGCAAGTAAGGGCGATAACGTTCAGAATTTCAGATTGAGCCCTGCGTAGATGCGGTGCGCTGGCGAATACAGCGCACCGCTTCCCACCTTGAAGACCCGGTAGTCCACGCGCACGCGCAACGGTCCCGCCAGCGTGACTTTCACGCCACCGCCGGTATTCACGGCGAAGCCGACGTCGTTGTGTGCGCCAAGGGTTTCGCTGTACAAGCCGCCGCCCGCCGTGACGTATGGCTGGACGCCGAAGAATGTGACCGGCGTCTGCAGCAGAACGTTGCCGCTGCCGGTCTTGAGCGACGGCGCGACCGCCGTCAGGTCGTCCGTCGTGTTCGCGTACTCGAACTCGAACCCGACGATGAGCAGGCCGAATCCGACGGCGAAGCCGCGGACTTGTCGGTTCGCCGGCGTGGTGTTCGCGCCGATGAACGCCGTGACGTCCGCGCGCGCGGACGCGGCCGTCGTTAAGAACATCAGGCACATCAGCCCCGTCAGCGCGATCGCGCGCACGTAGGTCATGAATCCTCCGGCCCGATCATAGTCCCTGATTCTTCCGCGGGCCCTTACCACAGCGTCCGGATCGGATACTGCGAGATCAGCGGATCCGGCGTGAGAATCGCCATGCCGTGCACGATCGCCTGACAAACCAGCATCCGATCGAACGGATCGCGGTGCAGCGGCGGCAGGCGATGCGCCTGTAGAACCGATTCTTCGTCGAGAGGCAGCGCCGCGATGCCATAGCTTTGACGTGCAACCGGAATCAGGCGCTCTGGCGGCTCCGTGAGCGTCAATCGACCGAGCCCGTACTTGACGGCGATTTCCCACCCAACAACCGAGCTCAAGTAGATTTCATTCCCGGGATCGCGAAAGAGCTCCCGAGCGTGGGGCGACAAGCGCGCGACGTCAGCGGTCAGCCAGAGAAACGCACAGGTGTCGAGAAGCAATTTCACGCTCGTCGTCGGCGCGCGGAAGACTGGCGCTTGACTCCGGACCGCTTCTTCGGGCCGTCGGTCATCTGCTCCCCGGCAGCCTTCACGGCGCGCGGGTCGGTCTCGGGATAGAAGCTCTCGATGATCTCGTCGGGGAGCGGGTCGAAGAACGACGGCGGGATGACGATCTTCCCTTCGAGACCGCCAATCGGTCGCGGCGTCGTCCGCGCGAGCTCGATCGGCCGCAACTCGGCCACAGGCCGGTTCCGCCGGCAGATGACGATGTGCTCGCCGTGCTCGACCCGATCGACGTACTCGGACAGCTTGGCCTTGGCCTCGAAAATATTGACCTTCATCATAACCTGATACTAAACCATCTAGATGACCATGTGCAAGCCGCCGTGGGGCTCCCCGCTTTGTGGTTTCATATCCCTCGTGGACTTCCGCGTCACCGAGGAGCAAAAGCTGCTCCGCCACACCGTGCGCGACTTCGCGGAGACGGAGATCCGGCCGCACGTCCGCGACTGGGATCGCGACCAGCACTTCCCGAGCGAGCTGATTCCGAAGCTGGCGGCGCTCGGGCTGATGGGCATCCAATTTCCGGAGGAGTACGGCGGCGCGGGGATGTCCGCCATCGACTACTGCATCTGCATCGAGGAGCTCGCGCGCATCGACCCCTCGGTCGCCCTGTCGGTGGCCGCGCACAACGGCCTCTGCGCGGCGCACATCTTCATGTTCGGCACCGAATCACAGAAACAGAAGTACCTGGTCCCGCTGGCGCGCGGGGAAAAGGTCGGCGCCTGGGGCCTGACCGAATCGACCTCGGGGAGCGACGCGGCGAGCATGCGGACGACCGCCGTGCAGGCCGGATCGTGCTGGATGCTCGACGGCGCGAAGACGTTTACGACGCACGGACGTGTCGGCAACGTGCTGGTCGTCATGGCCATGACCGATCGTGCCGCCGGCGCCAAAGGCATTTCCGCGTTCATCATCGACCAGGGCACGCCGGGGATGGTGCCTGGCAGGAAGGAAGACAAGCTCGGCATGCGCGCCAGCGACACGAGTGAAGTGCTGCTCGACAACTGCCGCATCCCGGCCGATCAGCTTCTCGGCCAGGTGGGCCGCGGATTCGTCAGCAGCATGCAGGTGCTGGATGCCGGCCGAATCGGCATAGCCGCCCTGGCGGTCGGCCTGGCCCAGGGCGCCTACGAAGCGGCGTTGCGGTATGCGCAAGAACGCCGGGCCTTCGGGAAGACGATCAGCCAGTTTCAGGCGATCCAGTGGAAGCTGGCCGACAACGCGACCCGGATCGAAGCGGCGCGGCTGCTGACCTACCGCGCCGCGTATCTGAAGGACCGCAAGCGCCGCACGACGCTCGAGTCGGCGATGGCGAAGCTGTATGCGAGCGAGATCGCCGTGAAGGCGGCCGACGACTCGGTCCAGATTCACGGCGGCTACGGGTTCGTGAAGGACTACCCGGCCGAGAAATACTTCCGCGACGTGAAGCTGACCACGATCGGCGAAGGGACGAGCGAGATCCAGCGTCTGGTGATCGCGCGCCAGCTTCTGTCTCGATGAGCGCGACACTCGCCGATCGGGTGCTCGCCGGCGATGCGCGCGCGATCGCGCGCGCGATCTCCGTGATCGAGGACGAGAGCGTGGCAAGCGCGGAGCTGATTCGGGCCATCTTCGCGCACACGGGCCGCGCCTATCTCATCGGCGTCACCGGACCGCCGGGCGCGGGGAAGAGCACGCTCGTCGATCGGCTCATAACCGAGATCCGACAGCGTCCTGTCCTGAATACGCACGAGCACGACGGTGCGAGCGCGTCTGGCGTGGGGGTGGGGGTGGGGCCCCACCCGAACAGGTTGACGGTCGGCATCCTGGCCGTGGACCCGACCAGTCCATTCAGCGGCGGTGCCGTGCTGGGCGACCGATTGCGGATGCAGTCGCACGCCGGCGACGAGGGCGTGTTCATCCGAAGCATGGCCACGCGGGGGCACCTGGGCGGCCTCGCGCGCGCGACCGCCGACGCCGCGCTCGTGCTCGACGCCTCAGGCAAAGATATCATCGTCATCGAAACGGTGGGCGTAGGGCAGGACGAAGTCGAGATCGTGCGGACCGCCGACGTGTCGATCGTTACGCTGGTGCCCGGCGCCGGCGACGAGGTGCAGGCGCTCAAGGCGGGAATCATGGAGATCGCCGACATCTTCGTGGTCAACAAGGCGGATCGCGAGGGCAGCGAGCGGCTCGTGGCGGCGGTTGAAGCGACTCTGTCGCTGGCGACGTATCGAGAACACGAGTGGCGGCCGCCTATTGTGAAAACGGTCGCGACGAGCGGTCAGGGGGTACCCGAGCTCATGGAAGCGATCGCAGCCTTCCGGGTCTATGCGGAACGTGACACAGGGCCGGCGCGTGTCAGCGCGCGCGCCTTGCGGCGCCGCCTGCGCAGCGAGCAGCGGTTGCGCGAGCTCGTTTCCGCGCGATGTGTCGATCATCTCGAGCGCGAGGTGCTTGCGCCCGGCGAATTCGCGACCTTCGTCGATCGGATCGCGGCCCGAGAGATGGATCCGTATACCGCAGCGGATCTTCTCTTGGGGCGCGTGTTGGGTGGCTCGAGGCGTTCGTGAATCACGAAGCCGCGAAGGGCAGGAAGTGAACAGCCGATGATATGAAAGCGATCCTGGATCACGTCGGAATCGCCGTCAAGGATCTGCGGGCCGCGCTCGCGTTCTATCGCGACGCACTCGGCTTGGAGATCGAACCACCGGAGGAGGTGCCGTCTGAGCGCGTGCGCGCACATTTCATCCCTGTCGGTGGAGAGGCGGAGCGGGGCGAAGGGGTTCCCGCGCAGCGCGACCAGGAGGTAGGGGCCCCCGGAGTGAGATTAGAACTTCTGGAGGCGACGGCACCCGACTCGCCGATCGCGGCGTTCGTGGAGAAGCGCGGTCCAGGCCTCCATCACATCACGCTGCGGGTCGATGATATCGCGGCCGCGATCGCGCAACTGAAGGCGCGTGGCGCGAGGTTGATTGACGAGCGGCCCAGGCCGGGCGCGGAGGGCTCGCTCGCGGCCTTCATTCATCCCTCCGCCGCCCACGGCGTGCTGATCGAGCTCAAACAGTCGTCAGTCGTCAGTCGCCAGTCGCCAGTCGTCAGTCGCCAGTCGCCAGTCGCCAGTCGTCAGTCGCCAGTCGACAGTCGTCAGTCGCCAGTCGACAGTCGCCAGTCGACAGTCGTCAGTCGCCAGTCGACAGTCGCCAGTCGCCAGTCGCCAGTCGCCAGTCGTCAGTCGCCAGTCGACAGTCGTCAGTCGCCAGTCGACAGTCGTCAGTCGTCAGTCGCGGCGAGCACGCAGCATCACGCCGCGTCGGTGTCGCGCCATGCGCTCGGGGATCTCGAGCTGATCTCCGTCTGCGACGGCTTCTTCAGCCTCGACGGCGGCTCGATGTTCGGCGTTGTACCCAAGATGCTCTGGTCGGCCAAGGCGCCTCCCGACGAGCGCAATCGGATCACGCTGGCGATGCGGCCGCTCGTCGTGCGCGGGGCCAGAACGATGATCATCGACGCCGGGGTGGGCGATAAAGAGAACGCGAAATTCAGCGAGATCTACGGCCTCGATCGCGAGCGCCATCTCGACCACACGCTGGCCGAGGCCGGCCTCGCGGCCGAGGACATCGACATCGTGCTCGCGAGCCACCTGCACTTCGACCACGCCGGTGGCTTCACCATGCGCGATTCGAGCGGGCGCGTGCGGCCCCGTTTTCCCCGCGCCCAATACATCGTCCGTCGCGGCGAATGGAAGGATGCCACCCATCCGAACGAGCGCAACCGGGCGAGCTACTTCGCCGATAATTACGTGCCGCTCGCCGATGCCGGTGTGCTGCAACTGGTCGACGATGATCAAGCGATCATGCCGGGCGTGAGGGTGCGCCGCACCGGCGGCCATACGATGCACCACCAGATAGTGCTGCTCGAATCAGGCGGCAAGGCCGCCGCCTTCGTCGCCGATTTGATCCCGACGACCGCGCACGTGCCGAATGCGTGGATCATGGGATACGACCTGTATCCGCTGGACACGCTCGCGGCGAAGAAGGCGTTCGCCCAGGAAGCGATCGACCGGGACATGCTGGTATTCTTCGAGCACGATCCGTCGGTCGCGGCCGGCTACATTCGCGAAGAAGACGGGAAGCGCCGGGTTGTTCCAGCCGCCGGGTCATCCGCGCTCTGAGCTCACACAAAGGACACCATGGACACAAGGGCACAAACATGATCTAAGCTCTGTGTCCTTTGTGTCCTTAGTGGTGAATCGGCGCTCGAATCAGAATATGACAGCTCAAATCGGAATCATCGGCGGCAGCGGCCTGTACGACATGGCCGAACTGACCGACCGCGAGGAACAGTCGGTCAGCACTCCGTTCGGCGATCCCTCCGGTCCGTACCTGATTGGCACCCTGCGCGGCAAGCGGGTCGCGTTTCTCGCGCGGCACGGCGCCGGCCACCGCATTCTGCCGTCGGAGCTGAACTTCCGCGCCAACATCTACGGCTTCAAGGTGCTCGGCGTCGAGCGCATCGTATCGGCGAGCGCGGTCGGCAGCCTGAAACACGAATACAAGCCGCTGGACATCTTGATTCCCGATCAGTTTTTCGACCGGACGAATGGCCGGATCAGCACGTTCTTCGGTCGCGGACTCGTCGCGCACGTCGCCTTCGCGCACCCGCTCTGCAAGACGCTGTCGTCGATTGCGGCCGATGCGGTCCAGGCGGTCGGCGCCACGGTCCATCGCGGGGGGACGTACGTGAACATGGAAGGCCCGCAGTTTTCCACGCTCGCTGAATCGAAGCTGTACCGGTCGTGGGGGATGGACGTCATCGGCATGACGAACCTTCAGGAGGCCAAGCTCGCGCGCGAGGCCGAGATCTGCTACACGACCCTGGCGCTCATCACCGATTACGATTGCTGGCACCCGGATCACGACTCGGTGACCGTCGATCTGATCATCGCCAACCTGCTGCACAACGCGGCGACGGCTCAGAGAGTCATCGCGGAAGCCGTCGGCCGCATCGCGGGCCGGCGGACGTGCGAGTGCGCCACCGCCCTCGCGACGGCGATCATCACGCAGCCGGATCTGGTTCCAGAGCGAACGAAGCGGGAATTGGCGCCGATCGTTGGAAAGTATCTGAAGTAGCGCTACATGGAAGCCAGGCATTCATCCCAGAATTGTTTGGTCCCGTGATGAAGCCGGGCGCCGACCTGCGTGATCACCTTGTGCGCCAGGAAGCTGGCGGCGTGGCCGGCCCTCTCGGGCGTGACGCCATGTGTGATCCCGTACAGCACCGATCCGGCGAACATGTCGCCGGCGCCCGTCAGATCCTTCGGCTCGGACGGAAACGCGGGGACATGCACCTCAACGCCGGCGTGTCGAATGTACGCGCCATGCGGGCCATTTGTTACCACAGCTGAGCGCACTTTGCCTTTGAGCTTGCCGAACGCCTCCTCGGCGGTGCTGGCTCCCGTGATGGCACACGCTTCGGACTCGTTGCAGAAGAACAGGTCGGCGTGTTGCAGCGCGTCATGCAGCGCGTCGCCAAAGACCTGGACGACAAACGCATCGGAGCAGGTAATGGCGA
Source organism: Acidobacteriota bacterium (assembly GCA_023265175.1). Lineage (GTDB taxonomy): Bacteria > Acidobacteriota > Vicinamibacteria > Vicinamibacterales > CAVVIG01 > JAHFUI01. The sequence continues at coordinate 28,688 of JAHFUI010000016.1, forward strand.
TCTTCGTGTCGTGCCGTTTGGCCAGGCGGATCGCTTCCCGGATGGCCATCTGGCCGGTATCGGGATTGGCGAAGACGTAGCCTTCGATGAACAGCCATTCAGAGCTCTTGATGCGCTCTTCATCGACATGGCGTGCTGAGAGGTGGCTCGCAACCGCCAGACACGTGCGCATGGTCCGCTCGGCATCGGGAGTGACGATGCAGACAGACGTGCCGGTCGTTTCGTTGACGATGATCGGGTTGCCGATGTCGATGCCGAGCTCCTCGAACTCGGTCGCATAGAACAAGCCGTACCGATCGTCGCCCAGGCAGCCGATGAACGCGGCCGTTCCGCCAAGCTGTGAGAAGGCAATGACCGAGTTTGCGACCGAGCCGCCGCTCACCAGTGTCGGGTCATGTTTCTGATACCGGTCCAGCAGCGTTTTTTGGATTTGGTGATCGACCAGCTGCATGCCGCCGCGCTCGAACCCCAGCGAGGCGAACTCCGGTTCGGAGATTTCCAGGAAGATGTCGACGATGGCGTTACCGAGTCCGCAGAGTTGGAATGGTCTCATGATTGGGTAACGAGATGGTACACCGGAACGGCGCTCGGACGAAATACGCCCCACACGTCTGGGGACCGGCGCCTCCGGCGAGTTCCGATCGTCCGGGCTACGATCGCAGTCTCGCGCGGAAGCGGTGATACAGGTACGACGTCACCAACAGCGTGACGCCGAGTCCCACAATGCTCAACACCCGGTAGACCTGGTCGAGCTGGGCGAGGTCGACGGCGAACACTTTCGCGATCGTGACGGCGAACAGCGCCATCGCGAAGTAGCGAATCGGCGCGTACTGCTTTCTGATGCCTGCGACGACCAAGGCCGTCGCGTACGAGGCCCACGTGATCGAGATCATCATCTCGCGGGCAAGGTGGCTGTCGCGCGCCGGCGTGGAAATTGAGAGACGAATCCCGTCCTGCACGCTCCAATACGCCGTGATCTCGTTCGTGAGGAGGGCCAGACCGATCGCGTTGGCTGCGACGAGCAAGACCGTGACGGGGTGCCACGCGCCGTCGAGCACCTCGTCCTGGCGGCGATAGAGACGCGCCAGGCCGCAGATCAGCACGACGACGAACAGCGATGCCACGACGCGCACGTTCGCGACGACCACGTATGCCGCGGACGCGGCGGCGAGCTCCAGCCTGAGCAGCCGCAGCACGGCAACGACGAGCACCGCCGATCCGACCAAGCGCTCCCACGCCTGCCGTCGCGCCACGCCGAGCCACACGAGCATGCTGCCGACCGCGGCCCACGCGATCGTCTGAAGCGCTTCCCGTGGCATCGACCAGACTTCCGCCGCGCCGCGCGCGCTCCAGTACGCGTCGATCTCCGACGTCAAAAGCGACAGCGTGAAGAGACTCGCCCCCGTCAACAGGACCGCCACGTTCAACGGGAGATCCTCGACGTGCGCTCCGAATCGCCGGTGCATGGCGCCGAGGCCGTACAGCACCGCGATGACGAGTAGTCCGGCCCCGGCGCGCGCGTTCAAGATGACGACGTATCCTTCGGGCGCGCTCGAAAACTGCAGCGAGAGCACTGAGAAGGCGCCGAGTGCCACGGCCAGCGCACCGACGGCGCGGATCCATTCCTGGCGGCGGGCCAGTCCGAGCCACATGATTGCCACGCCGACGAGGATCGACGCCATGATGAGCTGCGACGCCGGCTCGAACGCCGGAGGACGATGGATCATCCAGTAGTCAGTGATTTCAGTGGCGGCGAGCGCCAGGATGAGCAGCTTGGCCGCGGTGAGCGCGACGCCGACCTGCGCTCTGCGGGCGGGCAGATCGCGGACGCGATCGTGGAACCACGCGAGTCCGTACACCAGCGCAATCACAAACAGACCGCAGGCGGTTCTTGAATTGAGCAGCAGGACTTGGTCGACGCTCGGCGGCGTGATCTGAAGGACGAGGAGTTGTGCCACGGCGACCACGAACAGCACGATCCCGGAGACGCGCAGCCACTCGCGCCGCGCGCGTAGGCCGAGCCAGATGATGGCCGCCCCTTCGGCCGCCCATCCGACGATGACGGCGGCGCCGTGATATCTGAGGGCGATCGCGATCATCAACAACGTGCAGGCCGCCGCGGCGAAGTGCAGCGCCTGCTCCCGCCGGCGTGACGCCAGAGCGAGCGCCAGCACGCCGTTCCACAGAGCGAATGCTGCGGCGACCGCTGCGGTCGCGCCGCTGTTCACTGCATCGATCAGGAGGTACGCACCGCCGTAGGTGACAAGACCGTTCAGGTGCAGCAGCGCGATGTCCGCGCGATTCAACGGGTGGTCCTCGCTGAGGGTGCTCTCGAGATGCGCGAGCAGAGAGATGACGTACACACCCGCAACAGCGGCAAGACCGGGGACCAGCCACGTGCCCCCGGCGTGGCCTCCCGTCCACGCCAGGAGCGGCGCGGCGACCGCGAGCCAGAACACCAGACGCAGTGAAGAGCCGATGTTCATGTCGGCTCGGGCAGCCGTGAGCGCACCCGTCAGTGCCAGCGCGAGGAGATACACCAGTAGTGCGGCAGAATGCGGCGCGAGGATCGCGAGCGAGGCAGCGTAGTAGCCGAACGGTGCCGTCCACAGGATTGCGCGGCTCGCCGCCGCCGGCGAGACCGGTGAAAAATCGGTTGATAGCTCCGCGTGCCCGGCGCGCTTTGCGGCGATCGTGGCTTCACGAAGGATGCAAAGATACATCGCGCAGAAGAGCGTGAGAAACAGCTCCGTCGGCAGATACTTCGCCGGCGTGTAGAAGCGTTGCGCCCAGCCGGCGACCGTGAGAATCGTGAAGGCGTAGCTGACGATGTTGAGTGCGGGCCATTCGCGCCGGTGCGCGAGGAACATCGTGCCGGCAATGAGAATCGTCTCGTACCCGAACAACGCCAGTTGCGCATCGACATCACCCGGCAGCAAAAACGGGGTGGCGAACCCGCCGCCCACCGCCATCAGCGCCAAGCCTTGCGAGCGCTGCCGATCGGCCAGCCAGGCCGCCCCGGCGGTCACACCGCACATCAACGCGAACGCCACGGGGCGATCGATCAGATGGTAGAAATTGAACGCGGCGTACGTCGACACGTAGAGCACGGCAATGCCGCAGCCGGAAATCATCTGGCCGTAGATCGCATAGCCGGCGCGCACGAACCGTAATCCGGCATACACGAGCAGCAGGCCGACGATGCCGCCTTGAACGACCCGTGCGGTTTCGCCGACCCAGTGATTGTCGATGACCAGCTTCTCGAAGTAGCTGACGCCAATCACAATCGCGACGACGCCGATGTACAGCAGCCACCGCGATCCGATTCGCGTCTCGAGGGATTCGCCGGCCGGCGCCGCGATGACCTGAAGCGTGGCCTGCGCGCTCTCTGGACCGGGCGTCGGCCGCGCCGCTGGCGGCGGCGTGGGGCGAGTGTGCTCGACCGGGATGATCGGAGGTATCGGCCGGTGTTCGGTCGCCGGCGTGGGAGGAGCCGTGGACGGTGTGGCCGGCACTGGCTTGCGCTCCGGCGCTGCTTTGACCGGCGTGGGGCCGGGTGCATGGACGGTCGGGCGTGGGTGCGCCTCCAGCGCGCTGACGCGTGCGGTCAGCTCCGCGATGACGAATTCCAGTTTCGCCATCCGCATCCAGGCGCGGAGCGCAGCGACGGAGGCGAGCGCAACAGCGGCGAAACAGAACAGCGCGAGAGCGGCAAAAAAGAACATAGTCACCTCCCACGAGTCCGGAGCATGGCCGCGATGCAGGCGACGTCACCTGCGGCGGCGACGTGTTTCAGCGTGTGGCCGCTGACGATGTGCCCGCGCGCAAAGATCGGCTGATCCGCGAGCTCACACACTTTCGCAACGCCGTACGCAAGGAGCCCAGCGACGAGGTAGGGCGTGCCGCTGTCCCGTTCACGGTAGAGCAGCAGGATCATCACGACGACAAACAACGATCCGAATTGCACGAGAGCGTAAAGGCGCAGGTCGCCACGGCCCGCGAGCTCGGTCCAGTACCAGGAGGCGACGCTGGCGATTCCGAGAACGACGAGCGGACCGAAGAGCAGCCGACCGGCTCGCGCGCTCACGCGTTCCGCAATGACTGCCGTCACCAGACCCGCAAACCCGATGGCCATCGCAAGCCGGTCCCAGACCAGCCGGGCGTTGCTCGGTGCCAGGTGGTAATAGGCCGAGCCGGCCGCCGTGAGGACGGTGCCACCAAAGAGGGCGAGGTACGGCCAGCGCACCCATCGATCGCGAAAGAGCAGGCGCTGCCGGCGTTCGTCTCCGGTGACCGCGACGAGCCCGAAGAAGCCGATGAAGGCGAACGGCAGATTCGAGAGCACGTTGAGCGCGTTTGGGAGGCCCAGAAACGATCGCTGGTCGGCCATCTCGTGGTATGCGGAACCTTGCGCCACCGGGGGCATGGCAAAGACAGCCAGGCCGGCGACGATGATGGTCAGAACGAGCACGCCATGCCTCATTGCCGATACTCCGAAGTCAAAGCGCTGGTGCCTTTGATCGCTCGGCGGCGAGCTGTCGCACCGCGCGCAAGTCGGTCTTGCCGGTCGCCAGCACAGGAATCGATTCGATGACGTGCAGATCCTCCCGCTTCGGCAGCCAGAGTCTCGGAAGCTCCGTGCGACAGAGGCGCTCCCACAGCTCGTGCGGCAAGACCGCCGCGTCGGTGTAGAACGCCACCAGACGTTCGCCTCTAGAAGGATCGGGGACGGCTGTGACGACGCACGTGTGATGCTCCTCGAGCAAGGCGTGAATCTGCTCCTCGACCTTCGTGTGCGGCACCATCTCGCCGGCGATCTTGCTGAACCTGGAGAGCCGATCGGTGATGCGGATGAAGCCGCTGTCGTCCATCATCGCGATGTCACCGGTGACGTACCAGCCATCGCGGATCGCCTCACGCGTCTTTTCGGGATCTCCGAGATAGCCGAGCATCCGGCTCGGACCGTTGACCAGCAGGAGCCCTTCCTTCTCAAACAGCGGTCCCTCTCCCGTGACAATGTCGACGACCTTCGCGACGATGCCCGGAAGCGGATGACCGACCGATCCGGCCCGCGTGCCGCGCTGACGCTCCCCGCGATGATTGACGTCCGGTACGTTGGCCGCCACGATCGGCGACATCTCCGTGCAGCCGTACCCTTCGAGCAGGTCGAGGCCGAACGCGTCCTTGAATGCCGTCGCCACGGCCTCTCGCAGCTTCTCCGCGCCGACGAGCGCGTACCGCAGATGCGCAAACTGCTCTCGCTCGCATTTTCGGATGAACGCGCCGCAGAAGGTTGGCGTGCTGATCAAGACGGTCGCGCGATACCGTTTCGCGAGCTCGCCAATCGTCTTCCCGTCCATCGGGTTGGGGTGATAGACAACGCCGAATCCCGCGACGAGCGGCAGCCACAGCGAGCCGGTGAATCCAAATGCGTGAAAGAACGGCAGTGTGCCAAGCAGCACGTCGTCGTGTTTCAGTTCGTACACCTGGCGCACCGCGTCGACGTTCGCGAGGATGTTGCGGTGCGTCAGCATCACGCCTTTCGGTACACCCGTGCTTCCGCTCGAGAAGATCACGGTCGCGAGCTGCTCGCCGTGGGCATCGGCCACGTAGAGGCGATTGAGGGCCCACGCGGGCAGCAGGAAAGCGATCAGGAACATCCGGATCTTGGCGAGCGTGCCGATCTGGCGCAGGACGTCCTCGAAAAACAGCATGCCGCCGGTCTGGTCGATTCCCGCCTTGGTGAGAAATACGCGCGACGTGAGAATCGTCCTGATCTCACACCGCTCGATTGCGGACGCCATCGCGTCTGGACCCGCGGTGAAATTGAGGTTCACCGGCACTTTGCCGGCGAGCGACGCCGCGGTATTGGCCAGCGCGCCGCCGACCGATGCCGGCAGCAGCAGTCCGACGTTGCCTTCGTTCGCGCAATGCCGCCCAATCCATTTCGAAATCAGCAGGCTGGCCACGAGCGCGCGGCCGAATGTCAGCCGCTGGCCGGTCGAATCGGCCATGCAGAGCGACCACCATCGATGTTTCGCGGTCCGAACGAACTGCCGGCCGAGCGATTCATTCGCAGGACGCCGTGCCATGGCGACCTCGGATCCAAGCGCCATCAGCGCCAGCCGCGCTTCGGCCGCATTCGTCGTCGGCGGCAACGGCCGGCCGAACGCGACCGTGACCGGATACGGGATGCGGGACGGCCACTTCCAGAAGAAGCGTCCGCCTTTGAAGCTGAAGATGCTGCCCCAGACCTGGTCCAGATACACGGGAATGATCGGCACGTCGAGCCCGTCGACGATCCGCTCGAAGCCGCGCTTCAGCGGCAGCATGTTGCCCGTCCGGCTGATCGACCCCTCGGCGAAGATGCAGACGACGTGATTGTTCTGCAGTTCCCGGCGCGCCTGCTCGATCGACGCGACGAGGCCACGGCGTCCCGCCGCGACCGGAATCGCCTTCATCAGCTTCAGCAGCGGATGGAAGGCCCAATGGTCGTAGTACGGGCGGTAGACGAGAAAGCGAATGAACCGCTGGACGCACGCGCCGACCAGCAGCCCGTCCACGTGAGACAGATGGTTGCAGACGAGCAACGCGGGACCGCGAAACGGTACGTGCTCCTGGCCGACGATGCGGATGCGGTAAATCGTGTGCGTGAGCAGCCAGAGCGAGAAGCGAATCAGGAATTCGGGCACGACGGTCAACACGTACACGCTCGACAGCAGCGTGAGCACGCCGAACGTCAGGAGGATGTGGGTCGGCGACATGCCGAGCCGCCCACACAGCGCAAGAGCGCCGGACGCCAGCAGGATCCCGGCCATGTTCAAGAAGTTATTGGTCGCCATCAGGCGTCCCTTCTCGCGGTCGCCGCTGCGCTGTTGCAGCAGCGCGTTGAGCGGGACGGCAAAGAGCCCGCCGAAGAACCCGACCAGCGTGAGATGGATTGCGGCCAGCGCGAACGAACCGCCGGATCGCGCGAGCAGGATCGCGAACACGCCCATGCCAATCGATCCGATGGGCGCCAGGCCGAGCTCCACCTTGTCACCCGAGAGCTTGCCCGCCGCCATGCTGCCCGCGGCAATGCCGATCGCCGCGAACGCGGTGAGCGTCGCCACCCATCGATCGTTCAGATGCATCACTTGAGAACCGAAGAGGATCACCACGAGCTGCAATAGCGACCCGAGGAACCAGAAATAGGAGATGCCGAAGACCGTCAGTCGCAGCACCCGGTCGCCCGCAAGCCGCTTGAGGCCGTCGGCAATCTCGCCCCACGGATTCAGCCTGATCCGCGCACCAGGCGCCGCGGCGGCGACGCGAGGGATCCTGAAGCTCAATCCGGTGCCGGCGATCGCGATGGCCAGGACGATGACGCCGATCAGCCACAGATGATCGCGCCAGGCGTCGAACATGAAACCGCCGGCCGCCGTGCCCAGGACGATCGACGCGAACGTCGACATCTCCAGCACGCCGTTCGCGCGCGACAAGTCGCGGTCGGGGAGTATCTCGGGAAGGATTCCGTACTTCGCGGGGCTGAAGAACGTCGCCTGGACGGCAATCAGGAACAACACGCCGTAGGTGATCTGCAGGCGGCCGAGAAGGAATGCCGCGAGACCGAGGCCGGTTGCGACGATTTCCAGCGACTTCGTGACGACGAGAACCGTGCGCTTGCTGTAGACGTCGGCGAGCTGTCCCGCGTAGCCCGAGAAGAAGATGAAGGGAAGGATGAAGATCGCGCTGACGATCGAAAGCTCGCGGTCCGCGTCCCCGGTCGTGGCCGCGTGCACGGCGACGAGCGACACGACGATCTTGAACAGGTTGTCGTTGAACGCGCCCAGGAACTGCGTCCAGATGAACGGCTGCAGTCCTTTGTGGTGGAGCGTCTCGCGGTAGCTGCCGGCGGTCATGGGCACTCCTTGATGCCAGACAATAAAGGAACCGCCGACGAAAGTCCTGAGGGAGCGCTGAGAAACGTTGAGAAACGCTGAGCTGACTACTTCGCGTGCGGCGCGATCGTTCCATCGCTTCCCACCGCCACGCGCTCTCCCTCGCGGAACGACTGCCCCGCGATCATCACAGCGCGGGAGAGCCGGCAGCTCGCGAGCGTCCCGTCGGGGCGCAACCTCGTCCTAGCAGTACCGCCCGTCAGTTCGCCCACGAACGTCGTCTTGACGCAGGGGATGCCCCTGATTGCCTCGTCCTGCGCGAGCCAGCAGAGATCGAGGGAGCCATCGGGATGGAAGGTCGTCATCCAGTCGTGACCACCGCCCCGGCAGAAGTGTCCCTGGATTTCCATGTCATGCGGCAGGAACACATACCGGATCCGGCCATCCGGCGTCACTCCGGCGGTGGCGCCGGCGGGGAGCCGGGCATTGGCGATCGTTGCTTCGCGGCCCAGGCGGAAATCGGTGAGCCGCCCCGATGGCAGGAGATCCACTTTGGATCCGGCTGGCAGTTCGAGTCCCTGGACGACGACGTCGGAAGCCAGCGTGCACGATCGAAGCGTTCCACCCGGATGCTTCGCGACCCAGCCGACCCCGCACGGAATCCCTTCGATCCGCGCCGGTGCGACCAGCCAGCCGTATCGATAGGCGGCGAACGCCACGCCGGACAGAACCAACAGAGGCAAGCCCAGCACGATCAGGGTCGATCAGGGTCGCCTTGCGGCTCGCGGGGGCAGATGTCCGCCGGGACGCCAGGTAGATGCCGGCGCAAGCGGCTTCCCAACCGGCGAGCAGAAGCAGCGCGTAGGGCGGCACGCCCTCCGGTCCTTCGCCCAGGGCGACGACGGGCAGCGCGATCATCAGCGCCGCCATCAGCGCCAGGAGGCTGAGCCATTCCCGCTGAAGCGGCCGAGGTGTCTTGTGGGCAGTCACGTAGCCGCAACCGAGAAAGTATGCTGAGATCACCACAAGCGCCCCGGGACCGCCGCCAATCTCAGCAGCCAGGAACGCAATGATGGGAGCGGGGAGTCCGAGCAGAAGCGCTCGAAGCGACTTGTGCATGGTTGCCTCCTGTTGGTAGTCCGGAAGTATTCAGCGCCTCTCGCGCGCGTCACGGAAGAGCCGTTCTCGGCCCCGCGTCCCCACAGAATTCACCCGCCCACTACCGCAGGTACGCCTGCAGCCGCTTCACCACCAGCCGGGCGCAATCGTCGGGCGACTTGGGTGCGATGCTCTGGAAGTCGGGGTGATGGTCGTTCTGGAAATCTACGATCACCCACTCGCCGGCCCGATCGCTGACGATGAAATGCACCGCGTCGGTGCCGAGATACTCGGCGTAGAGCGCGTAATCAGCGTTGGGCGGGCTCTTGCGGACGAACTCCCGGAAACCGCGCGCCGCGTCCCACAGCATCCTCTGCTCGTTCATGTTGGCGGCCACGTGAATCTCCGGGTCGACGCCGCCGCCGGCAGCCTTGGCCAGGCCCGCGCTCGTGATCAATTCCGCGAGCCGCGCCGCATTGGGAGCATAGATCGCCAGGGTGGCGGACCCGCTCGCGCGCTTCAGCGCCTGGAGCCGCGGATCAAGGGCGCTGCGTTCGCTGTCCGGCGGCAGACCGGAGCGCTCCGCCATCAGGCGCGCGAACTTGCCCTCGTGTCCGGTTTCGCCGAATGACTCGTCGAGCTTCAATACCGGGCGCAACCGCTCGATCAGCAGGATCATGCCCTGCATCGGCTCGCGCATACCGAGCCTCTGCCAGTCGGCATCCTGCGGCGTTGCGCGCGTCGTCCAAACGGTCTTGCCGTCGCGATCGGTCAGGGTGGCGCGAATCTCAGTGAACGCCTTGCCCCATTCGCCGTCGAAGGTGGCCGATAGCTTGTAGTCGGTCTTGATATCCACGCCTGGCTGAGCCAGTTCCAGGTTGTCCATGCCGCCGCGCTCCAGGAACATGGCGAGCGCTTCGGTCATTTGTGGCATGGAGCGGCCAAGAAAGACCAAGTCCACGGTGAGTGAAGCATTCCTGTCCTGTGCGGCCACCGTGGCCGTCAACAGAACCGTCAGCAGGAGCCAGCGTTGCATGTGAGTTCTCCTTGGTGTTGGATTCAACAAAGAGCGCCGGTCCCCATCGACCGCGCGCCGCATCAGCGTGTCTGTCGGAGCTTCCGCCGCCACAGCCAGCACGATAGAGGAGCCGTCGGCGAAAGTCCTGAGGGAACTCTGAGAAACGTTGAGAAACGCTGAGCTGACTACTTCGCGCGCTCGGCCAGGCGGCCGAGGACAGCGGCAAACCGCTTGTTCAGATTGAGTTGCTGAAGAAATGGCTCGACCGGCGCGGTCCACGCGGCAAATCCAGGCGGCGCCTCGTCGAGGAGGTGATCGAGGGAGGCGATCGCTTCCTCATCCTCACCGCGCGCCGCGAGCCATTGGCTCCGCACGATCGCCGCTTCGACAGGACGCGCATGGGTGAGCGTCGCGATCGCCTCCTCGACGCCGGCGAACGCCTCGGTGGCCGCCGCCGTGGATCCGTTGGCCCGATGCGCGAGCGCGAGCCCGAGATGTGACGGCCCGTGGTGTGGATACAACGCAAGCGCGCGGTGAAAGCTGTCGATGGCCGCGTCAGGAAGCTTCTTGCGCAGCAGCGCAGCGCCGCGTCCGTGCAGCGCGTACATCGCGAACTCACGGCCGTACAGCCGAGAGGGTTCGGCGAGTCGCAGCTCGCGATCGAGCTCGTCCATCGCCTCGTCGAGGTCCTCCTGCGCAAGCCGGACGAGGCCGAGCAGCCAGTGCAGGCCGAGGGCCGGATATCGTCCGCCTCGCGCGATCTGCCGGTCCTGCACCGCGGCGCCTTGACGCAGGACGGCCTCCGCCTCCCGCAGATGATTGCAGGCCACGTGGACCATCGCGATTTGAAAATGCGCAAAGGCGAAGTCCGGATACAGATCGAGCATGCGGGCCGCGGCACGCAGCCGCTGGTCGCCCCACGTCGCGTGACCGAGTCTGAAGAGGTGACGCCAATTCGAGGGCTCGAGCGCCACCGCGCGGCGTGCTGATGCCGCAGCGGCGTCCGTCTGCCAGAGACTGACGAGGACGAGCGCGAGCGTCGCGTGCGCCTCACCCAGCCGATCGTCGAGGTGTACGGCGTGCCGGGCGTGCTGGGCCGCGCGTTGGAGGAGATCCTGATCCGGCTGATTGTCCGACCGCGTGGTCTCGTACCGGGCGAGCTGGGCGGTCGCCAGGCCTGTATACGCGAGCGCGTAGCGCGAATCGGCCGCCACCGCGCGCTCGAAGTCGGCGATCGCCTGCGGGATCTCGCGGATGTCGAGCGATTCCAGTCGAAGCCATCCCTCGCTGAACGCGCGGTGTGCGTCGAGGCTGGCGGTCTCGCGGACGCGAGGACGCACCGCGGCAGTGGACGCGTGTGGAAAGCCGAGCTCGCTGGCAAACTGCGCGACAACCTGGTCCTGCAGCGCGAAGATGCCGTCGAGCGGACCGTCGACCTTCGCATCGGCGAGCGCCTCACCGCTGATCACGTCGACGACACGTGCGGTGATGCGGACGTGCCCGCCGTTGCGTTGATAGCTGCCGACCACCATCAATCGCGCACGAAGATCGGCGGCAACCTGATGGAGCGACCCATCCGTCCGCCGCGCGGCCTCGACGACGCGCCAGCGGTCGACGACATGGAAATCGCCGAGCGCACGCAGATCGCACGTGACCGTCTCGGCGATGCCGGCCGACAGCCACGCCCCGTCCGTGTCGCCGCTGACGTTGGCGAAATCCATGACGGCGATGGTCCGCACATCCGCCCCATCGGCCTGCGTGGCCGCGGCGTCGGACGCGGTCGCCTGACGGCTGTCAACGCTCTCGACGGCGGCGATGAAGCGGTAGCCCCGGCGGGCCACCGTCTTGATGAACTGCGGCGCCGCCGCATCGTCGCCGAGCGCCTGACGCAGCTCGGACACGGCCTGCGCGAGTGCGTTCTCCGTCACGTTCGCGCCGGGCCACAAGGCGTCGAACAGTTCTTCCTTGGTGATGAGGGTGCCGGGATGATCGAGGAGATGGAAGAGCAGATCGAGCAGCTTCGGCGTCAGAGCCAGCGGCTCGGTCCCTCGCAGCACCCGGTAGCTGGTGCGATCGCCGAGAAACGGGCCGAACCGGTATGACGCGCCAGGCATCGAGGCTGGATTGTATGCCCTTCGAGAACTCAGCGCGCAGGGCGAATGAGGCACTCTACATCTGGGCCCCGTGTTAACACTTGCCATCATCCCGGCGTCTGTTCTCTTAACCGCGGCGTGACTGACGACCTTGCTCGCCTCGACCTCGTTCGACTGGTCCGGGCCGCGCAGGGCGGCAGCCGCCAGGCGTTTGGGGAGCTTTATGCGCAGCACCGGCGCAGCGTTCACGGCATTCTGTTGTCCCGCGTGCCTCGGGCAGAGGTCGAAGATCTCGTGCAGGACGTCTTCATGACCGCCATGCAGCGGCTCGGAACGCTCCGGGAGCCTGAGGCCTTTGGCGGCTGGCTGGCCGCCATCGCGCGCAATCGCGCAACCGATCATCTGCGCCGTATGCCGCAGACGGTGGAGCTGACCGAAGCCGTGGGAGGAACGGTCGATCCCGATCGGACCGAGGCGCTGGCCGTGCTGGCGGTCGTCCGCACGCTCCCGGACGCGTATCGGGAAACGCTCGTGCTCAGACTCGTGGAGGGGATGACGGGCCCCGAGATTGCCGTCCGCACGGGCCTCACAGCCGCGTCGGTTCGCGTGAACCTTCATCGCGGGATGAAGCTGCTTCGCGAGAGACTTTCATGAACGACGACTACTTGTGGAACCGAAGCGGGCCGCCGGACGCGGAAATTGTCCGGCTGGAACGGACGCTCGCCTCGCTCAGGCAAGAGAGCCTGCCGCCGCTGATTCTTAGGGCGCCGATGTCCGCGTGGTCAGAGTGGATTGGTGTCGCACTCCTGGCGGCGAGCCTGGCGATCATGGTTGGAGGCGTGACGCTGGCGTACCGGTTCCACCCTCAGGCACCAGGTTGGGAGATCACGAGTCTCGAGCGTCAGCGCGATCTTCGGATCGGCGGGTGGCTGGAGACCAACAGCCGCGAGAAGGCCACCATCAACGTGGCCAACGTCGGCACCGTGAGTGTCGAGCCGCTGACGCGGCTTCGGCTCATCGACACGCGCACTGGCAATCACCGCCTCGAGCTCGCGCGCGGCACCGTCCACGCGAGGATCTGGGCGCCGCCCGGTCAATTCTTCGTGGAGACGCCATCCTCCACGGCTGTCGATCTGGGCTGCGCCTATACGCTGACAATCGACGATGAAGGTTCGGGGCTCGTGAGCGTGGCGCTGGGGTGGGTCGGCTTCGAGTGGCACGGGCGCGAGTCGTTCATTCCGGCTGGCTCGATGTGCGCCACGCGTCCTGGCGTTGGACCGGGGACGCCCTACAACGAACACGTGTCGCCTGCGTTCAGAGCGGCGATCGAGACCATCGATTTCCGAAGTGGATCGCCGGACCAAGTCGCGGCGCTCGATCTCGTCCTGGCGGAAGCGCAAGAGCGCGACGAAGTGACGCTGTGGCACCTGCTCACGCGCGTGGACGGTGGCCAGCGCGACCGAGTGTTCGATCGCCTGACGCGCTTCGTGCCGCCGCCGGCGGGCGTGACCCGCGAAGGCGTTCGCGCCGGCCGGCGCGACATGCTCGACCGGTGGTGGGACGCACTCGGACTCGGTACGGCGTCGTGGTGGCGCACGTGGAAGCAACCGTGGCGGGGGAGTAGTCGTTAGCTGGTGGTCGCTGGTCAGTGATCGGAGGAGAAAATCATGTCTGCTCGCTTGACCGCAGTCGTCGCCGCATTCGCAGTGCTTATGGTGTTCGCACTCGCGCATCCCGTGCGCGCGGGATTCGCCACTCGACTGATGTACCAATTCGACATCGGCAACGCGCGATCGCTTCCGTGGGGCAACGAATGGTCGCGAGGCCGGGCCGATTACGACCTCACGAACCTGGAGTCGGACACCGATGCACTCCTGACGCCGTTGACGCCGATCATCGTCCGGCTGGAGACGCTGCGACGGGCCGTGATCTACGCGAGCAGCGACCGCAAGGTAGCCCGCCAGCTACTCGAGAGGTTCACAGCGCGGGCGCGCGCTGCGGAACAATCGGGAACACCCGACGCGCTGGCCTTCCTCGACGCGGCCTTCGTCACTGACTGGCTCTGGCAGATCGGCCAGCACGACAACCCGCCGTTCACCGGACCGTCCCGAATGGTGCGAGGCCTTGTCGACGGTGCCGACGGGTACGCGCTCGTCGAGAAAGGTCTCGCGTTGAGGCCGAACGACCCGGCGTACGAGTTTGGCGCAGCCCTGATCGCCGGTGTGAAAGACCTGGGCGGGGCAGCGTTTACAGAGCACGCGCGAAAAGCGCTTGCCGGAGCGTCTCGAGACGTGCTGCTCGCACGAAATCTCGACCGCATTTACGCCGATCGGATCCCTCGACTGCAGGAACAAGCAACAGCCGGCCGGTGAGAACGATGACCCGTCGATCGAATTCGCGGCCGCGCTCAAGGTCGCCGGCCAATCGGGAACATGCCCGCAAGGCCGTCGTGGCAGGCGAACGCGACGCTCTGCTCGCGCGCAACCTCGATCACGTGTCGTGGCTGCTGCCGACGCCGTCTTGGGGCCTTAGGATCCGGCCGATCCAGATCTATTCGCAGCGGACCCGAACCTGCGAGGTGCCGCCGTCCACGTCGATGGTCAGCTCGCCGAGGTCTTTCATCATGGCGTCGAGCTGGTTGAAGTCGAGCTTCGACAGGTCGAAGTCAGTACCCTCGCCCAGATGCACCTTGGCTTTGTTGCCGAGGAGCCCCGGGACGAAGGAGCCCAGCCGCAGGCCGCCGCGCACGACGGAGATCGGCACGCGAACGTTGACGGTTTCCGCTTTGCGTCCGTTGGTCGCCTCCTGGTTCACCGTGATACGGAAGAACTTCGGCGCCGGCTTCTCGGACGCATCGCCTTTCGCCGCTGGCGCCTCCGCGCCCGGCGCGCCAAGTGCGCCCAGCAGCCGGTCGGCCTCGTCCACGGTCACCTTACCCTGCGACAGCATCTCCAGCACACGGCGGGTGTCTTCGCTCATGATTTCTCCTTCAAGCGTTCGAGAGCTTGCGCGACCGTCAACTCACCTCGCGCGAGCCGGTCGAGCACGTCACTGGAAGCCGTCGGAGGAGCCATGTCCGGCGACTGATCGATTTCGACAAACGAGAGCTGGCTCCCGATCTTGTTGAGTCGGTTCTTGATGGTCGGATAGCTGACGCCGAAATACTTCTCCATCTGCTTGATGGATCCGTGGCCGCGCACAAACGCGGCCACGAACACCTGATCCTCAGCCGACAACTGCGCGAGTGGCGGCAGTTCAAAGTGACCTTCGACCGCGACATCGGCCTCTATGAGCCGAACGCGCTCGATTTCGATATGGGCTCCATCAGTGAGCTTCGTCAGTTCCTGCCAGTCACGAGCCATAATTTAATTTACGTTAATAATATGTCATATTTAATTAACGTATTCAATACATACATTAACTATTACAATTATCTATAACGCAATTTGAAAGGCCTTTCTCGATCCCCCGATCGCCCAACGCGACAGCGTGTTCTTCGTTCGCGCATTGGTTCCCTTCCGCGGGCGATGGCGACCTTCGTGAGGAATCGAGCATCGCTCCAACGCCGTCATTCACCGGGACCCCCCCGCCGTTCGCCGAAATGACCCAACGCACTCGGCCAGGGTCGGTCAGACTCGCTCCTGGACGAGGAACATCCAATGACAACTAACGAAACGGTCCGCACCGCTTCCCTCCTCATCGCCTTCACCTGCATCGTCGCCGGCAGCCTCCTGCTGCTCCAGAGGGCCGGCCCCAACGGCGTCCGCCTCTGGCCGATGATTCTCGTCGCGGTCGGCCTCGTGGGCATTGGTTCGGCGTCCCCGGGAGAGCGCGACGAGGCGTTGTGGCTGGTCGCGACGGGATGTTGGCTGCTGTTGACGACGCTCGTACCTGCGTTCATCCGAGAGACGGGGCCGCTCATGATGGTCGGAGCCGGGCTCGCGACGTTCCGTTGGGCGCTTGCGCCGAACACGGCGCCTTCCACCCGAGAGACTTCCCATGTCAACTAGTGCACGCATGAACAACGCGCCACATCTGGCGCTCGGCATCTGCATCGTCGCCATTGGCGTTGCGCTCACCCTCGAGAGGTTGCACGTGCTCGAAGCCGAACGGATTCTGCGGCTCTGGCCCGTCGGGCTCATCCTGCTCGGTGCGAGCGTGATGGCGCAGGCGTTTTGGCCCGGTGCCGACACGGCGGCCGACGGAAGGCGCAGGAGCAGCGTCGCGCCGCTCCTTTTGCTCAGCATCATCCTGTTCGGGTTTCTGATCGGGCCAACGCTCGAG
This sequence comes from Acidobacteriota bacterium, assembly GCA_023265175.1. Classification (GTDB taxonomy): domain Bacteria; phylum Acidobacteriota; class Vicinamibacteria; order Vicinamibacterales; family CAVVIG01; genus JAHFUI01. The sequence continues at coordinate 45,061 of JAHFUI010000016.1, forward strand.
CGTCGCAGCTTCGCGCGGAGCGGCAGCCAAACGAGTGAGACAGTCACCATGTTCGCCGTCATGGGCGCGGACAAGCGAATCAGTTCTGCGACGCGGTTTCGCGGTGGCGAGATGACCAGCTTCATGGGCGGGAACCAACTCGATCTGCGCCAGGCCACAATTGCCCCGGGGGAGGAGGCCGTCATCGATGTCTTCGCGATGATGGGGGGAATCGAGCTCCGCGTTCCAGACGATTGGATAGTGGACGTTCGGGCGGTACCGGTGATGGGTGGCGTCGAAGACCAGCGGCGGCGCGCCGGGCGCCGTCGTGTCGACGCCGAGCATCAGCCGGCCGAAGCCGGGGACTCCGACGAAAAGCCGCCTGAGACGAAGGCGACGAACGCGGACACAACGGCCGCACCGCGTCTGGTGCTGCGCGGCTTTATCATGATGGGCGGCCTCGTCATCAAGCCCTGAAAGGGCCTGTGAAGACAATGTCCATTGAAGCACGGCCCGCCGTCACACC
>JAHFUI010000276.1 GCA_023265175.1 Acidobacteriota bacterium
CGAGCGGCCGGCGCTGTCCGTATCGAAGCGGCAGATAGCCGTTGCGGGAGACAGCGACCGTGTATCGGCCCCCGGACAGCTCCTTGAACTCGTACCGGCCGTCGGCATTCGTATTGGCGGTCCGACGCTCGGTCATTTCCGGAGCCGTGAGGGTCACCTGCGCGCGGCGCAGCGGCCGTCCGGTATCTGCGGCGATGATGCGGCCACGAATCACCGCGGCGGCTCCAGGCGCGGCATTCTGCGAGGTGCTCGCGATCTGACCGCCGACATTCGCCGATCCGGCCGCAATCAATGCGACAACCAGGACGCAACGCGTGGCCATACGCGTAGTGCGGGCCTTCAGGCCTGCCGCGGTGGCGGTCACGGCATCACCACCTTCAACGAAATCGTCTGGGCGGCGCCGTCCTCGAGCGTCAGCTTCTGCGCGTGTTCGCGCATCGACGCGAGGTATTCGGAATCGTTCCACATGCCTTGTTCCACATAGTCCACGGCGACCGCCAGATACTCGCCTGGCGGGAGGCCTTTGATCTGGTACCGCCCTTTCTGGTCAGGACGCGCGGCCTGGACGAACCGTGAACCGTCGAACCACTTCGACGAGTCGGCCGCAAAGACGATGACGGTCCCGTCCGGCAGCGGCGCGCCTTTCTCGTCGAGCAGACCGCCGGTCACGGTGGTGACGCGATCGCTCAGGACCACCTGGACACCGGACAACTCCTGCCCGCTCATCAGCTCCATCGCCGTATCCGTGATGTCGCGGCCGTCAAGGCGCACGGCCTTCAGGCTCCACCCATCGGGCAGGCCGACGTCCAGCCGCGCGAGACCTGAGATGCCTTTGACGGCGAACGTCCAGTCGTCGTTGATGATCTGGCCGGGACGGATGCCGTCCTGCATGAACATGCCGTTGATCCCGGCGAGCGACTTGCTGTTGATTCTGACGCGCGCGCGCGGGACGCCCGGGCTCGTCCCATCTTCGGCGATGACCGTTCCGGAGAAGGACCATCCCGCCGAGGTGGTCAGCGCCACGTTCCCGATGTCCGTGCCGTCGACGACGATCGGCTGCACCACCGATTCCTGCGATCCGGCCGCCTGCAATTTGTATTCACCGGGAGGCACGTCGCGAATCGTGAACGCTCCGTTCGCCGCCACCGGCGCATTGCCGGCAACCCCGACGGTGCCGCCGCCCGGACCCATCGTTTCCTGAACGAGGATGACGTTCTTCATCGGTTGGCCGTGCGAGTCGACCGCGGTTCCCGCAATCTTCGCCGCGCGACCGGGAATCATCGCGAAGTCGGCGTTGGTGGATTCCTGGCCGATTCCAAGCTCGATGCGCTTCGCATCCGCGGCGCTGGTCGTGCTCGGGAAGTACGTGGGTGCATAACCCATTGTTTCTTCGCGTCCGCCTGCTTCCGCGGTCCACTTGTCCGTGGTTTTCGCGATGACGATGTAGGTGGCTGGCGTGAGACCCACAAGGCGATATTCACCCTCATCGTCGGTCCGCGCGATCGCGTCAGACGCCAGCCGGCGACGGCCGTCGAAATACGTCGACCGCATCGCGGCGACCAGGACGCCGGCCATCGGGTCGCCGAGCTCGTCGGTGATCCGGCCGGTGATCAAGCCGCTCTTCGGCAGCGCGAAGTCGACGTTCTCGATCACCTGACGATCGACGAGTTGCAACAGCTTGCCCTGTTCGAGCGGACGCCGCTGGCCATAGCGAAGCGGCAGGTATCCGCTGCGCGAGACCTGCAGCGTGTAGCGTCCCGCCGGCAGATCGGCAATCTCGTAGCGGCCGTCCGCGTCCGTGCTGATCGCGACACCTTCACGGCCCAGTTCAGGCGCCGTGATCCGGACTTGCGCGCGCCGCAAGGGCCTGCCTGTATCGCCCGCGACGATTCGGCCCCGAATGACGGTCGTGCCGGTTTGCGTCCCTGGCCGCGCGTCTCGCGGCGGGTTGGTCTGGGGAGCGGGTGGAACGGCCTGAGCGAGCACCAGCGATGGTGCGGCGACGACGAACATCAGCAGACGTATCGCGAGGGTTGTTGCGTTCATAATCGTGCAAGTCCGGCTAGAGCCGGATCTCTCGATCAAGTCATCGTGTGGCGTCGACCCTGAGCCGCAAATGCCTTTTCGAGCGCCCCGAGCAATAAGACGATGAGCTGGGGCGTGGAGCTGGCGCCCATCAGGCCGACGCGCCAGATTTTTCCCGCGAGCGGACCGAGCCCGGCGCCGATCTCGATATTGAACTCATCCAGGAGATGTTTGCGGACCCCGGTTTCGTCGACGCCCTCAGGCACGCGCACGGCGTTCAGCGTCCACAGCCGCTCGCCTTCAGGCGGAAGCACCGAAAGTCCCATGGCGTTCAGACCGTCCACCAACGCGCGGTGATTGCGCTCGTGCCGCGCCCAGCGGGCCTCGAGCCCTTCTTCCTCGACGATCGCCAGCGCCTCGTCGAGCGCGTACACGAGCGTCGACGACATCGTGTGGTGATACTTCCGTCTGACCCAGTAGTCCTCGAGAAGCTGCAGATCGAAGTAGAAGCTGCGGCACTTGACGCGGCGCTCGAGCGCGCGCGGACCGAACACGACCGGCGCGAGGCCCGAAGGCGCGCCGAGGCATTTCTGCGTGCAGCTATAGCACGCGTCGATGCCCCATGCACCGACGTCGAGCGCGTGGCCGCCAAACGACGTGACCGCGTCGACAATCGTGAGCGCCCCGTGTTTGCGGGCGATCGCCGCAAGCTGGTGGATCGGATTCAGCACGCCGGTGGACGTTTCCGCGTGGACCATCGCGACCACGTCGGCGCCTTCAGCCTCGAGCGCCGTGCGCAACGCGTCAGGATCGCACGCCCGCCCCCACTCCACCTCGAGCCGGCGGACCGTCGCGCCATAACGCTCGCACATCTGCGCGAGTCGATCGCCGAAGTAGCCGGTGACGACGACCAGCACGCGCGTACCGTCGCCCACGAGATTGGCGACCGCCGCCTCCATGCCAGCGGTGCCGGTGCCGGAGATCGCAAGGGCGAACGATCCTTGAGGCGCGCGGAACAGACGCATTAACCGGCTCCGCACATCGTCGAGCAGCGCGAACATGAGCGGGTCGACGTGACTGACCGTCGGCGTCGCCATCGCGCGCATCACGCGCGGCGCGGTCAGGCTCGGTCCGGGACCGAGAAGAATGCGAGTGGTATCAGGAAGCAATGTGTTCAATCCCTTGAAATGATGCAAGCGCGTCTGCGAGCTCGGAGATAGCTGTCTCATCGAGCGGGATGAGAGGCGGCCGCGGCCACCCGGCGTCGTGTCCAACCAACTTGAGCGCGGCTTTGAGTCCGGGTACTCCGTACGTGGATCCGAGCAGCTTCGCGAGCGGCAGGAGCTGCTGCTGCAGCGCGCGCGCCTCCTCCTGACGGCCGGCCTTCGTCAACTCGAACAGCCGGACGCACGCGTCGGGCACGACGGACGCGACGGCGAGAATGCCGCCCACCGCACCGGCAAGCAGCGAAGTGTGGAACGTCGAAGGCGATCCGGCGAGCAGCGCGAATGCGTCCGGCGTGGCAGCGACCAGATCGCCGATGCGCAGCACATCGCCTCCCGACTCTTTCATGCCGGCGATGTTCGGATGAAGGGCCAGCGCGGCCACCGCGTCGACCGGCAGCGTGACGCCGGTGACGGCCGTGAAATTGTAGAGCAGCACCGGCACCGGCGACGCGTCGGCCACCGCGGTGTAGTGCCGGACGAATGCGTCAGCGGTTATCTGCGCTTTGAAAAACCCGGGCGTTCGCACGAGCACCGCATCGGCGCCGAGCGTGGCGGCCCTGGTGCATGCGGCGACGGTCGCGCGGGTGGATTCCCGTCCGGTGCCGACGATGAACGTACGGCCGGCCGGCACGACGTTGCGTGCGGCGGCGACGACGCGATCGGATTCGCCCTCATCGAGAAGCGCGGCCTCGCCGTTCGAACCGAGAATCACGAAGCCGGTGAGCGGCGTGGCGAGCCAACGCGTCAGCGCCGAGCGCAGCCGGTGCAGGTCAACCTCGTCGTGCTCATCGAAAGGAGTTGGAAGCGGGGCAAGAACGCCCGACAGGTTCATCATCGCAATTGTAGACGACGGCGCGGCGGACTTTAGGGCCCGTCAAAGAATAACGTTTGCATTCTGGGCGTCGAGGCGCCCGCCCGGCAAGGCGCGAGGAGCGCGGTCGGGTAGGACGATGGCGCGGCGGACTTCGAATGATGCCGACGTTTCCATCGTCCCCCCTAAGATTCCGTACGGCGGGTTTTCCCCAGGACGGCTCCAAGGCTGGCCTGTCCGACGGTGCCTTCCTCCACGCTACGCCGGAT
>JAHFUI010000017.1:0-41745 GCA_023265175.1 Acidobacteriota bacterium
GTCCTTCTTGAACTGGCCGAAGAACGTCGTCGCCTTCGCTCCCCCAAACCGGTTGGCACCGAACGTCACGGAGAGATTCTCGGTCAGCTTGTAGCCGAGCTCCGGTCTCAGGAAGAAGTCTCTGTCGGTTGGACTGTAGGCGCCGAAGACGGACGGCCTCCAAATCTGATAGCGGAGCATCTGGGTCAAGCGCACCGAAAACACACTCCGAATACGGTCCTGCGAGGAATTTCCCGCGGGAATGGAGCGACGATACGCCTCGAAATCTTTCATCACCTCGCCATACGCCTGAACGCCGACGGTCCCGTCCCGCCACGGTTGGTACTGATATCCGGCCAGGAACCGCCATTGAGAATTGGGCACGGCCGGGTCGTCTCCTCCTCGGTCGCCCCTGGAATCGTAGTAACCCACCTCCGCGCTGAGAACCCCGCCAGGGAGGCCTCGCTGGAGGCTGACGCCGTAGACGGCCAGCTCGGGGTAGAACCGCGTGAGGAAAATTGGCGTCAGAGAAGGATCGATTCGAACGCTCGGACTGCGCCAAAACCCGCGGTAGGCGTAGAACGACACATCGAAACCCGACACGTGCCGGTAGAGGCGAAGCGCCAGTTCGGTATTCGAAAGGCTCGCAGCGGGTTTTACTTCCTGTTGGCCCACGACGCCCGACAGGGGAACGAAGAAAGAAAACCGTTTCGACGAAGGCGGCGTATCGGACGTGAAGACCGGAACAGCAAGGAAATCCGCGCTGACGGCCTTCGATGACCACCGGCCCCGAGCTCCATCAACGCCGAGCTTCAGGTACTCCATCGGCCTCCCGGAAAAGAACGAGTCCCAATCCTTCGGGAAGACATCATTGATGAAGAGAAGATCCCCCAGGCCCCACGTCACGATCTGACGCCCGATCCGCAGATCGGCGGCGCCCGCGCCGACGCCTGCATACCCTTCCCGGAGATCGCCTGCGAACGTCCGCGTCACGACGTCGTACAGCACGTCACCCTTTGCCAGAATCGTGACGTTTCCTGACGCCGTCTTCGCGCCAACGTCGAGGCGCAACCGGGTTTCGCCCAGTACCATATCGCCACCCTCGCCTCCGGCTGGGCGTTCGCCGGTTGTACGCAACGCGCCGGCGCCCAACAGAAAGCCGTGGATCTCCACGGTATTGGTGGCCTGAGCCGAAGCGGCTTCCTGTCTGAACGCGGCAGCCGGGTCCGACTGTGCCAGCGCCGGTGATGCCATCATCGAGAATGCCGAAAGCGCCAGCGCGGCTGGTCCCGACGATCGCTTTCCCATGCGAGCATTCACTGGATCCACTTTTGCGGCGGCGTCTCCAGGGATCGTTCAGTGAAGACCGCGTCTTCGAGTCCCACGTCGTACTCGATGCTGTTGAACGTCACCTCCGTCCGATGGCCGCTCTTGACATTGGTCATCGTGCGCTTCACCACCGCGGGGTACTCCTTCTTCGCCTCCCCCACACCGCCCGTGAACACCTGGATGCGATCCGCCGTGAAGACCCTGGCGAGCTGATTCTGGGCATCGTAGTACTCCTCTTTCCGCGGCAGAAAGCTCTTCTTGTCGATCCAGGCCAGCTTCTTCGTATAGTCGATTCCGGTTTTCGGCACGCTCTGGACGAGATAGCAATCGACATCGCCTACTCTGTCCTCGCGCAGCAAGGTGTGCGTGTCCGCGGACACATCGCGGCCCGACACATCCTCATAGCTGAAGTCTGATCCTACGAAGCTCGATCGACTGTCATTGGCGGCAATCCGCCGCACGGCATTGATGGCCGGAATGAAGATCCACCGATCGTCATCCCGTTCGTAGTACTTCCACACCAGAAGGGCCGTGCGTCGCACGTCACCGGGGTCGTGAAAGTAGATGAAGTATTTCTGGTTCCTACTCTTCGGATCATTCTTGTGAAGCATGGTCAAGCGCCGCGTGCGTATCTTGTTCGACTCGGAGACAAGATCCATGACCACTCTGGTTTTCATGTCGGCCCCCGCGTAGTAGAAGGCCTGTTGGGATCGTTCCACAATGTCGGTTCCCGTGAGACCTTCGCGCTGGGCCTGCGCCACGATCGCGCTGAGGATGAGGGAAAGGGTGACGGCAGCATGTGTGCGTACTGGATTCATCGCGAGCCTTTTTTGAAGAGGACCGGGTGGAACAGGTGAATGAGGCCGGGAAGATACACGACGCTCATCAACGCTGACAGCAACATGATCGCGGCCATCAACACGCCGACCGTGACATACGGCGTGAGGTCGGCGAGGGTCATGACGGCGAAGCCCGACGCGAAGAGCATCGCGTTCAGGAAGATCCCTCTCCCGGGCCGCGCCACGGTCCAGACGAGCGCTTCGTCAAGGCGGGGGTCCTGACGGTAACGCTGGCGGAAGCGTGCCACGAAGTGAATGGCGAAATCGATGGCCAGTCCCAGCGAGAGTGTCGAGAGCACGGCGACGGGCATGTCGAAGTCCTTTCCCACGAGCCCGACGACCCCGTAGATGAAGCCAATGGTAAAGAGCAACGGCAGGCACGCAAGAATGCCCCAAACGAGCGATCGGGTTTGCGCGACCAAGAGGAGCAACACCAGCGCGATGCCCGCGAGGAAGCTCTCCAGCATCCCCCAGAGGACCTCATGGCTCCAGACAAGATTGAAGTAGGCAATCCCCGCGGGCTGGATCGCCGCGGCACCCGGAAGAGGATGCGAGCCCAGGTAGGCGTCCGTGCGGTGGATGACGTCTTCCATGACATCAGCGTCCCAACTCTTGAGTTGAACAAAGATATTGGCGTTCTGGAATGGATAGTCGACGACATTATCGAGATCGCTCGGCTTGGCCGAGGCGGCGAAGAGAAACAGGTATTGCCCGACCTGCTCTGGCGAATCCGGAATGCGGTCAAAGGCCGCCTCATCGGCGTGGAGGACGCGATTGATTCGCTTGACGTAGTCCACGACCGAGAACGTCTTCCCCACCCGAGGGTTCTTCTCGAGCTCCCGCTGGACGCCCTCGATGCCGCGAAGCATGTTCGGGTCTTTGATGGCGTCTTCGGCGGCACCCTGCACCGTGAGGTATGCCGTAGAGGTTCCACCAAGGTTCGCGTTCAGAACCCGGTCGGCTGTCCGCACCTCGCTCCCGGACTTGAACCAATGGACCATGTTGTTGTTGACGTGAATGCGCGAGAGCCCAACGCCCGCAACGACCAACGACGCGAGACCGATGGCGGCTATCGCGCGCGCGCGCCGGATGCAGAACCATCCAAGGCGTGATAACCACCGGCCGTGGCCGAGACCGTCGCCACCCGTGCGGCGTGTGATGGTCGCGATGTGGTCTTCGCGTAGCAGCATCAGGATTGCGGGCACCAGGGTGAAACTCATGAGGAGGATCACCAACGTTCCGAAAGCGATGACCAGCCCGAAGATCTTCACAGGCACGATGGTGGCTGTGGCCAGGGCGGCAAATCCGGCCGCGGTGCAAACGTCAGAGTAGAACACCGGGCCGGCGACAGCTTTCATCGTTTGGAGCACCGCGCGTCGTTTGTCGGGCACCTCGCGGAAGCGGAAGGCGAATTCGTTGAAAATGTGCACGCTATCGGTCGCGATGGCCATGAGGAAGACAGGGCTCATCGAGCTCATGATGTGCACCGGGTAGCCAAGCCCGACGAGGAGTCCCATCGACCAGATGATGCCGGTCATCGCCACCGCCATGTTGGCGGTGATGAGCAGCGTGCTGCGGAACACGAACCAGAGGACCGCACAGAGGACCACTCCGGTAATCGGCGAGAAGACGGCCATCTGACGAAACATCTCCGTGCCGAACGTATCTCGCGCGACAGGATCGCCAGCCAGGTAGAAGCGGTCATCGCCAGAATCCGAGGGGAGGAGCGTCCGGATCTTATCGGCGATCTCTTTGCCATTGGCCGTTGGCTCGATGGGCACATAGATCGCGGTGGTCGTCGCGTCGGGAGAGACGATGCGATTGAGGAAAAGAGGATTCCCGAGCAGGGACGTTCGGACGCGCGCGGTGTCGGCGTCGGATTCCGGAACGTCGTCGAAGACCGGTCCCACGAGCAGTTGGCCGGCCCGAACGGCCACGTTGTCGATGGTCGACAAGCTGATGACGTCACGCACGATGACGCCGGGAATCTTCCGGATTTCTCCGGTCAGACGCCGGATGCGAGTGAGACTCTGGCGATTGACGATGCCCCGCTCGTTGACGATGCCGAGGACAATGGTGTCGGCGTGGAGGGCGAAGTCCCGTTCGACCCGGTCGTTGTGCTGCCGCACGGGAGCTGTCACCGGCAGCATGTGTTTCGGATCGGTGTCGATGGTGGTTTTGGGAAGCTGGGCGGCGAAGGCGAGCGTCGCACCGATCGTGAGGCCAATCGTCCACCACGGATGGTCCAGCGAGCACGCCGCCAAGCGAGTCAGCGCTGTGTCAATTCCCCACGTCCTTCGAGGGCCTGCCAGGCCAGCCATTGGAGATGCTCCCGTCGTGTCGGTTCACGAGCGCTCGCGCGTCTGCGACCGGAGGCGTCGAGCCGTTCATGCCCAACCCTTGACACCAGCCACTCTACAAGCCTAAATTCTATTAGTCAATTTATTACTTGATTATGCGAGACACCACTCCCGCCCGCCGCTTCACGGACACCATCTACGAGCAGTTCGCCCGCATCGGAAAGGCGATCGCGAGCCCGCGCCGCCTCGAACTGTTGGACTTGCTGTCGCAAGGTCCTCGGACCGTCGACGCCTTGGCGCGTCTGGCGGCTCAGAGCCTGGCGAACACCTCGCAGCACCTGCAGGTGCTGCGTGCCGCCCGGCTGGTCGACGCCGACAAGGAAGGCCTGTATGTCACGTACCGGCTCGCCGATTCGGAGGTCGCGAGGTTCTTCCAGACTCTCCGGCAACTCGCCGAGTCGCGCCTGGCCGAAATCGAACAGACAAAGCGCGCGTTCCTGGAAAGGCGCGGACTGATGGAGCCGGTCGACCGTGAAGCCCTTCTCGAGCGCGTACGCTCGGGGAAGGTGACGGTCCTCGACGTCCGCCCGGTCGAAGAATACCGTGCAGGCCACATTCCGCGTGCCGTCTCGATTCCGCTCACCGATCTCAAGCACCGGCTGGCGGAGATCCCTCGGAATCGCGAAGTCGTCGCGTACTGTCGCGGCCCTTACTGCGTCATGGCGATCGACGCCGTCGAACTTCTACGCGCGCGAGGTTTCAAGGCGGTTCGGCTGGAAGACGGTGTTCAGGAATGGCGCGCACGGGGCTTCGAGGTTGCGGTCGGCGATCGCGCTGCATGAGTGGAAGCATCAGCGGCCGAATGGCGAGAGCAAGGGGATGACGTGCCGGCCTTTTCGACGATATACCAGGAAATCCTTGTCGGTCGTGAAGACCTGGCACGGATCGGCCAGCTCGGCCATCCGGACGAGACAGGCATCCGCGAGGCTCATCGGCTGGTCGGCATACTTCCGCAGCAGACGCCACGCGTCCGAACGGTGATTGTCCAACACGAAGTCGAGCCGGATGATCCGCCTCTCCAGTAGACGAAGGAGCGGTTCGGCATCGGCCTTCTCGGATTGCAACACGAACATCGCCTCGGACAAGACCGCTTCGCAGGTCCACAAGGGATCGAACAGGGCGCTCCAGCATTCGATTGCCCAGCGGTGATGCTGGTCGTTTCGGTTCAGATACGCGACGAGCGGGCCGGTGTCCAAGAGCACTCTAGTCGCGGCCATAGCCCGTGAACCTGCGGGTCGACGCGTCTCTCGCACCGGACACCGACCCGCAGAGGTCTTTGGCCTGATCGTGCAGGGACGGTCTCCGTCGGCCGAGATGGCGGTCAATGAGATCACGGACCACCGCCGCTCGGGACCGTCCTGTGGCCTCGGCGCGATCCTTCAGCCGCTGGATGTGCCGGCGATCCAGTTTGAGTGTGACCGTTTCCATATGTAGGAATGGTATTACTTCTGTGGCGAACGATCAATACCGCATCGGAGGCGATCATGGTTGTCGCGTGACGTCAGAGCGGCTATCGGTTGTCGTAGCCCTGCCCGATGTAGGTGAGCGGCAGCTCTGTTCGCATGATTACCAGCGTCGACGCGAGCAGAATCGTGTAGCGCCCCTCGGTGTTTTTCGCGATATTCAAGGGCTGCTGGTACCGCACGTGCCAGTCGTACACTTGGTGCCAGGTGTCGACGCCGACGTCGATGTAATCGGGAAACTTCCCGGCCACGCGCAGGAATGTCTTGATCTGGTCCCGTACCTGGTTGATCTCCCAGAAGCTGTCCTGACGCCGCATCTCGTCGCGTAACCCCGTAATCGCCGTGGTGACGTTGTCGAGCGCACGTTCGGACGGCGTTTGCAGCGCCTCTACACCACGCGCCTCGACCGCGACCTCAGGCGCCAGCGCCGCCAGAGCGCTTCCCAACGCGGTCCCGTTCAGCAGTGTTCGTCGGCTCATCATCGGCGTTCCTTTCTGTGCTCACGATGTAAGATATTCTATCGATGGATATTCTTGATTCCGAGACCCGCGACACGGTTGCGGGCCTGGTCGCCAGGCTGAAGGACAAGCCTGGGGCCCTGCTGCCCATCTTGCACGCCATTCAGGACACGCTTGGTTATGTGCCTGCTTCGGCTGTCCCGATTATCGCCGCCGGCCTGAATCTCTCACGCGCCGATGTGCACGGCGTCATCAGCTTCTATCATTACTTCCGCGACACGCAGCCGGGGCGCCACACGATTCATCTCTGTCGGGCGGAAGCGTGCCAGTCCATGAACGCGCGCGGCCTCGAAGCCCACGCGAAACACCGCCTGGGCATCGACTTCCACGAGACGACCGCCAACGGGGCGTTCTCGTTCGAGCCGGTGTACTGCCTCGGCAACTGCGCCTGTTCACCGGCGATGATGATCGACGGCGAGCTCTACGGCCGCGTGACGCCGGATCGCTTTAACGACATCGTGTCCGAGCGCGGCTCCGCCGCGGTGGAAGAAACGCTTGCTCGTCACGAGAAGAAATTTCCGGGCGTTTCTTCTACGGCGATCACCGTCTACGTGCCGCGCGATGCCGCCGCGCTCTCCCTCGGCGCCGAGGACGTCGCACGGGCGATTGCGGCGGAAGCCACCTGGCGTCGCATCGACATTCGGATCGTGCGCAACGGCACCCGTGGCATGTGTTGGCTCGAGCCGCTGATCGAGGTGCAGACGCCGGCCGGCCGCACGGCATACGGCCCCGTGAGCAGCCGTGACGTGCGCGGCCTCTTCGACGCCGATTTTCTCCACGGCGGGACGCACCCACTCGGTCACGGCCCCGTCGACGCGATCCCGTACTTCAACAGACAGGAACGGTTGGCGTTTACACGTGTCGGAGTCACCGACCCCGTGAACATCGACGATTACCTCGCGCACGACGGCTACAAAGGATTGACCCGCGCGCTTGCGATCGGTCCGGCGGCGATCGTCCAGGAGGTCACCGACTCGGGGCTGCGTGGCCGCGGCGGCGCGGCCTTCCCCACCGGCATCAAGTGGAAGACCGTGCTCGACGCACCCGCGAGCCAGAAGTACGTCACCTGCAACGCCGACGAGGGCGACTCCGGCACGTTCGCGGATCGGATGCTCATGGAAGGCGACCCGTTCGTCCTCATCGAGGGGATGACGATCGCGGCGATCGCCGTCGGCGCGACCGAGGGCTACATCTATCTGCGCGTCGAGTATCCGCACGCCCGTCGCGCGCTCACCGCGGCGATAGACGAGGCCTACCAGCGTGGATATCTTGGCGCCGACATCCTCGGCAGCGGGCACCGGTTCGATCTCGAGGTGCGGCTCGGCGCGGGCGCGTATATTTGCGGCGAAGAGACCTCGATGCTTGAGAGCCTCGAAGGCAAACGCGGCGAGGTTCGTCCACGTCCTCCGCTTCCGGCCATCAAAGGCCTGTTCGGCTGCCCGACTATCGTGAACAACGTGATGTCGCTGGCGTGCGTGCCGATCATTCTCGACAAAGGCGGCGCGTTCTTCAGCGATTACGGCGTCGGCAAGTCGCGCGGGACGCTCGCGATTCAGCTCGGCGGCAACATCAAGCGCGGCGGACTCATCGAGAAGGCGTTCGGCCTCACGCTTCGCGAGCTGCTGTACGACTTTGGCGGCGGGAGCGCGTCCGGTCGTCCCATTCGAGCGGTTCAGGTCGGCGGGCCGCTCGGCGCGTTCATGCCGGAATCGCAGTTCGACACGCCGCTCGACTACGAGGCGTTCACCCATGTCGGCGCCCTCGTTGGCCACGGTGGCGTCGTCGTGTTCGACGACACGGTAGATATGGCCCGGATGGCGCGTTACGCGATGGAATTCTGTGCGATCGAATCGTGCGGGAAGTGCACGCCATGCCGCATCGGGTCGATACGCGGCGTGGAGGTCATCGACCGCGTACTCGATGAGCCGGAGGGCGAGCTGAACCTCGCGCTCCTCGAGGAATTGTGCGATACCATGGTGAGCGGCTCGCTGTGCGGGCTCGGCGGCATGACGCCGTATCCCGTCCAGAGCGCGCTCAAGCATTTCCGGCAGGATTTCGGAAGACGTAGGCGATAGTCGTTCAAGCGGACCATCGGGTGAAGGTCGAATGTGTAGGTCACTCATCACAGCAGTCGCTGCGGTGGCTCTTGTCTCCCTCATGCCGGCGCCTGTCGCGGCGCAGTGGCTGAACTATCCGACCGCTGGAATTCCCCGGACCCCCAATGGCAAGCCGAACCTGTCCGCTCCGACACCGCGGAAGCCGAACGGCCAGCCGGATCTGTCCGGAATCTGGATGGTGCCTGGCCTGAAATATCTGATCAACATCGCTGCGGATCTCATGGACGTGCCGTTTCAGCCGTGGGCTGAGGCTGTCTACAAAGAGCGCAGGGAAAACTTCGGCAAGGACGACCCCAACAACTTCTGCCTCCCTTCGGTCATTCCGGAAAAAATTGCGGTCACCTCTCCGTGGAAGATCGTCGAGACGCCGGGAACGGTGATCATCCTCTACGAGTCTCGGACCATCTTTCGTCAGATTTTCACGGATGGCCGGCCCCTGCCGAAAGATCCCAATCCGACGTGGCAGGGATACTCGATCGGCAAGTGGGACGGAGACGCGTTCGTGGTCGAAACCACCGGCTTCAATGGCAAGGGGTGGCTTGATACGAACGGCCATCCAATGACCGACGCGCTGCGCGTGATCGAACGTTACCGTCGCAAGGACTTCGGGCACATGGACGTTGAAATCACGATTGACGACCCCAAGGCGTATACGAAGCCGTGGACCATTCACGAAAATCCGGAGCTGATTCCGGACACGGAGCTTCTGGAGTACATCTGCGAGGAGAACAACAAGGATCCTCAGCACATCGTTGGGAAGTAGGCAGAGTGCGACATCATGTATTCCACTGACTACATCGACCAGGGCACGCCGCGCGTGGACAGCTCGAAGACGGTCACGCTGGAGATCGACGGCGTCCCGGTCACCGTACCCGAAGGCACGTCGATCATGCGCGCCGCGGCGTCGATCGATCGCCGGATTCCAAAACTCTGTGCGACAGATACGCTGAAGGCGTTCGGGTCGTGCCGGCTGTGCCTGGTGGAGATCGAGGGACGCAAGGGCTACCCGGCGTCGTGCACCACATATGTCGCCGACGGCATCAAGGTTCGCACCGAGAGCCCGAGGCTCACGCAGTTGCGGCGCGGCGTGATGGAGCTCTATCTTTCCGATCATCCGCTGGACTGTGTGACCTGCCCCGCCAACGGCCACTGCGAGCTGCAGGACATGGCCGAGGATCTCGATCTCACCCAGTCGCGTTACGGCTTGAGCGGCGCCAACCATCAGCACGCTCCGACAGACACCAGCAATCCCTACTTCACCTTCGATCCGGCCATGTGCATCGTCTGCTCGCGGTGCGTGCGGGCGTGCGACGAGGTGCAGGGCACGTTCGCGCTCACGATTCAGGGGCGCGGATTCCAGTCGAAGGTCTCCGCGAGCCAGAACGAGCCGTTCCTCGCCTCCGAATGCGTGTCCTGCGGCGCGTGTGTCGAGGCCTGCCCGACCGTCGCGCTCACGGAAAAATCGGTGATCGAGCTCGGACGACCGGACCACGCCGTGACGACCACCTGCGGCTACTGCGGCGTCGGCTGCTCGTTCAAGGCCGAGGTGAAGGACGGGCAGGTCGTCCGCATGGCGCCGAACCGCGACGGCCATGCAAACCACGGGCACGCGTGCGTCAAAGGCCGCTTCGCGTTTGGGTACGCCACGCATCCGGATCGCGTCACCACGCCGATGATTCGCGGGTCGATCAACGAGCCGTGGCGACAGGTCTCCTGGGACGAGGCGATCAACTACGCCGCCACCGAGTTCCGCCGGATTCAGGCAAAGTACGGGCGCGACTCGATCGGCGGCATCCCGTCCTCCCGCTGCACGAACGAAGAAACGTTTCTCGTGCAGAAGCTCGTGCGCGCGGCGTTCGGCAACAACAACGTCGACACCTGCGCGCGTGTGTGCCACTCGCCGACCGGCTACGGCCTCAAGAACACGATTGGCGAGTCGGCTGGCACGCAGGCCTTCGATTCGGTCATGAAGGCGGACACGATCATCGTCATGGGCGCGAATCCGACCGAGGGCCATCCGGTCTTCGCGTCGCAGTTGAAGCGCCGCCTCCGGCAGGGCGCGAAGCTGATCGTCATCGACCCGCGCGAGATCGCGCTCGTCCGGACGCCGCACATCGAGGCCGATTGCCACCTGCAGGTCAGACCCGGCACGAACGTCGCGCTGTTCAATGCCATCGCGCACGTCATCGTGACCGAGGGTCTTACGAAGGAAAACTACGTCGCGGACCGCTGCGAGATCGATTCCTACCGCAAGTGGAGGACGTTCGTCGCCGAGCCGCGCAACTCACCAGAGGAGACGGCTGCGTCCACCGGCGTCGCTCCGGGACTCGTCCGCCGCGCGGCGCGTCTGTACGCAACCGCCGGCAACGGCGCCATCTATTACGGGCTCGGAGTCACCGAACACAGCCAGGGATCGACGATGGTCATGTGCATCGCGAACCTGGCGATGGCCACCGGCAATCTCGGACGTGAAGGCGTCGGCGTCAACCCGTTGCGCGGTCAGAACAACGTGCAGGGATCGTGCGACATGGGATCGTTCCCGCACGAGTTCAGCGGCTACCGGCACGTGGGTGATCCGGCGGTCCGCACGATGTTCGAGCGCGACTGGGGCGTGGCCTTGCAGTCGGAGCCCGGACTGCGACTCCCGAACATGTTTGAAGCGGCGCTCGACGGCAGCTTCAAGGGCCTGTACGTTCAGGGCGAGGACCCGGCGCAATCCGATCCGGACACCCAGCACGTGACCGCTGCGTTGGCGGCGATGGAGTGCGTCGTCGTTCAGGATCTGTTCCTGAACGAAACAGCGAAGTACGCGCACGTGTTCCTGCCCGGTTCGTCATTCCTGGAAAAAGACGGCACGTTCACCAACGCGGAGCGGCGCGTCTCCCGCGTGCGCAAGGTCATGGAACCGCGCGCTGGCTTCCAGGACTGGGAAGTGACGTGCTTGCTGTCGAACGCGCTCGGGTACCCGATGCATTATCGCCATCCGTCGGAGATCATGAACGAGATCGCCCGGCTGACGCCGGTCTTCGCCGGGTTCACGTACGAGAAGCTCGACCGCCTTGGCAGCATCCAGTGGCCGTGCAACGACAAGGCGCCGGAAGGCACGCCGACGATGCACGTCGGCGAGTTCGTGCGTGGGAAGGGCAAGTTCTTCGTCACCGAATTCGTACCGACGAGCGAACGCGCGACGCGGCGGTATCCTCTCCTGCTGACGACCGGGCGCGTGCTCACCCAGTACAACGTCGGCGCCCAGACGCGCCGGACCGCGAACGTCGCCTGGGCATCGGCGGATCGTCTCGAGATTCATCCTCACGACGCCGAAGTCCGCGGCATCAAGGATGGCGACCTGGTCGGATTGACGAGCCGCTCCGGGGACATCGTGCTGCCCGCAGTGGTCACCGACCGCGTCCGGCCGGGCGTCGTCTACACGACCTTCCATTTCCCGGACTCCGGCGCCAACGTCGTCACGACGGAAAATTCAGACTGGGCGACCAATTGTCCCGAGTACAAAGTGACGGCGGTCGAGATCGTGAAAGTCAATCAGCCGTCCGCGTGGCAGAAGCGCCACCGTGAGTTTACCGACCGACAGCTCGAATTCCTCAAGGGCGGCGACGTCACGCACGCCTGATTTATGAGAGCCGAACGCCTCGTGACGATGGCCAACGACATCGGCGCGTTTTTCGACGCGGAATCCGACAAGGCCGAAGCGGCGCGCAACGTCGCGAATCATCTGAAGAAATTCTGGGACCCGCGCATGCGTCGTGAGATTCTGGCGCACTATCGCGAGGGCGGCGCGGGCCTCAATCCGCTCGTGCGGTCCGCGATCGCGCTGCTGGCCGAAAGCAACGGGCACGATCGTACGTAACCAACTGATCAGATGACCAAATCCTCGATTGCGGTGGCGTCGATGATCGACCATGCCCGTCAGGGTGACGCGCGGGCGCTCGCGACGCTCATGCCGCTTGTCTACGACGAGCTGCGCCGGCTGGCAATCCGGTACATGCGCCGCGAGCGGCCAGGACAGACGCTGCAGGCCACCGCGCTCGTGCACGACGTCTACCTCCGGCTGCTGCAGGACTCGCAGCTGTCCTGGCAGAACCGCGCGCATTTTTTCGGGATCGCCGCACGGTCGATGCGCCAGATTCTCATCGAGCGCGCGCGTACCCGTGGCGCGGCCAAGCGCGGCGGAGGCCGCGTTCGCGTGACGTTCGAGCCGGGGCTGATTGCGGCGGAGGCGCCAACTCTCGATCTTGAGGCGCTCGACGAGGCGCTGACGCGCCTCGCGACGTTCGACGCCGAGCTCGCGCGCGTCGTCGAGGTACGGTTTTTTGGCGGCTTGTCGATCGAGGAGACCGCGGAAGCGCTGGATATTTCACCCGCGACCGTCAAGCGCCGGTGGACCCTCGCGAGGGCCTGGCTGGCCCGCGAGCTCGGAGACACGCCGCGCAGGTGACGCACGACGAATGGACACGCGTGCGCGAGCTCTTCGATGCCGCGCTCACACGCCGGTCGAGCGAGCGCGCGGCCTTTCTCGACGAGACGTGCGCCGGAAGTCCGTCACTGCGCGCCGAGGTCGCGTCGCTGCTCGACGCGCACGATCGCGCCGCCGACTTCATCGAAGCGCCGGCGTATGAGGTGGCGGCGCACCTGTTCGCCGACGCGATCGACCACCCGGTGGCCGGCCGCGCTGTGGGTCCCTACATCATCCGGCATGAAATCGGCCGTGGCGGCATGGGCGTCGTCTATCTCGCCGACGACACACGGCTGTCGCGGCGCGTTGCGCTCAAAGCCATCGTGCCAGGCACCGGGTCCGACGCCACTCGCCGCGCGCGCATGCGGCAGGAAGCGCGCGCCGCCGCCGCCCTGTCCCACCCCGGGATCGCGACAGTGTACGCACTGGAGGAGATCGGCGAGGAGCTGTATTTGGCCTGCGAGTATGTGCCCGGCCGTACGCTGCGGGCGCTGATTGAATCCGAACGGCTGGCGCTGCCGCAGGTCGTCGATATCGCCGTGCAGCTGGCGCGGGCGCTGGCCGCTGCTCATGCGCAGGGTGTCGTGCATCGCGATCTCAAGCCTGAAAACGTTGTCCGGAGCGGCGCGGGCGTTGTGAAAGTGCTCGATTTCGGCATCGCTCGAATGGAAAATGCAGCTGGCGCGCGGCTTACTCCCACTGGAGACATGATTGGGACGCCCGCATACATGGCGCCCGAGCAGATTCGCCGCCAGCGCGTGGATTTTCGAACCGATCTGTTTGCTCTTGGTTTGCTCGTGTACGAGATGGCTTCCGGATCCAACCCGTTCGAGGCCGATACCGCGACGGCCACGATCGCGCGGATCCTCGAGGTTGATCCTCTCCCGCTCTCGCAGGTGTCCGGCACGGGACTTCCTGCGCTGGACCGTATCGTCGCGCTCTGCCTGCGCAAGGACGCGGAGAGCCGCTATGCATCCGCCGAGCGGTTGGTTGCCGATCTCGAACACCTCCAGGCGCAGCTGGCCGAACATCGGGATGACGCACCGGCGGAACTGCCGCGGGCCGGCGGTTCTGCCATCGTCGAATCGCGTACGCGCTCGGCGCAGTGGTGGTGGGAATTCCACCAGGTCGCGGTCTCGATGCTGTATGTGTCGATGATGTACCCCGCGTGGCGCGCGCGTGCATGGCTGCCGGCGTCCTGGGGCACCTTCTTCTTCTTCGCCGTCCTGGCCGCCGTCGCGACTTCAACGACCGTCCGATTACATCTGCGCTTTACCGCGCGGGTCTACCCCGCGGAGTTGGCTGTGCAGCGATCTCGTGCGCTGGGGTGGACGCGGGTAAGCGACGCTGGCTTTTCCCTGGCGCTGCTGCTCGCCGCCATCGGAATCGAACACGCGCACCCGGAAATCGCCACCCTGCTCGTGACGGTCTCCATCGCCGCCGCCGTCGCGTCGTTCACAATCGAGCCGGCCACGACGAGGGCGGCGTTTGCGCAGCACCCTTCGACTTCGACCCTTGAACCACCACGAAGGGCACGAAGGACACAAAGGTAGAGCACACCCTGATTTCCTTTGTGTCCATGGTGTCCTTTGTGGTTAGTCATCGCCGCTGGAACCCCGTTGGGGTTGTGTCAGCGCCCTCTGCATCGCCCCCAGCGTGAACTCGAGTGACTCCCGCGGCACGCCGTTGACGAACGGCTTGATGAGCCAGCCCAGTCCGGTTGGGATGTCGCGACTGAGAGACACCGACTCGCACTGGACGACTGTCCCGTCCTCGTGCTCCTCGAGCGCACAGTAGTTATTGAAGCGCCAGAGAAATCCGCTGTCGCGCCCCACCGGTTTCTCCCGCTCGTCGGGTGTGCCGGCATCACGGACTTCGGCGATCCGCGTGCTGAAACTGCGCACCTGCATCCGTCCAGCCGTCACCGGCAGGTAGCTCACGTCGGACTCGGTATTGAGGATCACGCTCACGATCTTCTTCATGAACAGCTGGAGCGAAACCTTGAAATGCTCGCCATCGCGAGAGAGCGTTGTGGAGCGGCGCACGGCGGGCCGGTAGACATCCTGATATCTGTCGTACGACTGCATCAGACCGATCACACGGTCGAGTCCAGCGCCAGCCACGAAGGCCGTGCCGACCCAATGGTGACAAATAGCGTTGCGAAACTGAATCGGACCTTCCGGGGCGCGCGTGTCCATCCGGCTGACAACAATCTCGCCGCGCCGTACCCGGGCGCCCACTTCGCGGCGCTGGGCATCCGGCAGCCCGTCCATCCAGAGGAAGGACCGGCTGCCATTTCGTTCTTCGTCCATCCGCGCTTCAGTCAGATGAGCATATCGATCGAATGCGAGCACGGCGTCGGGGCGGAGATCGGCGGCGTGGACAACGGCAATCGGAGCCAGTGAGACGACAAGGAGATCGCACGCAAACACGAAGACATCGCTCAAGACGAAATTTACGACCGAGCACATCGTGACGCTGATGAGGTTCGCGGCCAGATAGTGAAGCCGTCCAACCTCTACCAGCGCTGCGGTGAGGACCGTGTTGCAGACGAGGGAGACGGCGCCGTTGGTCAGGTTGAAACGCACGAACTTCGAGACCAGGCCGAACCCAGTGGTCGGTCGATCCGCCCACGTCCAATGGACGTGCCAGCAGAAGTTGTGCAGGATCGTCAGCTCTGTGGCGACTGCAGTGGCGGCAAGATAGTGGAAACCCAGGACATCTCGGAGTATCGCCACGCATCCGAGTTGAACCAGCAGTCCGACAACGCCGACGGCGTTGAACATCGTCCAGCGCCGCGTCTTCGACATGCAGGGACGGCCCTCCATCAAACCTCCCGTGTGGCGGCCGCTCTGCGGCCGCAGCGAAGTACCACATTTCGCAATTGCGGTGACGTATTTCATTTGGGCCACAGAGGCACAGAGTCACAAAGGCGCTCGACGTGCTGCGCGGCGCCGCGTCGAGAGCGGGGTGTTGGGCGTGTCTTTCTCGGTGCCTCCGTGCCTCTATGGCCAAATATGTCACCGCATTTATGAAATGGGGGACTAAGACAGCTCTCTTGAGGCGCACTACAGAAACGTGCTCCATTCGTCACGACTCAGGCATTAGAAGATGTCGAGGTGACAACGGCTCCGCGAGATAGAGCGCCCGCACGTGTCGAGCGACCGACACGACGACAGTGAAGCCGATTGCGGCAATGGCGATGACCCCTCCCACGTCGAAAAGACGGTACGATCGTCCGAGGATGTCGACCGTCGGGTCGGACAAGAGGGCCAGCGTTCCGATCGCGAGGAGGAGTCGCAGTTCGGTCGGGCCGATTCCCCAGAACGACATTCTAAAAACCGTCAGACAGTAGGCCGCCAGGTACACTTCGATCAACAGCATGAACAACGCGATGAGCACGCCCATCGCGACGAGCGGGCTCATGTACCCGGATACGGCAAGGCCGGAGACGAGGAAGAGCACCCCGAAACAATCGACGACGTGGTCAACGTAGAACCCGTAGCGCGGACGCTGTTGCCGCCGAACCCTCGCGATCGTTCCGTCAAGGCTGTCTCCGAACCAATTCATGGCCAAACCGACGATCGCGGCGAACAGGGCGAACCGGTTGAACCGCGCTGCGTAGTACGAAGCGCCCGTCATCAGCATCGCGAGCAACGCAAGCAGCGTGAGATGGTCCGAGCTGATTCCGCTCGGCAGCCGGACGGCCAGCCATACGAGACAGCGGCGCTCCAGTGCCGCGGACACACTCATCACGCGCCGGGCCTCGCCAAATTCGGTCACGCTCATCTCATTCCTCCCGTACCGGGAAACCGTCACATCGGCACATGCGAAATCGGGTGAGATTTCGGCTCAATCCCGGCGTTTTCGCCTAACTTTTGCTGGCCGAACTTCGTTCTTGGGCTGACAAGCCGGATGTGATAGATTTCACAGGCTTCAGACGCGGCCGGTTGTCGTGTCCAACCCCTTGTTAACTCGCGGATAGAACCGTTCATTCGGTTTCCCGGACTTGGTTCGTTGGAGGCTATGCGCGCGCGACGTTACACCGTTTTGATCGCTGACCGCTCGAGCGGCGTCGTCCGCCGCGTGACGATCAGTCTGCGGCCGGTGCTCGCGGCAGTGGCGGGTGTGCTGATGTTGCCCGTGCTCATTGGCCTCGGCGCCAAATGGAGCGCCCGCGCCGAAACGGAGGAAGTGCGCTCCGTGAACGCCATCCTGCAGGAAGAAAACGGAAGCTACCGCGCCGCGACCGGCGCCCTGACGACACAGATCCAATCGCTGGAAGGCGTGATCAATGATCTCGGCGCCCGGGCGACGCTCGATCCGGCACAGGCGCGGGCGATGCAGAAGCTGCCGGCCGTCGTGAAAGCACGCGCCGCCGGCGGAAGCCAGACGACCAGCGCCCTGGTGGCCACCGTGCTTCCGACCGCGCTGACTTCACCTGATGACACGTTCGGCGTGCTGCGCGATCTGCTCGGCGGTCTCGAAAGCCGGCTGCGGAACGTGCGGAAGGAGGTCGAGCGCCGCGAAGCGCTGGCGGCCGCGACGCCGTCGCTGTGGCCCGCCCACGGCTGGCTGACCGGCACGTTCGGCGGTCGAAGCGATCCGTTCACCGGCGAGACGGGGTTCCATCAGGGGATCGATATCTCAACCGATAAGGGGCAACCGGTGTACGCGACCGCGGACGGCAAAGTCGATCTCGCGGCTTACTCCGGCGACTACGGCAACCTGATCGTGCTGCAGCATGGCTTCGGCCTCGCGACCCGCTACGGACACCTGAGCGGTTTTGCGGTCCAGACCGGTCAAGCCATCAAGCGCGGACAGGTGATCGGCTACGTGGGCGCCACCGGCCGCGCGACGGGCGCGCATCTGCACTACGAAATCCTTGCGAACGGGCAGCTCCTCAACCCGCTGCAACTGCTCACGCAGCCCGCGACCCGATAACGGCTGACGACACAAACGGGACCACAGAGATCACGAAGAACACAAAGCCTTCGTCTTTGTGAGCTTGGTGTTCTTTGTGGTTCGATGGGTTCGATGGGTTCGATGGACACGCCGCGCCGGAGGGTGTTCCTCTCTGTTACAATTGGCGGATTACCCTTGGTCTCGCCCCTCGTGTAGATGATCCAGACAATCCTCGCCAAGGTCGTCGGCACTCAAAACGAACGCGAACTCAAGCGCCTGCGCCCGGTCGTGGGTGAAGTCAACGCGTTCGAGCCGGCGATCCAGGCACTGAGCGACGAACAGCTCCGCGCCAAAACCGCTGAATTCCGTGAGCGTCTTGCCCACGGCGCGCCGCTCGACGACCTGCTCGCCGAAGCGTTTGCCGTAGTCCGCGAGGCGGGCCGCCGCGTCCTCAACATGCGGCATTTCGACGTCCAGCTGATCGGCGGCGCCGTCCTGCACAAAGGCAAGATCGCGGAGATGAAGACCGGCGAGGGCAAGACGCTTGTCGCCACCCTCCCGGCCTATCTCAATGCCCTCGAGGGCAAGGGCGTCCACGTCGTCACGGTGAACGATTACCTGGCGCGGCGCGACTCGGAGTGGATGGGCAAGATCTACCGGTTTCTCGGGATGATGGTCGGCGTCATCCAGCACGATCTGAACGACGCCGAACGGCAGGTGGCGTACGGAAGCGACATCACCTACGGCACGAACAACGAGTTCGGGTTCGACTACCTCCGCGACAACATGAAGTTCGAGCTCGCGCACTACGTGCAGCGCGGGCATCACTTCGCGATCGTCGACGAAGTCGACAGCATCCTGATCGACGAAGCGCGGACGCCGCTGATCATCTCGGGGCCTGCCGAAGAATCCACCGACTTGTATTACGAGGTCGATCGCATCATTCCGCGGCTCAAACCGGGCGCGATCACGCGCGGCGACGCGAAAGCTGAAGAGCGCGAGGCACTCGAAGCGACCGGCGACTACCTCGTCGACGAGAAACACAAGACGGTGACGCTCACCGAAGGTGGGATGGCGAAGGCGGAGCAGTTGTTGACGCACCGGCTTCAACCGGGCGGGCTCTACGATCCCGCGAACATGCCCCTCCTCCACCACATCAACCAGGCGCTGCGGGCCCACGCCCTCTTCAAGAAGGACGTGGACTACATGGTCAAGGACGGCGAAGTCGTCATCGTCGACGAGTTCACCGGCCGGCTGATGCCCGGCCGTCGATGGAGTGATGGCCTTCATCAGGCGGTAGAGGCCAAGGAGAAGGTGAAGATCGAGCGCGAGAATCAGACGCTCGCGACGGTGACCTTTCAGAACTACTTCCGCAAATATAAGAAGCTGTCGGGGATGACAGGAACGGCGGACACCGAGGCCGAAGAGTTCGCCAAGATCTACAACCTCGACGTCGTCGTGATCCCGCCGAATCGCGTGCTCCGCCGCGTCGAAAATCCCGATCTGGTGTATCGGACCGAAACGGAAAAGTGGGACGCGATTGTGACCGAGATCGTGGACGAGCATGCCAAAGGCCGGCCTGTCCTCGTCGGCACCGTCTCGATTGAAAAATCCGAACGGTTGTCGACGATGTTGGATCGGCGCGGCCTCAAGCGCGGCACGACGACCGGAGGCGGCGTGGACAAGCACGTCGTGCTCAACGCGAAATACCACGCGCAGGAAGCCGAGTTCGTCGCCCAGGCGGGACGCAAGGGATCGGTCACGATCGCCACCAACATGGCCGGCCGCGGCACGGACATCCTGCTCGGCGGAAACGCCGAATTCATGGCGCGCCAACAATGCCTGGCCGAGCAGATCGCCGAGCGGCTCGCGAAGGGCGAAGAGCGCTTCGTCGAGGACGAGCAGTTCGTCTACTTCTATCACCTCGACGCCTTCTACCGTGTGCCCAAGGCCGCCTACCAGCGCATCTTCGACCATTTCAAAGCCCAGACCGACAACGAGCACGATGAAGTCGTCGCGCTCGAGGGTCTTCATATCCTCGGCACCGAACGGCACGAGGCACGGCGCATCGACAACCAGCTGCGCGGCCGCGCCGGCCGCCAGGGCGACCCTGGATCCTCACGCTTCTACCTCTCGCTCGAAGACGATCTGATGCGTATCTTCGGCTCGGAGCGCATTGCGGGTCTGATGCAAAAGCTCGGCATGGAAGAGGGCGTGCCGATCGAGCACGGCATGGTCTCGCGCGCCATCGAGCGCGCGCAGAAGCAGGTCGAGGCCCAGAACTTCTCCGTCCGCAAACACCTCCTCGAGTACGACGATGTGATGAACAAGCAGCGCGAGAACGTCTACGCGCTGCGCCGCGAGCTCCTGGAAGGCCACATTCACCTCGACGAAGAGACCGTCGTCGACACGCGCGAGTATCTGGTGTCGCTCGCCGAAGACATTCTCGACTCGCTCATCGAAACCTATGCGCCGCGCGACGCCGATTTCGAGCAGTGGGATCTCGACGCGCTCAGGCGTGAGGTCGGTCGGGTGTTCGCCGTCGATACGGCGGCGATGGACTTCAGCGATCGGACCTCCGACGAGATTCGCGACGCCTTGTGGGAGCGCTCTCAGGCGTCGTACGACGAGAAGGAGAAAGTCGTCGGCCGAGACGTCCTGCAACGCGTCGAACGCGACATCATGCTGCAGATTGTCGACACGCAGTGGAAAGATCATCTCTACAGCCTTGACCATTTAAAGGAAGGCATCGGCCTGCGCGGCTACGGCCAGCGCGATCCGCTCATCGAATACAAGAAGGAAAGCTTCGAGCTGTTCCAGGCGATGAAAGATCGCGTGGACGAGGAAATGGTCCGGTATCTGTGGTGGCTGCGGCCGGTTCAGGGCGATGAAGGCGCGGCGCCGCGTCCCGTGAAGCGGCCGCGCGCGCCACTCATCTTGTCCGGTGGCGCGGAAGCCGCGCCCGCGTCCCCGTTCGGCGCGCCCAGACGCGGGCCAGCCCCCGCGCCGACACCCCCAGGCGGCCGGGGCCAGGTGCAGCCGCCACGAGTGGGTGGCGACGATGCCGAAGTAAAAACCGTGCGCCGCGACGAGCCGAAGGTCGGACGCAACGATCCCTGCCCGTGCGGCAGCGGGAAGAAATACAAGAAATGCCACGGCGCCGCGGCCTAGAAGTCGTCAGTCGACAGTCGTCAGTCGACAGTCGTCAGTCGACAGTCGTCAGTCGACAGTCGTCGGTCGACAGTCGTCAGTCGACAGTCGTCGGTCGACAGTCGTCAGTCGACAGTCGTCGGTCGACAGTCGTCGGTCGATGTCATTGAGGGCGATATGGAAGTAAGAACCGGAGCTCCGACGCTGCTCTCCATCGGGTCCGCTCTGGCGACCGCGCTCACCTTCGACGATGTGCTGCTCGTGCCGCGGCATTCTGACGTGGTGCCCACGCAGGTGGATGTCAGCACGCGGTTGACCCGCAACATCCGCTTGAACCTGCCGCTGGTCAGCGCGGCGATGGACACGGTCACCGAATCGCGGCTGGCCATTGCGATGGCGCAGCACGGCGGCATCGGCGTCATCCACAAGAACCTCTCGATCGAGGAGCAGGCGTCGGAGGTCGACCGGGTGAAGCGCTCGGAAAGCGGAATGATCGTCGACCCGATCACGCTGTCCCCGACGCACAAGATCTACGAGGCTCTCGATCTGATGAAGAAGTATCGGATCTCCGGCGTGCCGATCACCGCGGACGGCGGCAAGGAAGGACGGCTGGTCGGGATTCTGACGAACCGTGATCTCCGGTTCGAGACCAACGTGACCCGGCCAATTTCGGAGGTGATGACCCACGAGAATCTGATCACGGTGCCGGTCGGCACCACGCTCGAATCGGCGCGAAAGATTCTCCACGAGCACAAGGTCGAAAAGCTGCTCGTCGTTGATCGCGAGTTCAGGCTCAAGGGGCTCATCACGGTCAAAGACATTCAGAAAGCGGTCAAGTACCCCAACGCCTCGAAAGATTCGCTCGGCCGCCTGCGGTGCGGAGCCGCGGTGGGCGTCGCGCGCGACACGATGGAGCGGGCCGAGGCGCTGGTCGGCGCCAGTGTCGACGTGCTCGTCGTCGACACCGCGCATGGACATTCGCAGGGCGTGCTTGACATGGTCCGGCACCTCCGTCGTCGTTTCCCCGATATCGATCTGGTGGCGGGTAACGTCGCGACGGCGGAGGGGACCGAAGCGCTCGTCGCGCTGGGCGTCGATGCGGTGAAGGTCGGCATCGGCGCCGGCTCGATTTGCACGACCCGCATCATTGCGGGAATCGGCGTGCCGATGATCACCGCGGTCATGGAATGCGCGCACGCCGCCGCGTCGCACGGGATCCCGGTGATCGCCGACGGCGGCATCCGGTTCTCCGGCGACATCACGAAGGCCATTGCGGTGGGCGCGAGCTGCACGATGATCGGGAACCTGTTCGCCGGCACCGACGAGAGCCCCGGCGAATTGATCCTCTACCAGGGCCGCAGCTTCAAGGAATATCGCGGGATGGGGTCGATCGGCGCCATGCGCCGCGGGAGCCGCGATCGCTATTTTCAGGACGAATTCGATCTGGAGGCGCCCGGAGGGACCGAGAAGCTCGTGCCGGAAGGCATCGAAGGCCGCGTCGCGCACAAAGGCAGCGTCGCCGGGCTCATCTATCAGCTCGTGGGCGGCCTGCGCGCCGGGATGGGTTACTGTGGCTGCGGCACCATTCCGATGTTGCAGCGAGACGCGACGCTGATTCGCGTCACGCCGGCCGGCGTCCGCGAGAGCCACGTGCACGACGTGGCCATCACGAACGAGGCGCCAAACTACAGATCAGAGTGATACACAATGCATAATGCACAATGCGAAATGTCGCGGTAATGCATTCGTCATTGTGCATTGTGCATTTCGATCGTAATCCGCCGCGCCCTGTCCCCGGCGTGCTCAATCCTGACGCGAATCGCCTCGTGAGGCGGTTCTGACAGCTTGTCCGCCC
Source organism: Acidobacteriota bacterium (assembly GCA_023265175.1). Classification (GTDB taxonomy): domain Bacteria; phylum Acidobacteriota; class Vicinamibacteria; order Vicinamibacterales; family CAVVIG01; genus JAHFUI01. The sequence continues at coordinate 22,987 of JAHFUI010000017.1, forward strand.
ATTCGATCGCCATCACGACCCCGCTCGCCAACTCGTCGAGCCCGAGATCGTCGATCTCGCGCGGATCCTCCAACCGATACAGATCGACATGCAGCAGCGGCAGGCGGCCGCCACGGTATTCCTGAATCAATGTGAAGGTGGGACTGCTGACCTCCGTTGCACTGACGCCGAGTCCCTCTGCGAGTCCGCGAACGAACGCGGTCTTGCCCGTGCCCAGATCGCCGAACAACAACACCGCCGCCCCGGGTTCGACCGTGCGCCCCAAGTCACTCCCGAGGGCGGAGGTCTCGGACTCGGAATGTGTGGTGAATGTGCTCGTCACAGAAGGTCCGGCTAAAGCTCTTTAGGCGGACCCGTGATTGCGTTCGACGATTTTGCGTCGCGCCGTGAGCTCGAGGATGGCGTCGCCGAGATGGCCGGCCACATCAGCCGCTGTCATCGCGACTTCCCCTTCATCCGCCTCCGCAAGATCGCCCGCCATGCCGTGCAGGTAGACCGCCAGCTTGCACGCCGCTTCCGCGTCGAGGAGCTGCGCGAGCCACGCCGCAATCATGCCTGTCAGGACATCGCCGGTCCCACCGGTGGCCATGCCTGGATTTCCGGTCGGGTTGATGAAGATCTTTTCGTCCGGCGTCGCGATGATCGTCCGGTGTCCCTTCAGGACGACGTACACGTGATGCGCCACCGCGAAATTGCGCGCGATCTCGAGCCGGCTCGCCTGCACCTCGTCGGATGACATGCCAAGGAGGCGCCCCATCTCGCCGGCATGCGGCGTGATGATGACGTCGCGTCCTTCGCGGCCCGCCAGCCGATCGGGATCGCCGCCAAACGCGTTCAGTCCATCGGCATCGATGACCAGCGGCATCGTTGCGCGGTCGACCAGCCGCATGATGAAACGGCCGGTGGCAGGCGCCCGACCCAGACCCGGTCCGAGCGCGATCACATCGCGCGAAAGCTCGAGCACGCGCTCGACCGCATCGGGATCGAGGCCCTCGTCGGTCTCGTCGAGCCCCTCGGTCACGTACTCGGGCGCCATCGCGGCGATGACGGCCTGACAACTCGTGGGCGTGGCGACCGTCACCAGACCGGCGCCCGACCGCAAGGCGCCGACCGCCGCCAGATGAGCCGCCCCGGTCTTGCCGCGCGACCCGGCCACGACGAGGACACGGCCGTAGTCGCCCTTGTGGCTGTCGGCGGCTCGGGGGGTGATGAGCTCACGCATGGTCCCGCGTGTGAGCAGCTCCACGCGCGGACCTTCGATCCCGTCGAGCACCTCTGATGGAATGCCGATGTCCGCAATCACAATGTCGCCGGCGCGCGTTTCCGCGGGCGGCAGCACGAGCGGCAGCTTGGGCGCGGCGATCGTCACGGTCAGGCCGGCTTCGATCGAATCGCCGATGGGGTCCGCCGAGTCGGCCGACAGACCCGACGGCAGATCGATCGAGACGACGGGAATGCCGGACGCATTGACATCGGCGATGACGCTCTGAATCAGACCGCTGACCGGCGCGTTCAGGCCGGTCCCGAAGATCGCATCCACGATCAACGTGCAATCGCTCACTTCAGAAAAATGGAGCTCCCACGCCTGGCTGTCATCGATCTCGACCACGGTCACGCCCAGGCGACCCAGAATTTCGAGGTTCGTGCGCGCGTCGCCGCGAACCTCCGTGACCCGGCCAAGGAGGAACACCGCCACGTCGCCGCCACGCTGCATCAGCGTGCGGGCGACGACGAACCCGTCGCCCCCGTTGCTGCCCCGGCCGCACAAGACCGCCACGCGGCGCTCGAGCAGGTCGCTGTGGACTGCTTCCATGGCGGCGACCACCTCACGGCCGGCGTTCTCCATCAGCACGAGCGATGGAATGCCGATCTCTTCGATCGTACGGCGATCGGCGGCCCGCATTTGTGTCGAGTTCAGCACGCGCATGCGAAGCGATATTGTATGTATTGTAAATGTATTGTATGTCACCTGTTGCATCGGCCTGTTGACGATGCTACCGTCGTCCACTTGATCGCGTGTCGGCACGCTTCTCGCTAACGGTTTCCAACCGCAAACGGTTCCAATTCGTGAATCGTCATGCCGGCAGGAGGCCGAAATGAATCAAGGAAGACTCGCCGATCGCGTGGAAGTGCTTGAGCGTAAAGTGGAAAGTCTCGAACAACTGCCCGATCGCGTCGCCGCGCTGGCGGCTGCATTCGACAGGGGTTTTGCTTCGATGGACTTGCAGTTTTCGCAACTCCGCGTGGAGATGCGCGCTGGATTTTCTGCCTTGCGGGCAGAGATTCGCGCCGGCGACGAAGAGACGCGTCGCGAGTTGCGGGAAGAAATACGCGCCGGTGATCAGGCGCTGCGGGAGGAGATGCGCGCCGGTGATCAGGCGCTGCGGGAAGAGATTCGCGCCGGTGATCAGGCGTTGCGGGAAGAGATTCGCGCCGGCGATCAGGCGCTGCGGGAGGAGATGCGCGTCCTCAACCAGGACACGCGCACGCACATGCTCGTGCTGCACGAAGACGTGCTGTCCCGTCTCGCACTGCTGGGCGAGCAGCCAAATGGCCGACGACGTTCGCCACGCGCCCCCGGCCCGGCAGGCCGCCGCAGCCCGCGATCGAAGAAAACCTGATCCCCTCTGCTCACTGGTCCGCCTCATTAATCAAAGCGGACACGACGTGCGCAGGCGCCTTGCGCCGGGCTTGGCGCAAACGGTACGCTGATCACATGGCTGCCATCGTCAACGTCCACGGCCGCATTGTCGATCAGGCGCACGCGGTCGTCTCCGTGTTCGATCACGGATTCCTTTACGGCGAAGGCGTCTATGAGACGCTGCGCACGTACGGTGGCGAGCCATTCCTTTTCGAGCGTCACATGCGCCGCTTGCGGACATCCGCGAGCATGCTTGCCCTGCCGATACCGATTGACGATGCCGAGATCGACGATCGGTTTCGCGCGACGATGCGGGCCGGAGGTCTGGACGGCGGGACGGACAAAGAGGCGTATATCCGGCTGCTCGTGACTCGAGGGGTCGGCGACCTGTCGTACGATCCGGCGGTCTGTCCAGAGCCGTCGATCGTCGTGATCGTGAAGCCCCAGGTCGATCCGCCACGCGAGGCGTTCCAACGCGGCGTGGGCGTCGCGATCGTGTCGACCGTCAGAAATCATCCCGCAACGGTCAATCCACTGATCAAATCGAACAACCTGTTGAACAATGCGCTCGCCATGCAGGAGGCGGTTCGGCGCGGCGCCTTCGAGGGCGTAATGCGCAACTACCGAGGTGAGCTCGCCGAGGGCACGACCTCGAACCTGTTCATCGTCAAGCACGGCGCGGCGTTGACGCCGCCCCTCGACGCAGGGCTGCTCCCGGGTATCACGCGCGAATTCGTGTTCGAACTTGGCGCCGACCGAGCCGTCCCGGTGCGCGAGGCCGTCCTGCGAGACGACGATCTGTTCGGCGCCGACGAGGCGTTCCTCACGAGCACGACCCGGGAGATCGTGCCGATCGTCCAGGTCGACAACCGGCCCATCGGCACCGGCGTTCCCGGTCCGATCACACTCGCGCTTCTCGATGCCTTTCGCCGCAAGGCGCAGGAGCTCACGCGTACCCGTCAAGCGGCGGGCACGCGCACATGAGGTTGCGGTCGCCGTACGGGTTGTTGACGCGCCCCACACTCGGCCAGAATTTGTTCGCGCGGACGAAGGGCAGCGGGAATGCCGCCTGTTCCCGCGAATACGCGTGCTTCCACTCGTTGGCCGACACCGCGGCGGCCGTGTGCGGTGCGTGCTTCAAGACGTTGTCGTCCGGGTCGGCAGTGCCGTCAATGACGGCCTGAATCTCGCCGCGGATCGCGACCATCGCATCACAGAACCGATCGAGCTCCCCCTTCGATTCGCTTTCCGTTGGCTCCACCATCAGCGTACCGGCCACCGGGAACGACACGGTCGGCGCGTGAAATCCGAAATCCATCAGCCGTTTGGCCACGTCCGTTTCATCGATCCCGCTTGCCTGCTTCAGCGCACGCAGATCGAAAATCATCTCGTGCGCCACCCGGCCGTTCGAACGCGCGTACAGGACCGGATAATCCTGTTCGAGCCGAGACTTGACGTAGTTGGCATTAAGGATCGCATACCGCGTCGCGTCGGTCATGCCGTCGCCGCCCAGCATTCTGATGTAGCCATACGAGATGAGCAGAATGCTCGCGCTGCCCCACGGCGCTTCAGCCGTTGCACGGATCGCGCGGCGGCCTCCAGTCGTGACCAGCGGATGACCGGGAAGATACGGCGCCAGATGAGCGGCGACTCCGATGGGGCCCATGCCGGGTCCGCCGCCCCCGTGCGGGATGCTGAACGTCTTGTGGAGGTTGAGATGGCAGACATCGGCGCCGACGGCCGCTGGGCTCGTGAGGCCGACCTGCGCGTTCATGTTGGCGCCGTCCAGGTACACCTGCCCGCCGCACCGGTGCACGATGGCGCACACCTCCGGTATCGATTCTTCGAAGACGCCGTGCGTCGAGGGATACGTGACCATCAGTGCGGCGAGCCGCTCACGATGCTCTTCTGCTCTTGCGCGCAAGTCGTCGACGTCGATGCTGCCGCCGCTGGTGCTCGCCACGACGACCACCCGCATCCCTGCCATCACGGCGCTGGCAGGGTTGGTACCGTGAGCGGAGGCGGGAATGAGCACGACGTCCCGATGCGCGTCACCACGATCGCGGTGGTAGGCACGGATCACCATCAGCCCGGTGAATTCGCCTTGCGCCCCTGAATTCGGTTGCAGCGAGACCGCCGCGAGACCGGTAATCTCGCGCAGCGCCGCCTCGAGATCGCCAAAGAGCTCGTGGTAGCCGGCGGCCTGCTCGACGGGAACGAACGGATGGAGCTTCGAAAATTCAGGCCATGTGACGGGCAGCATCTCGGATGCGGCATTCAGCTTCATCGTGCAGGAGCCGAGCGGAATCATCGACGTGTCCAGGCCGATGTCTTTTCGCTCCAGCCGTCGGAGGTATCGCATCATCTCCGTTTCAGAGTGATGGGCGCTGAAGACCGGATGGCCGAGAAACGCAGACGTCCTGGCGAGCGTCGGTGGATACAAGGGCTCCAGATCGGGTTCCAGATCTTGCCGCGACAGATCGATGGCTGTGGCCTCGACACCCTGGGCGGCGGCGAACACCGTCGCGATGACTTGCACGCCGGTGGTATCTGTCGTTTCGTCGAGCGCGACGTTGACGGTCCCGTCCGGTCGATAGCGAAAGTTCATCCGTGACGCGAGTGCTGTCCGATGAAGCCGCTCGACGTTGTCCACGTCGAGCCTCAACGTGTCGAAGTAGATGTCGTTGAGCTGGCGAACGCCCGCCCTTGCGAGCTCCCGTTCGAGGACCCTGGCCTGCTCATGGACTCGGCGGGCAATGCTCGTCAGCCCCTTCGGTCCGTGGTACACCGCGTAGAATCCGGCGATATTCGCCAGCAGCGCCTGCGCGGTGCAGATGTTCGACGTGGCCTTGTCGCGGCGGATGTGCTGCTCGCGCGTCTGCAGCGTCATGCGGTAGGCGCGGTTGCCGTGTGCGTCGATCGACACGCCGATGATGCGGCCGGGAGCCTGGCGCACATGCCGTTCGAGCGTCGCGAAAAACGCAGCGTGTGGCCCTCCGTAACCCATCGGGACGCCGAAGCGTTGCGAGCTCCCGAACGCGACGTCCGCCCCGATGTCGCCCGGCGGCGTCAGAAGCGCAAGACTGAGCAGATCGGTGCCCACTGCCACCAACACACCCTCGGCCTTGGCCGTGGCGATGAAGTCGCGCAGATCGTGAGCGCGGCCGGCTTCATCGGGCGTCTGAACGAGCGCGCCGAAGGTACGACTGTCGAACGACGCCGAGGAGAGATCGTCCACGACCAGTTCGATTCCGAGCGGATCCACGCGGCCAGCCAGCACGTCGATCGTCTGCGGAAAACAGGAGTTCGCGACGAAGAACCGCGGTCGACCGCCGGCCTTCGCGACCCGCCTTCCCTGCACGCGGTACATCATCGTCATCGCTTCGGCCGCAGCCGTGGCTTCATCGAGGAGCGAGGCGTTCGCGATCTCCATGCCGGTCAAATCGCGCACCATCGTTTGAAAGTTCAGGAGGCCTTCGAGCCGGCCCTGGGCGATCTCGCTCTGATAGGGCGTGTACGGGGTGTACCAGCCGGGATTTTCAAGGACGTTCCGGAGGATCACGCCCGGCGTGATGCAGTCGTAGTAGCCGAGGCCGATGAAGGACTTGAACAATTGATTGCGGTTTGCGAGCCGGCGAAGGTCGCGCAGGTACTGATGCTCGCTCTGGCCGTCAGGCAGATTGAGTGGACCTGCGAGTCGAATGCCTGCGGGAATCGCTTCATCGATCAACGCGTCCAGCGAGGACGCGCCGATGACCTTCAGCATCGCATCGCACTCCGCCCGGTCGGGCCCGATATGACGGGACTGGAACTGTCCCATGAGCCCGGCCTATCTCACCAGGTCGGTGTATTGGGCAGCGTCGAGGAGTGCGGCCGTCTCGGCCGGGTGACCTAGCTTCACCACAATCATCCAGCTTCCATGGGGATCCGAATTGACCGTCTCCGGCTTGTTCTTGAGCGACGCGTTGATGTCCACCACCTCCCCGGACACAGGCGAGTACAGCTCCGAGACCGCCTTGACGGATTCGATCGTGCCGAACGATTCGCCCTGTCTCAGGATGGCGCCTACTTCCGGCAACTCGACATACACGACATCGCCCAGCTGTTTCTGCGCGTAATCGGTGATGCCGACTTTTGCGCGATCGCCGGAGAGCTCGACCCACTCATGATCTTTCGTGTACTTCAGGCCGGCCGGATACGCCATCGCCGCTCCTTTATTGATCCGCGTGGGGCCCCACCTTCATTCACTGCGCCGGGGCCCCACCCCCGGCGCTGTTGCTCAGCGCGTTCGCGCTTCGCAACGGCTCACGGCTGCCACGCGCTGGCAAGACTTCGCCGTCCCTCGGCCTCGCGCGTAGACTCTCGGCCTCGGGTCATGTTTGCGGAGCACCGCCTCGGCGGCACCCTGTCAGGGGCGTCGATAAAACGGCATCGGCACGACGCGGGCGCGGGCCCGACGGCTGCGGATGTCCACGCCGATCTCGGTGCCAGGCGCCGCGTACGCGATCGGCAGATACGCCATGCCAATGGCCTTCTTGAGGAACGGCGTCTGCGTCCCGCTCGTCACGCGCCCACATGTCTCGCCGTTGATGAAGACCTCGTGTCCATGGCGCGCGATTCCGGGATCGAGCATCTCGAAGCCAACCAGTTTCCGGCTGGGCCCCTGGCTCTTCTGCTCGCGGAGCGCGGCTGCTCCGTTGAAGTCGCCTTTCTTCCAGCCGACGATCCATTCCAGGCCGGCCTCGAGCGGCGTCGTCGTGTCATCGATGTCCTGACCGTACAACCGCATCGATGCCTCGAGCCGGAGGGTGTCGCGCGCCCCGAGTCCCGCAGGAATCAAATCCACCGCCTGGCCGGCACTGAGAATGGCCTGCCAGACGCGCTCGGCCGATTGCGGCGGCACGAACACCTCGAATCCATTCTCGCCCGTATAGCCAGTGCGCGAGACAGTGGCGCGCACGTTCGCCACCTCGCCGTGCGCGAACCGGTAGTACTTCATGCCCGGCAGATCGATCTCCGTGAGCGACCCCAGCACGTCGAGCGCAGCCGGCCCCTGTACGGACAGCAGCGCGTACCGCGAGCTGGCGTCCACGGCGACGACATCACCGGCGGTCTTGATCTCGTTGTCGATCCACGCGAAATCCTTCTCGGTATTGGCGGCGTTGACGACGAGCAGGAAGTGTTGCGGCGCGAGGCGGTACACGAGCAGATCGTCCACGAACGTGCCGCGCGCGGTGAGCAACGCTGAATACTGCGCCTGTCCGACCTGCAACGCCGAGGCGTCATTGGACGAGATCCGCTGGACGCCGGCCAACGCGTCCGTGCCGGCGATCTCAATTTCGCCCATGTGACTCACGTCGAAGAGACCGGCGCGCGTCCGAACGGCCATGTGCTCGTCCACGATGCCGGAATACTCGAGGGGCATGTCCCACCCACCAAACGGGACCATCTTCGCGCCGGCGGCGCGATGGCGGGCGTGGAGCGGTGTTTTCTTGAGGGAAGTGTCGGTGACCGGTTCCATGAACAGAGCGGACGCGTGACAGGAACAGGTAACCGTACTATGGGCTCCCGGTGTGGTCAATGATCCGGGGCAGATCGGACCAAATGCGCATAAGCCGTAGGCTCGGGGCCGTCGGGCGCAACAGTGATCAGCGGCGGCTCGATCGCAGGCGCCAGGCCGTCGCATTCCGCGCTCAATGCCCACGCGCCCGGCTCGGGCAGGTCGAACCAATAGACGCTCGATGCACCCGTCGCGCGAACAGTCGCGAGGCCCAGGGTCCCAAGAGGCCCGGTGGCAAACAGCTCGCACATCGCCGGATCGGACAGGCGCACGGTCGCTCGCCTCAGCCCGGAAAGTGTGACGTCGCCGAGCACGACCTCGTCGGCGTTGATGTGGCTCGGTACCGCGAAATGGCGTGAGGCATTGTCGGGACCGGCGATTTGAACCGTCCCCGTCCTGTCCAGCGGAAGCGTGAGGCTGAAGCGGCCGTCCAGCCCGCTGTAGGTGTCCTCGACCAGGTGGTCGCGGGGATCGACGCTCGCCATCCACGCCGTTGGGTCCGGCACGAATCGGATGCGTGCGCCGGCGACAGGAAGCGCCCTCTGCAGGACACGACCGGTCAGCCGTGCTGGCGGAGTCAGCCGGATCACGAGCGGCTCGCTCACCACACTGACTGACGCGGTTCCGCGACCGCGCGACGGGTGCCTCGCCACGACATACCATGAACCGGCTTCCAACCGATCGAACACAAAGGTGCCGTCGGCGCTCGAGCGCGCTTTCGCGCGACGAATGAGCACGGGTGGCTGACCAGGCGATCGCCCTCGATCCTCCGACATTGTCAACGGTTCGAAGAGCTCAACGTCGGCACCGTCAACGTTCTGGGTCGCACGGTCCTCGACCCGGCCCGTCATCGAAAAAGGAGGCGTCAGCGACACATAGAACGGAACATCGGGTGGACCTGACGCGATCGCCGGCGTTGACAGACGTTTCGAGGCAAACGCGGCGCCCTCAATCAACACGTACGCGTCGGGGTCGAGCGGTTCTCCGGTCAACCAGAACGCCGACTGCGACAACCGGCTCACATGGACGGCCGAGTCCTGGATTGGCGTCAGCCGTTGCGTTTGAGGACGCGCGGCCGAGCGTTCAGGCTTCCAGGCGATGACGCGCAAGTCCCGAAGGTCGTCCGGCGTTGCTCCTCCATCTTGGACGAGCAAGAGCCGTCCCCACGACGCGATCGTCAACGGCGTGTCGACATTCGCGACGCCGATCGGGAACGAGACCAGCCTAGGATCGGCGGCGACGACGACAACGCCCGGCGAACCGGCCGGTAGGCGGCATCTCCAGGTGCTCCGAAACGTCAACTCACAGTTCTGCTCGCCGGCGATGCCGTCGGCAGGGAGCCACAAGATGCGTGACGGCGGTCCCAGCGACACGGGAATGGGACCAGTCACTTCATAACGGTCCGGCGTCTGGATCGCGGCCAAGGCGAGCAGCAACGCCGCGGCGCACCACGTCATCATCTTTCACCTCGCGAACGATCGAACGCCTCGAACAGGCGCGTGCTTCGATCGCGATCCGCGATCCCGGCGCATACGACCGTTTCTTCTGTGAGGCGGCCGTTCACGAGGAACACACACCGATCGCAGACGCCGGCGAGATCGTGAATGCGGTGCGACGACACCATGACACCCACGCTTGCGGATCGTTGTGCAAGCAGGGCGGCTGACAGCCATCGACTTGCGTCCGGGTCCAGGCCTTCCCACGGTTCGTCGAGCAGCAGCAGCGCCGCGTCAGACTTGGCAAGCATCGCTTCGAGACCGAGGCGTTGACGCGTTCCGCGCGACAGGACGCCAAAGGATTGCACAGGCGCCGACCCTGCCGCCGGGGATTGCCAGAGGGCGAGCCATCGTCTCGCCGGCACGTTAGGCGGCAGCGTCTGCTCGCCTCCGAAGTAGCGAATGCCCTCATCGCCTGGAGCGGCTGCGACGCTCACTGATCCAGTCGTCGGGCGAAGTAGCCCCGCACACACCCGCAACATCGTCGTCTTGCCGGCGCCGTTGGGGCCGATGAGACCCAGAATCTCGCCCCGATGCACGTCGAGTGTCACGCCGTTCAAGGCGACCCGCCCCCGGTAATGTTTCGAGACGTTGAGGATCTCGGCCGCTCGTGTCGTCATGCCGTGTCCTTCAAGATCCCGTCGAACCGCACAATCAGCCAGGCGCCAATCGTCCAGGCGACAAACGCGGATCCAAATACGAGGATGAGCGTGCGAGCTCCCGCGACTTGCGGGCGCGACACGAGGAAGGCCGGAAACACCAGAATGGCGCCCGCCTTCGGCAGCGCCTCGGTCCACGTCGCGTCGCCCGCCATGAACATCTGTTGGAGGGGATGCATCTGGCGCGCGGCCGCGAGCGCAAACAGCAGGGCGAGCCACAGGACGCCGCCGGCGTGACGAACCAACCGCAATGTCACGGTCCACGCCGCGGCCGACACCCACACGAATGCCGCCAGACCTGAAATCGAGACCGAAGGAGGCCAGTGGCGCGGCCTCGCGACGAGGTCGATGCCGGCGAGTAGCGCCCACAGGGCGAATCCCGGCGCAGCCGATAGCGCCCAGTGGACCCGCGCAATCGGCCAACGCGATGACCGTCCGGCCAGAATCGAATCGAAATGCCCGCGTGTGGCGCGTTCGGAGTACCCCATCGACGCGGCGAACATGTGAAGAAACAGTGCCAACCCGATCGTCTGGTCGAGCTCGTCGGGAGCGTTCCACGCGAGAAACAGTCCGTAGGCGATGAGCAACTCGCCGACCAAGAGGTGTGCGCGCGTCGGCCGAAGCACCACCCAGAAGAAGCGCCATGGCGCCGGTTGCCTCATTGCGTGCTGACCTCCACCAACTCTCCGCGAACCGTAAGAATGAGACAGCGAGTGGGGGTCGCCCACACGATGAGCCGCGCGGTGGGAGAGAGCATCAGTTGGTCCTCCTCGACGCCTCGGTCGTTCACCAGGATCAGCCGCCCGCCGGTGCGCCCGTCTTTTCCCGACGCAGGTGCGGTGGCGAGCAGCCACAGGCGTTCCGGCCCGACGAGCGCCACGTCCCAGATCGGCGCGGATTGATCGATACCGGAGGCGCGTAATCCGGCGAATCTTCGAAACCGAGCGGACACGCCGTCGGACACCACGATTTGCGCGTCATTCACAAACCAGCACGGCACTGACGCGCCAGCTGCGATGCCGCAGTTCACAAGATTGTTCGCGAGCTCATCTTCGCGTGAGGGTGTCGGCCGGCTCCGCAGACCGGGCCAGGTGCGGACATCGAAGGGCTGGCGAGCCGGGCTCGTCGCCAGAACCGGTGCCTCGATCATCGCGGGCAACTGCTGGAACAGAAGCCGGTCGCCGGACGCAAACAGTCCAACTCGCGGCAACCGGATATCTTGCCGCTCGCGCACGATTCCATTCGGATCCAATCGCGCGAGCATTCGCGGAGACGGCAGCGTCCACAGGCTCCCATCGGTCAAACACGCGAGCCCCCACAGTCGATCCTCGGGACGAAGGCCTTGAACATCGTGGACGCTTACCGTGTGGGCCGTGGCAGAGACGCGAATGAGCTGCGGCTTCTCGGTCAACAACCACGTCGCTCCCTGACAAGCCGCCCGGCCGACGATGAGGGCGCTTGGAACGACGCCGGCGAACGTCACCGGCTGCTTGTGGAGGGTGCTGGCCATGCCGTCGCTGGGTGAGCACAGCGTCAAGAGCACAGTAATCGTCACAATCGTGCGCATTTTGGTAAAACCGGGCGAAGCCCGCGCTCCGCCCGGCCCTCGCGGCTATCGGCCGATGATCGCCCGCCGGACGCAATCGGTGAAATCGAGCTCACAGTCCAGACCGTTCAACCACAGGTCCAGCCAATCCATCTGGTTCGCGGCTTGGGCGTAGCAGTCCTTCAGTTTCATGAAGCAGCCCGCTGACGCGGGCCTAGCATCGCTCAAGATGAAGACGGCGATGGCCAGGGCAGGAAGGAACTGAACCAGACGCTTGATGATGGTGTTCTTCACAGCGCTCCTTTCGGGACGATTTGTCCGCGACATCCCCAAGGGATGTCGCCTGCAGGGTGACGCGCGACCTCCCAGCGTGATACACGCCGCCCGCCTCGCCGACCCCGTTCGCCGGAGACACCCGGCGTTTGCGGCGCACGCGTTGCGCGCCGCGAGGCTGCGTCCGGCCGAAGCCAAACGCCTCACGTCTTCCGCGACAGTCCGCTCGCTACACGTCGACGCTCGCGTCGCACGGCGCGTCCTCGACCGCCGCCGTAATATTTGGTACAGGTAGTACGGGTAGTACAGGTAGTACCGGCGGATCGAGCTTGCCGTCGGTTTCCCATCCGCCGCCTCCGGCGGCAGAACCGTCACCGGTCTGACAGCGGAGATATCCCTGCAGCGTGTGATAACTGATATCAAGCACGCGACAGGCTTCGCGCTTATTTCCCTGGCAGCGCTCCAGCACGAGCCGCGCGTACCGGCTGCCCCACGCGCGGAGCGTTTCGCGGCCCTCGATCGACGGCATCAGCACGGCCGCGTAATCGCCCCGGACGGTCAGCGGCAGATCGTCGAGCTCGATCACGTCCGTGGCGGCCAGGGCCACGGCCCGTTCCATGAGCCGTTCGAGCTCGCGCACGTTGCCTGGCCAGTCGTACGCGACGAGGGCGTCGGCGGCGGCGGTTGACAGCCGAAGCGCCCGCGTCGCCCGATGGCGCTCGAGAAAGTACCGTGCAAGCTCGAGAATGTCGGCACGCCGCTCGCGCAACCCGGGAACCCGGATGTCGACGCCGCTCAAGCGGTAATACACATCCGGCCGAAACAATTGCCGGTCGACAAGGGGTAGCAGACCGCGATTGGTCGCGGCGACGATCCTGATGTCGATCCGATGCGTGCCGTTGCCACCGACGCGCTCGACGGCCAGATCCTGGATGGCCCGCAGCAGCTTCGCCTGGGCGGACAACGAGAGGTCGGATACTTCGTCAAGGAAGAGCGTCCCGCCATCAGCGTATTCAAACTTCCCCCGGCGACCCCTCACGCCGGTTGCCGTCCGATCCTCGATGCCAAACAGTTCCGCCTCCAGCAGCGTCTCCACGAGGGCAGCACAGTTGATGGCGACGAACGGCCCGTGTCGGCGCCGACTCAACTCATGGATCTGACGAGCGACGAGCTCCTTCCCGACGCCGCTTTCTCCCTCCAGCAACACAGTGAAATCGGTCGCCGCCACTCGTTCGATGGTCGACCGCAACGCCTGCATCGCCGGGGTGGACCCAATGAGCGGCGCAGCCCCATCCCGTCGCAGCCTGGGCATCCCGGCCAGTCCGAATCGCGCCAGCCGACTGCGGTCACGCTCGATTTCCAGGACGAGCGCGCCGATGTGTGCCGCGACGCCCAGGATCTGAAAGTCCCACTCGCCGAGCCGACATCCGGGATCGAAGGTCGCTTCGAGAAGGCCCTGCGTTGACGGATCCGCGCCCGCGACCTCGAGCGTGATCGATTCGGCGCCGCCGGTTGCATCCGCTGAGCCGATCCAGCGGCTCGCGGTTTCACGAAGCTGAATCGAACGGACCGGGACCATCCGCCGGAGGGATTCTTCGAACGCGCCGCGCATGAGCGAGATGTCGCCGCGGGCATCGAGAGTACGCGTCAGCGACGCCAAGAGCTGTCCGAACGCCTCGCGCCTGTCGCGCCGGCGCGGACCGTAATCGCTCTCTGATCGAGTAGTGGCAGCGGTCATCATGCGACTCCTGACGTGTGTGACCGCGGCCGATCCAAATTCAGTGCCACACTGGCTGGCTGATAAACTGTTCATAAAACCACCGCCTCGAGCATTCATGCGTCGCCCTCACGCGAGGTGTGGGGTATCACCTGCCCACTTTGTGAGGCCTGGTCGATTTTCCGGGCCGGGAACGGCATACCCGCCGGGTTCTTCATCGACGAACCACGGCAGGTGCCGATCGAACGCGATCGCCCCACGATAGCAGACCGCGTTCGACCGCAATCGAAACACAGCGCATCGAATGACGCGCCCTCGCACAACTTCGTGCTGCCGTTCGCCTCGCACCTGAAGATCGACCGATGCTCCCGGCATCAGACGATGGTGCGTTTCCACGAGCGCTCCTCCGGCGGAGACATCGATGACTGACACGTCGTATCCGGGACGGACCCGCGCGGACACGATCCCGTGATCTTCAGGACTGGCGTGCCGTCTGGTGCGACGACGATCGGCGGGCGTGGTCATGACGGCTTCCACTGCTGTGCGCGCGCGTCGAACTTGAGCACGCGCGTTTTTCCCGTTTCGCCGAAGATTCGAATCACGTACTGCGCGTTTCGGCGTCCGCGCAGATACAGGCTGCCCGATGATGACGTGCCCAAGGCGGTGAACGTCAGGATGTTGCTCGATCCCAACTTGATCGGATCGGTCCCAGGCGGCGCGCTCCCGGCATCGACCGGCGGCAAACCCGGCAGGACGCCGAAGTCGACACCGACGAACTGGTCCGCAAGCCGTTCCACCGGTCCAATTCGCGGATCCGCGCCCCCTTGAATGTCGCGCGTTCGAACGCCATTCCCGTTTCCGTCGGTGTAGGACGCGTAGGTGTAGCCGCCAGGTATCTGAACAAACTGCAGCGCGACATCCGTCGAGCGCATCACGGCTTCCATCCGAGCCTGTTGCAATCGCGTCGACAGGTAGCGCACCGCTCCCGCCGCCCGGAGTTCGTCCACGCTGTCGATCAGTTGCGCGCCGGCGACCGCGCTCAGCGTGACGCTCAGCGCCAGCGCGAACATCACCTCCAGCAGCGAATAGCCGGACCCATCCGGAATGCACAATGCGGAAATGCACAACGTGGAATGCGCAGCGCGCGTTGTGGTTGGCATTTTGCATTTTGCATTGTGCATTCCCTTTGGTTCTCCCCTCCTACGTCACGGCTGCTGCGGCGTGACGTGCTCAGGCTTGGCCGCGCCGACGCTGATTTGCGTTCTCAGTTTCAGGAAGTTCTTCTCACCAACGCCGCGGACGTTCATCAACTCCTCGACCTTCTTGAACGGTCCGTTCTTCTGGCGGTACTCGATGATGCGGCCCGCGGTTTTGACGCCGATGCCGGGCAGCTTTTCGAGATCCGCGACGATGGCGGTATTGATGTTGACGGTGCCAACGGCGACCGGTTTGGCCGCCGAACGCGCGGCCGCGGTCGACTGCGACGCCTGTGCCGGCGGCGACACGGCGCACAGAGAGACGAGGGCGATGACGGACAGCAGTCTTCGAAACATTCCAGTCCTCCTTGGTGATGGCATCGCGCGACGAATGTCGTCGCGATCGACGCGTAAAGGACCCTGGTCGGGCGGCCTTGAGGCCGATGGAGGTCGAGCCCGGGGTGAAGGTGCTTCGCCAGATCAGGGTCGCCCGCTCCCAAGGCAAGGCGCGGTCCACTCGCACCCGATCACGCGCGTCGGCGCAATTGGTTGTCTGGCGAGGAGATGCGAGGTGGGCGCGCGCGTGGCGCGTGGAGTGGCGATCGGCGCGTGTTGAAAGTGACGCCTGCAGTTGCCGCAATGGACCGAACCTTCAGCGCGAGGTCTGCTAGGATCGCACGCATGACACCTGCGATCAGAAGCACGATGGCTATCGCGGCGGTCTGGTTCTGCGGTGTCGGCGCCTATCTGAACGTCGCCGAGGCGCGGGGTGGACTCCCGGTGCAGCAAGTGCAGCAAGGCCAGCCAACCAGCACCACCGATATTGGCGATCTCGAGGTGCTCCAGCTCCGTCCCAACTTCTTCATGATCGCCGGCGCCGGCGGTCACATCGGCGTCCAGGTCGGTGACGATGGCGTGGTGGTCGTCGATGCTGGTTCGGCAACGAGGGCTGACGCGTCCCTGGCGGCGATCAAGAAGCTCACGCCACGGCCCATTCGATACGTCATCAATACCAGCGCCGATCCGGATCATGTCGGCGGCAACGAGACGCTCTCCAAAGCGGGCCAGACACTGTTCACGGCTCCCGGGTCGATCGCACTGCCAGGCAACTTCCTCGGGGGCGTCGCATCGATTCTCTCCGCCGAAAAAGTCCTGGAGAGAATGAGTGCGCCGACTGGACGGGCTTCCCCGTTCCCGGTCGGCGCATGGCCGACGGAAACGTTCGACTACCCACGAAAGTACATGTACCTCAACGGCGAAGGCATCGAGATCCTGCACCAGCCCGCGGCGCATAGCGACGGCGATGTACTGGTCTTCTTCCGCCGTTCGGATGTGGTTGTTGCCGGCGACATCCTGGACACTACCCGTTTCCCCGTAATTAACGTGGCAAAGGGCGGCACCATCAACGGGGAGATCGCCGCGCTCAATCGATTGGTGGAGCTGGCGATTCCCTCCGTGCCGATCGTCTCGCGGGAGGCCGGCACGCTGGTGATCCCGGGGCACGGTCGCGTGTGCGACCAGCTCGACGTGGTGGAATACCGCGATATGGTCACGATCATTCGTGACCGGATTCGGGATTCGATCAAAGCGGGCGTGACCCTGGACCAGATCAAAGCTGCATCCCCAGCCAGGGGGTACACGCGCAGGTACGGTTCGGATTCGGGCCCGTGGACGACGAACAACTTCGTCGAAGCCGTTTATCGAAGTCTTGTACAGGAGAAGCCATGAGCGCCTGTCCAGTAGCGAAGCTTCGCCTCAAACCGCCCGGTAGCGTGTACGTGGCCCAGAGCGGCGAACCTTCGCTACTAGGCGGCCGCGTGGCGGCCGCACTAAGACAGCTTCTAGTGGCGTTCATCGCCGTGGCATCGCTCGCAACACCGGCGCGGGTGCACCCTCAGAATCGCGGTGCGCCATTGGCCCCGGCGCCGGCGCCAACGGCGAAGGCGTCGGCGCCCATCGATCTGAGCGGATATTGGGTGGCCGTTGTCAACGAAGACTGGCGCTACCGCATGGTGACGCCAGCGAAGGGGGACTACCGGGGCGTCCCGATCACGAATGAAGCGCTCAAGATCGTGAACGAGTGGAACCCCGCAGCCGATGAGGTCGCCGGGAACCAGTGCAAGTCGTATGGCGCCGCCGCAATCATGCGCGTTCCTGGACGCATCCACATCACGTGGCAGGATGACAACACGCTCGGTCTCGACACCGACGCCGGCATGCAGACGCGGCTCTTCCGCTTTTCGCCTTCCCCGGCCTCGAGGGAAACGCCGACCTCCGGGATCCCCGCCGGGCGGATTCTGCGCGGTGGAGTGTCGTGGCAGGGCAATTCGGTCGCGCGCTGGGAACGCTCTGGGGCCGGCGGCGGCGGGAATCCGGCGGGTCCACCGACGCGCAGCGGATCGCTGAACGTCGTGACCACGAACATGCGAGCTGGATATCTCCGCAAGAACGGTGTCCCCTACAGCGAGAACGCCAGGGTCACCGAACACTTCGACGTGGCCCCGTACCCCGGCGGCGGTCAGTTGCTCGTGGTCACGACCGTGGTCGAAGACGCCCGGTATTTGACGCAGCCGTTCATCGTGAGCTCACATTTCAAGAAGGAAGCGGACGGCTCCAAATGGGATCCCACACCGTGCTCGTCAACGTGGTAACGGCCCGTGGCGACTGTCGCCACGGGCTGCCGAGCCTTCGAACGGCGGTCGCCCTGCTCGTGCTGCTGGCGCCGCCGATCGATCGGAACGTCTTTGCACAGGCCGAGCTGACCGGATCGTGGGCGCCGAGGAATACGGAAGACATCTCGCGTGACTCGTACTCAGTGGACTATATGGGGCTCCCGCTCAACGACGAGGCGCGCATGAGAGCGTTGAGCTACAACGCGTCGCAGCTGGCGATGATCGAACGCCAGTGCGAAGGATGGCCGGCGTTCTATTTCGCGCAGGGTCCTTTCGGCCTGAGGATCTGGAGCGACACGGAACCGGTCAAAGGCGCCACGATTTCTTACACGATCGGCGCATGGGAAGATCGTGCGCCGATGACCATCTGGATGGACGGGCGGCCGCACCCGTCCCAGTACGCCGAGCACACGCGCGGAGGCTTCACGACGGGCCGCTGGGAGGGCGACACGCTGGTCGCCTCCACCACGCACATGAAGGCGGGCTTCCTCCGGAAGAACGGACCGCCGAGCAGCGATCGGGCGTCGATGACGTCGCGCTTCTTCCGTCACGGCGATATCCTGACCGTGCTGGCGGTGGTCGAGGATCCGATCTACCTGGCCGAGCCACATATTGTGACGAAGAGCTTTCAGCTCGCCCCGGCGCCTCTCTCGCCCGTCGGTCCACCGTGCGTCTCGGGATTCGAAGGAAAGCGCCCCGGGGAAAGCGTTCCTCACTACGTGCCCGAGAAGAATCCGTTCGTTGATGAGCTCACGAAGCTGTTTCACATTCCGAGGGAAGCCGTGTTGGGTTACCCGGAAACGATGTATCCGGAGTACCGGAAGAAGATCAAGGAGACGTACGTGCGTCCAGAGCCCTGTAAGAGAGATTGCGGCGCTCCGCCGCTTCGCTAGAGCGTATTTCGAATACGGCCTATCTTCTGAAGGAGAGCCAGCGCGAGAACCTTCTCGATGTTCAGATCCGTGAACTCAGGGAAGGACTCGCTGTTTCGCTTAGTCT
>JAHFUI010000017.1:41845-45496 GCA_023265175.1 Acidobacteriota bacterium
GCCGCGTGATACGTCTCCGCGGTTGGCGCGGCGGACTCGGGCCAGTTCTGGGTCACTACGAGATCGGGAAGGGCGTGGCTATTGTCCCGACTTGGTGTTGGAAGCTCGCTCGCAGAGCATTGGAGTCGGTGGTGCCTGCGAGCTGAGGCGGGCCTGGCCAGTGACAGTTTCGGTTGCCTTCCGAATCCGACGCCTGGAACCGCGTGCTGCCGATCGAACGGGTATGCGTGGACCGAAGCGGGGTTGCGGACCTTCGAGGCGCTTGGCGCCCAACTCCCTCGCCGGTATTGCTATCGGAATTCGTTACGCCTTCATCGCGATCAAGGGCGAGGGCGCCAAGTCCGAGGACCTCGAAAACGGCAGCAATGCGGTGGCACGTTTCACACTGACGACGAGGGCACTCAGCTATGCGAACCATCCTCGTGCACGTAAAGAGGACACCGGGCTTTGGATTGCGGGTCAGCGTCCTGCTCTCGGGCAATAGCCGGCCGTTCATCACTTGATGAAGGCGTGACAGCTCACGCTGTGTGCAACGAAGAGGATCTTTCTCCTGCTCGAAGCGTTCATCCGTTCAGGCTGCCACGACGCTAATGCGCGCGGCTCGCCGGGATCGAGGTTTCCGCTTGATCACGATCTCAACGTCCTGGTCGAGAGCAGTCAGCAGCGTCATCAGCCGTTCGACCGAAAAGCCGGCGAGCTTGTAGTGCCGAAGCGCGGAAACCTTCGGTTGCGTCACGCCCAATACTCTCGCGGCTTCCGCTTGCGTGAGCTTGCGCTGCTCGAGCACCTGATTGAGCGCGTAGGCCAACCGCAGTTTCGCCTGGCGCTCGGCGGCATCGGGATAACCCAGGTCCGCAAACACATTGCCAGTGCCGCGAATGACTTCGTCGTCGCGATCAGCGTTTCGGCTTGCCATATGCGGGAACTCGAGGAAATCATCCTTGGACGATGCGACCCAATGTAGCGGCTTCTCGTCCGCAGCCAGGACACGGCGCATCGACTCATTATCCCAGTTCGGGGATATTCAATCAAGCAGTCGCCCGAGACACCGACAAGCTTGTGTCACGCGAGAACCGGGAATCTGAGTGAATGGCGATGCACGTACCGCAATGGCGCATCGTTACCAACGAACTGCTGGCGGCGGTGGACCGTGCCTACTTCTGTCCCTTCAAGAACGAATCGAACTGCTGGTTCTCGAGACAGATGAACTCGATCAATTCACGGTCGAGCATGATGCGCTGGTTCACTCGGACGGTCCATGGCTTCGTGTACGCTTTCGGATCGTCGATTGTGACGTCGATTTCGAGCGTTCCGTAATTCGGTCGCCGGAATCGCTCGGTCAGCTTCGCGGCATCGGTCAACGGATTGCCGATGATGTCGAGCCACCCGTCGTCCCTGAAACCGGTCGTCTCTACGACGAGCGTGTCGCCGTCCCACCTGCCAACTGAGTACCCGTACCACCAGGGCTGCGCGTCGTGGCCGGGCAAGGTGCGGCCGTCCGTGAAGATGTACCGGAGACCGTAATTGGCCTCGTAGGCAATAACCATCAGTCCCGGGGTCTGGATCATCTTTCTGGGCATGCCGTGATTGTGAAATTGCATGAGGCCCATCGGCAGACAGTGCGCGTCCGGATTGTCCTTGCTGTTCGCTCCCCTGCGGGCTCTCACGAGCTCGGCGGCCCATGGTTGCAGCGGCAGACCTTCCTTGAGATTCGCTCCGACGTCCCGGAATGTCGTGACGGGAGGCCCGCTGGAAAACGACGGGGCTGGCCCCGGAAGTGTGCCCCCTCCTGCCGGTCCCAGCTGTCCGTCGCCCCGGATCCAGTTTCCGGACAAATCCGGCTTGCCGTCGGCGGCTTGTGGCGCACGTGCGGTCAAATCCGGTTTGCCATCCGGCGTTTTGGGAACGCCGGCCGTCGGGTACGGCGGCCACTGCGCCGACAGCGATGGCGAGATGCCGGCCATGATCGCAAGTGACGCGATGGCGATGAACAACAGCTTCATGTTCAGCCTCGTTCTAGGAACCCGTCCGAGTAAAGCCGGCCCGGGCTCCTAGTAGGCGCGCTGCGCGCGCGTCCGTTCCAGATCATTGGCTTTTTCGTCGGCGAAGCCGGCCTGCTAGGAGCGTGTTCCGGTCACTCAGACATGCTCCTAGCGCGTCACTTGGCGTAGTGCTTCGAGGACTGTTCGTTCTCGTTGCAGACGAACTCGATCAGCTGATCGCCAGGGATGAGCCGCTGGTTCACGCGGACGGTCCACGGCCGTGTGTACGCCTTTGGGTCGTCGACGGTGATGTCGATCTCGAGCCGGCCGTGGTTGACCCGCCGGAATCGCTCGGTGACTCTGGCGGCGCTGGTGAACGGGCTGCCGTTCACATCCAACCACCCATCGTCGCGCAAGCCCGTCGTCTCGACGATGAGCGTGTCGCCGTCCCACTTGCCCACCGAGTAGCCGAACCACCACGGCTGCGGATCATTGACAGGCGGCGGTCGCCCGTCGGTGAAAATCTGCCGCAGGCCGTAGTTCGCCTCGTACATGATGACGATGTCGTCCTTGGTCTGGACCACCTTCCGCGGCTGGGAGTGCGTGTGGAGCTGCATGAATCCGAGGGGCAGGCAGTGGGCGTCCGGATTGTCCCTCGAGGCCGTGGCCATCCGCTGCTTGCGCAACTCGGCGGCCCAGGGCGCGAGCGGCAGACCTTCCTTGATGTTCGCGCCCACGTTCACGAAGTTCGCGAGCGGTGGGGCATCGCCGACCGACGGCAGCGCGGGTCCGCCGAGACGACCGCTTGGTGGCACGCGGCTCTCCCAGACACCCGAAAAATCCGGCTTGCCGTTCGCCAGTCGTGGCGGAGGCCCGTTCAGATCAGGTTTGCCGTCAGCGGCGCGCGGCACGTCGGGGCGGACGAAAGGAGGCCACTGCGCGGACAGCGTGACCGACAGCACGCATGCGAGGATGATCGCGGCCACTGCCCCGCCGCTTGCCTTCAGCCTTTCGCTCTCAGTCTTGCGCGGCCGCATCAGCGCGCTCCCTGAATCACGAACTTCTGCGCGCGGCGATTAGTGACGATCTCCGCGACGTAGAGATTCCCTTTCGAATCGGCGGCCATGTGATGGACGATGTCCATCTGTCCGGGCATCGGGCCACGTGAGCCGATGGTGCCGATCTGCGTCAGTGTTGCGCGATCGAAGATCGCTACTTGCATAGGCCCGGAATCCACGACATACAGGAACTGTTGCTTCTTATCGGGCGAGAACGCGAAGCCTGCCGGAACCGGCGTCACGTTGTTGGCGGCCGCGAGGCGGACTTGTCGCAGATACTTGCCAGCCGTCGTGAACGTCTGGATCCGGTTGTGGGTGCGATCGGCGACGTACACGATGCCGTCGTTTGACACCTTGACGGCATGGACGAGGCCGAACTGCGGATCGTTCTCGGCGTCTACCTGATTCGCCGCCGGCACCGGCGGGTTGGGCGCCATCGCCGCGGGCGGCGTGTTGCCGTACGCGCCCCACATCCGCTTGAACTTGCCGCTCTCCGCGTCGAACACGACGACCCGCTGGTCGCCGTAGCCGTCGGCGACGTAGAGCTCGTTGGCGCGCGTGTCGACGAACGTGTCGGCGGGCTCGTGGACGTTCTCGGTGTCGGTGTTGCC
>JAHFUI010000125.1 GCA_023265175.1 Acidobacteriota bacterium
TGCGCGTCCGGATTGTCTTTGCTGTTGTCGGCCATCCGCTTCTTGACGAGCTCGGCCGCCCAGGGCTGATACGGCGCCCCGCCCGGAAGGTCCCCACCAACGTTTCCCATCGACGCGCGTCCGCCACCGGCCTGGCCGCCGCCGCCGGCGCCACGCCCCTGCGCGGCCGGTGCGGCACCAGTCGCTTGTCCCTCGGCGGCGGCAGGCGCCGCGGCGTCGCCGGCGCCCTGTGGCGGCGCGGCGTTCGCACCCCGTCCACTGCCTGCGGGCGCCACGGCCCCACGGCCCCGGCCACCGCCGCGGCCCTGGCAATCGATGCACGGCACGACGTCCCACACGCCCGAGAGATCCGGCGTGCCGTCGGCCATCCGCGGCACCGGCGCATCGAGATTGACGTTGCCGTCCGCGCTTCTGGGAACGCCGGCAGGCATGTGGCGTGGCCACTGGGCCAGCGTCGGCGAGACGGCAAGCACGATAATCGCAGCGACAAGTCCGAATTTGGATTTCAACGCACATTCCTCTCGTGACGGGAGCGAAGCCGCATCAGAGTATCCACTCGTCCATCCCCGTGGGCATGAACATGAGACACATCCAGATCAGAAGTCGAACTGCGCGGTGAGTTTCGCGAACCGCGCCGGCAGAATGAGCGTCGGCGTCAGCCAGGCGCCATTCTGGATGAACGTCTGGTTGTAGGACTGAATAGCGCTGGAGTTGAGCGCATTGTAGAGATCGACGCTGACCTGCGTTCGCCACCCGTGCACCTTTACGATCTTGCCGATGCGCACGTCGATCTGGTTGATCCGATCGCCGTAAAGCGTGCCCGGCGCGAGAAGGTTCACGTTCGCAAACTGCGCGTTGCCCGACAGATTGCGGCCCAGCGACTGCGCCACAACGGCATTCGTGAAATTGAAGTTCGCGCTCAGCGAGGCGCCGGGCAGGCTCTGGAACGCCGAGCTCACCTGCACGTCGATCTTCGGCACCGTGTACGACACGAGGCCCTTCAACTGGGTCTTGAACGGCGGCTCGACGTGGCAATAGGGATTGAGCGGCCCAACCTCGGGCAGTTGCCCCTTGATCTCGCAGTTGTCGGTGGTGGACCGGCCGGTGCTGCTGCCGCCCTGGAAGGTGAGCCCCTGCCTGACGCGCGCCGTGAAGTTGACCTCGACGCCGTTCCAGTGATTGGTCTGCGTCCCGTACACGTCTGATCGGGTCGTCCAGTTGTTGATCTGTCCCGACAGCGACGGAATCACGTTGTACAACGTCCCGCCAATCGGGTAGCCGCCGGCGCCCGGAAGGCGGCTGTCGATCGGTGCGGTGAGGGTGAACGCGTTGAACGCCGCCGTGCTCGCTGCGCCGAGCGGCGCCAGGGCGAGGTTCTTTGTCGTGAAGAAGTTCCCGAAGATGCGGCGGAAGTACCCGACCTCAACCGACACGCGCGGGAGGATCTGCTGTTGCACCTGGACGCCGAAGTTCCAGTCGTACGGCCTGATCCCCCATCCGTGAAGGATGTCCGGGTCGAACGACGTGCTGAACACCGGCAGCGCGAAGCTCAGGTTGCTGACCTGACCGCAGAAGTCGCCGCCGGAAAGGCGCTGATCCTGCGACGTGAGGACGCTCAAGTCGCAGTCCGGCTTGAAATTGCGGTTTGCGTCGGTCCACGTGCGGGTCACGAAGGTAGAGATGCGCGACAGCGGATTGGTGAGGGCGCCCGTGATGGAGCTGCCGTCGGCCGCCGCCAGGTACTTTCCGGCGTTGACCTTCACGGCCGTCTTGCCGTTCCCGAACACGTCGTAGACGACCCCCATGCGCGGGGTGATGTCGGAAAATGACGTGCCGTTCTGCGCGGGGAACACGGTCGGCGTGAGGATGAACGGATTCGGACCGACGTGCTGCTCGGGGAAGAAGCTCGACGAGTGGTCGTAGCGGACTGCGCCGGACAGCGTCAGCCGGTTAAGCGTCCACTGGTCCTGCCCGTACAGTGAATGCGTCTGTATGTGCGTGTTGACCAACGCCGGGCCGGCGGTTTGGCTCAGCGAGCTCGGGATCCCGTTGTTGAAGGTGTAGCCTGTCCACGTGTCGTTCAGGATTGAGTTCGGGAAATGGTTGACGAGCTGCTGCCCCTGATACCCGAACTTCACGTTGCTTCGGCCCGACACCAAGCTGGCCGAGGCGCGCCAGCTGTAGACGTCGCTGTCCGCGACGTAGGAGTTGTTCGAGCGATACGCCAGGCCGGCGATGCCGCCGTTGTTCGCACATCCCGCCGAGCAGAGCTCCGTCACCGGAATCAGCGAGCGGTAGTTCGGCAGGTTGCCCTGGACGCCGTAGGTGTCGATCAGGTTTCCGCCCACGCCGGCTTCAAGCAGCAAGCGGCTCGTCAGCGGTGACGACCAGGTCGTCTGCACGACGCGCGGTCCCGCGTGGTTGTTCCCGCGCGCTTCCGGCGCGGTTGTCGCGCTGCCGCCGCCGATGCACGACGTGCACAGCCGCTGTTCGTCCCAGTAGAAGTTGAACTTGTTGCGCGCCGACGCCTGCCACGTCAGCCGCCCGTTCCCATCCTTCCACGTGCCGTCGTCGGTTGCCTGCGTGGCCGACGCCACATAGGTCCAGGCGTTGACGTCGCCGGCGTTCACGTTGTTGAACATGCCCGCAACCAGCTTCCGATTCCCCTGATACCGTACGCCGGTGTAGAACCACAGCTTGTCCCTCAGCACGGGACCGCCGATCGACCCGTTGGTATCCCAGATCTTCGTCATCAAATTCGGCGCGCGAAGGCCGGACGCTCTGATCGCGTCGGTGTAATTGCTCGTTTGCAGAGAGTCGTTCCCCCAGTTCCCGAAGAACGACCCCGAGAACTTGTTGCCGCCCTGGCGCGGCACCAGGTTCATCGCCGGACCGCCGACCTCGGATTCGCCCAGCCCGCCGGCGGTGGTGAAGACCACTTCCTGCGCATTCGGCACATCGGCCACGGTGTAGGACACGCCGGTGCCGTTCAGCGACGCCCCCAGCGACAGCCCGTCGGTGGTCAGCCGTCCTTCGTTGCCGGGCCCACCGCGCATGGTGAATGTCACCGTCACCGGGCCGGCGAGGCCGCCCACATCCTGCGACCCCGACAGCGTGACGCCCGGGACCAGCGTCACCAGGCTGTGATAGAGCCGCGCGGTCGGAATCGCGCTGATGATGTCGTTGGTCACGGTATGCTGCTGCTTCGCGTTGACGACGTCGACGATCGGCGACTCGCCGCTGACGGTGATCGTCTCGGTCACCGCGCCCACCTTCATGTCGGCGTTCACCGTCGCTGCAAACGACCCCGTCAGCTCGATGCCTTCGCGCTTGACCGTACTGAATCCGGAGAGGCTGAAGGCGACGACGTAGGTACCCGGCCGAAGGTTTTCGATCCGGTACTGCCCGCTGCCGTCCGTGGCGGCGGTGCGCACTTTCTCGATGAGCGCGGGACTCGACGCTTCTACCGTCACGCCCGGCAGGACGGCGCCGGAGCTGTCCTTGACCACGCCAACGATCGACGCTTGAGCGAAGAGCACCGACGGAACGACGAGCACGGCGAGGACGGCGAGCGACATTCGGCCGAGAGAGCGCATTTCGTGACCTCCAATAGAAGCTGCGACGGCAAAACGGACAAACGAACAGGACGCGGAAGCTCGCGTAAGACGCGCCCCTACCGGCCCCCGACCTCACATCAGCGTGACGTGTTTACTTTAGCTGCAGGCTACACCTCGGCTGTGTTTACTGTCAACAACCACAACGGCACGTTTCACCGATGTTCAGCTTGAGATCGAGACCTACACGTGGGACGTACTCCCGGACCACCTGAAAACCGGCGACATTGTCGAAGTTCAGCTTTTTGGATCGCGGTCGCGATGCCGAGGTCAACGCCTGCACTTGTTCCTTGACTGTAAACAACTTGTTAATGTAGCGTGTGCCCTGACTAAACGGTCACATCTCGGATTTCAGACACACGGCGTGTAAGTACACGGCGCGGCAATGCAAGGAGGTCGAGAGATATGTGGCGATTTGCGAAGTGGATCGCGCTGCTGGGAATCCTCGGGCTCACACCCCAGCCGGCCGGCGCACAGCAGGAGCAGGCAGCCATCGCAGGCATCGTCAAGGATCCTTCGGGTGCCGTACTGCCGGGCGTGACGGTAGAAGCGTCGAGTCCCGTTCTCATCGAGAAAGTCCGCACGGGTCTGACCGATGGGAACGGCCAGTATCGCATCGTCAACCTGCCGCAAGGCACCTACACCGTCACGTTCGCGCTGACTGGATTCTCCACGTACAGGCGCGAGGGCATCGAGCTGACAGGCGCGCTGACGGCCGCTGTGAATGCCGAATTGCGCGTCGGCTCATTGCAAGAGACCGTGACAGTCACGGGTGAGACGCCGATCGTCGATGTGCAAAGCGCGCGGCGTCAAGCGGTCATCAGCGGCGATGTGTTGCAGGCCATTCCCACGTCGCGCTCATATAACAACCTTCTGCAGCTCGTGCCATCAGTCGATCCCGGGACCGCGCAGATTCAGTTGAGCCCCACGATGCTGTTGTTCACCGCCCACGGTGGCGCCGCCTCTGACGGCCGGTTGACCGTGGACGGCCTCAATACAGGCGCCTCCCGTGGAGGTGCGGGAGTCTCTGGCTACGTACCCGACTTGCAGAACACGCAAGAGGTCGCGTTCAGCATCTCAGGGAATCTGGGTGAGGCTGAGACCGGCGGGCCGCAGATGTCGGTCGTTCCAAAGCAGGGCGGCAACCGGTTCACGGGATCGTTCTTCGCGACTGGTCTGGGCCAGGGTCTTCAGGGCAGCAATTACACGGCTCGGTTGCAGGCCGCGGGGCTGACGGCGCCACCGAAGATTCTCCATCTGTTCGACGTCCAGGGCTCGCTCGGGGGGCCCATCAAGAAGGACCGTCTCTGGTTCTTCTACAACATCCGGGACGTCGGTCGAGGTGACGCGCAGCCAGGCATCTTTGCGAACAAGAATGCCGGCGACCCGACGAAATGGACCTACGACCCCGACTTCACCCAGCAAGGCCGCATCGACACCGCGCGATTCATCAACGCGCTCCGTCTCACGTGGCAGGCGACACCGCGTAACAAATTCAGCGTTTTCTACGACAATCAACCATCGTGCGCTGGCGGCGCTTGGGTGGACAACGGCAGCGCGTGCCGCGTCGCCGAGCCGGGCAACGGATTCATCGAGGGCGGCAGCCAATTGAATGGCTTTTTCGGCCCCGGGCCGAATGCGCCCGAAACCGGGGATTACGCCGACAATTGGCAACGCGTGCAACAAGCCAAATGGCAGTCGCCGGCGACGAATCGCCTTCTCATCGAGGCCGGTGTGAGCGTCTACGCCTCTCGTTGGGGCTATGCCGAACGGCCGGGGGACAAGACGGCTGACCTCGTGCGCGTGCTGGAACAGGGCACAATCCCGGGCACGGGGCTGTCGGGTCTGAAGTATCGGTCGTCCAACTACCCGAATGGCCGTATTGGTGCACACACGTGGAACGCGAGCGCCAATTACGTCACCGGCGCCAACGCGCTGAAGTTTGGCTACCAGGGTGCGTTCCATCGGGACATCGACGAACTGTTCGGGATCATCAACAACAGTCAGCGTCTCCAGTACACATTCTTCAACGGCACTCCGCAGAGCTTGACGATGGACTCGGGCCCGTGGACGCGACAGGTCCGAACCGAGTACGAGGCCGTCTTCGCTCAGGAGCAATGGACGCATGATCGCCTGACGCTGCAAGGCGCGGTGCGTTTCGATCACGCCTGGAGCTTTTATCCAGCGCAGCAGGTCGGCCCCGACCGATTCATTCCAACTGCGATTTCCTTCCCGGAGACGCCAGGGATTCTCGGCTACAACGACATCTCGCCCCGGGTCGGCCTCGCCTACGACCTAAGGGGAAATGGCAAGACGTCGGTGAAGTTCAACATCGGGAAGTATCTCCAGCCTGCGTCGAATCAGGACCGCTATATCCTGGCCAACCCGGTGTCCCTCCTGACGGTCGCTGGACAGAGCTCGGTCAACGTCAACCGGTCATGGACGGACGCGAACGGAAACTACAAACCGGACTGCGATCTGATGAACCCGGTGGCCCAGGACACGCGTGCGACCGGCGGCGATTTTTGCGGAGGGTGGTCCGACCTCAACTTTGGCAAACAGAAGCCGGTCACAGCCGTCGATCCGGCCATTCTCAGCGGCTGGGGGGTTCGTCCGAGCGACTGGCAGTTGGGTGCGTCGGTACAGCAAGAGGTGCTGCCGCGCGTGTCGGTTGAGGTCGGCTATTACCGCCGTTGGTGGCAGCACTTTGTCGATGTGACGGACAACCTGCTCACGACCGCCGGCGACTACTCTCCGTACTCCGTGACTGCGCCGTCAGATTCACGGTTGCCGGGCGGCGGCGGCTATGCGGTTGGGCCGCTCTATGACATCGCGCCAACGTTGTTCGGGAGGAGCCAGAACGACATCAACGCGATCGAGAGCTACGGCACATACATTCGCAATTGGAATGGCGTCGACGTGAACGTGTTCGCTCGTCTCCACAACGGCTTGACGCTCCAGGGCGGGACGAGCACGGGAAAGCTCAGGACCGATACGTGCTCGATCAGAGCGAACGTGCCTGAGTTCGCCCAGACGAATCCGTTCTGTAACGACGTTCAGCCGTTTCGCACGCAGGTCAAGGGGATTGGAACGTACATCATCCCGAAAGTCGATGTACTGGTGAGCGGCACGTTTTCGAGCTTGCCCGGCCCATCGCTCGTCGCAAACGTCATCTTTCCAGCGACGGTGGGTTCGCCGCTCGTCCAGTCGTTGGGACGCCGGCTGGCAAGCTCGGCTGCAACCCAGACGATCAACGTGCTGCCGCCTGACACACTGTTCGGGGATCGCGTGAACGATCTCGATGTGCGCATCGGCAAGATCTTCAGGTTCAGTGGCATGCGGGCCAACGTGGCGTTCGACGTGGTGAATGTGTTCAACTCCGACGCCATGCTGGTTTACAGCGCCCTGTTGAACACGACATGGCCGACGCCAACATCGGTTCTGCAGGCGCGGCTCGCTCGCATCAGCGTGCAACTCGACTGGTAAAAGACGGCGGTTCCGCGCCGTTTCAGCGTACGTCCGTGCGGTCGAAGCTGAGGCGGGTCGGGAAATGCCATCGAGGCATTCTCGGACCCGCTGGTCAGCGCCTACAGAACTCCATCGGCATGCAGCGACCTTGCCTTCCGTTGGTCTGCCTCTTTGCCCTCATCCCAGGGCTCGCATCCGGCCAGTCAATCCTCGACGCCAAGCAGCCATTCGTCGGCGGCCTCATCCAATTGATCGCAGGCGTCCGGGGAAATTTTGGGGATGAACGATCCCCCGTGACGGCGAGCCTTGGCGCCATGGAGACAGCCCTCAGCGCCTGGGACGCGTCGATTCAGGAATATCGGACCGCGGTCGAACGCCAGCTTCAGGGCGCTCCGCCGGCGGCCACCGCCGCCGGCATGCACGTGGCCCTTGGCGCGGTGTACCTGGACCGAGGGCACATCGACGCGGCAGTAGACGAATTCACCGTTGCCGCCACGCTCGATCCGGCGCGTGCCGACATTCATCGCTTTCGTGCGCTCGCGTACGAGATCGCCGACAAATCGGCAAACGCCGCGGCTGACTTTCGCGCGGCATGGACGCTCGATTCGACAGATCCGGCCAACGCGTATCTGTTTCTGCTCCACGCGCCGACCAGTGATCAGCCGGCCACTGACCAATCGAGCGAGCGCGAACGGGCGCTGACGTTCCTGTCGGCATTTCAGCGGCGGAGGGCAGCGGAGGGACAAGCCGAGATCGCCGCACCGTTCTTGCGAGTGACGCTCCTGGACGAGGCGAGGGGAGCCGATCCGTTCCTCCCGCCGGCGATCTATGCGGCAGCATTTCGTCGGCTCAATGAGCGGCGCTATGAAGACGCGTTGACGGCGTTTCGCCAGGCGTGGGCCGCCGATCCCCTCAACACCGATCCCGCGTTGGCGTCCGCGGCCGTTCAGGAAGCCATTGCTTCCCTCAAGAACGGTCAGGTGGACGTTGCGCTCAGCCGTCTCGACACGTACGTCCGGCAGTTCGGCGATTCTTCTGAAGCTCGCCGTCTGTCGGGGACCGCCTATTGGCTCGACGATCAGTACGAGAAGAGCATCGAACAGCTCCGGGCAGCCATTGCCTTGAATCCTCTCAATGAGCGTGCGCGCATGACGCTGGCTGATGTCTACGTGAGCAGTAGACATCCCTCGGAAGCGGAACACGTCCTTCGGGAGGCGATTGAGGCCATTCCCTCATCGGGCCAGGCGCATTGGGGCCTCGCACGCGTCTTCCAAATGCTGCATCGTGACGCTGACGCCCGGCGCGAGCTCGAGACGGCGATGACGTTCGGTCCGCTCGCTGGCGCTGGCCGCGTGCTCGCTTCCATCGCCCGGTCCTATCTCAACGAAGCGGACCTCGATGCGGCAGCGCGCGTGAGCCGCGCGTGGGTCGCCGCCGATCCCAACGACGCTGCGGCGCACGAGACACTTGGCCAGGTTTATTGGAAACAGAATCGCGAAAGCGAGGCACTGGCTGAATTCGCGGTAGAGGCGCTGATTGATCCGAACGCTGCAAGCGCCCACGCCGCGATTGGACAGATTCACCTGGCCGCGGGACGCTACGCCGAGGCTGTGGAGGCGTCGGGGCGGGCTCTTGTCCGCAATCCGGGTCAGAGGGAAGCCCGATACGCACTCGCGATCGCTTTGCTGCGCTTGGGGGACGAGCCGCGCGGCCGGCAGGAACTCGCCGCCGCCCAACAGTTGCAGGCCGAGGACCTCGGCAGGCTGCGTGAATCGTACGCAACCAACCTCCTCAGAATCGAAGCCGCCCTCCGCGAACAGCAGGGGAAGTTCGATGACGCCGCGTCGCTGTGGCGACAGGTTACGGAGCGGACCCCCGCGGCAGCATCCGATCTTCTCAGTCTCGCCGACGCGTTATCGAAGGCCGGTCGCCACGCTGAGGCCATTGCCGCCTTTCGCGAGGTGGCGAAGCTTCCCGTTCAGCCCGATGTCTACCGATCGATTATCAAGGAATATCTTGTGCTTGGCCGCACGGAAGAAGCCGACGCTGCAGGGGCGGCTTACCAGCAGTTGAAGAAGGAACGGTTGCTGAAACTGGTGGCGGAACGATGACGATGCGCGCGCTTGAGCTAGTGGGTGCGACAGTGATATTGGCTGCACTGCCGCTTGCCGTGCGGCCGTCGAGGAGCACGCCTCTCCCGCCACCGAGTCCGGGCAGCGCTGCCTTATTCGAGAATGTCGCGCGCGCCGCGGGCGTGGATTTCAAGCCGATCAACGGCGCAAGCTTGGATAAGCACCTGGTCGAGACGATGGGATCCGGGGGGCTGTTTTTCGACTTCGACGACGACGGCTGGACGGACATCTTTCTGGTGGACGGCGGATCGCTGGCCGTGCCGGACGTCGCACGCCGCTCCCGTCATCGCTTGTACCGAAATCGCGGCAACGGAACCTTCGACGATGTCACCGGGAGCTCCGGCATCATGCCTCACGGCTACGGCATGGGCGCCTGCGCCGCCGACTACGACAATGACGGCCGCGTTGACCTGTACGTGACGGGGTTCGGCGAGAACACGCTGTATCGCAATACCGGTCGCGGCCAGTTTCGGGACGTCACGCGCCCTGCAGGCGTCCAAGCCTCGCAGTGGAGCACCAGTTGCGCGTTCGCGGATTTCGACAGGGACGGATTTGTCGATCTGTTTGTGACGAGGTATGTCGACGCCGCGATGGGCAACAACAAGTACTGCGGCGATCCGGCCCGAGGTCTGCGGGTGTACTGCCACCCGCTCAACTACCAGGGGCTGACGAGCATACTGTACCACAACAACCACAACGGCACGTTCACCGATGTCAGCGTGCCGGCCGGAATCGCGAAGTATCGCGGCAACGGCCTGGGCGTCGTGGTCGGCGACTACGACGACGATGGCCGGCCGGATGTCTTCGTGGCCAACGACTCGGTGCCGAACTTCCTGTATCACAACGAAGGCAATGGCACGTTCAAGGAGGTTGCGCTCGTGGCCGGCGTCGCCGTCGCCAACGACGGCAAGCCCCGCGCCGGCATGGGGACTGACTTTGGAGACTACGACGGAGACGGCCGGATGGACTTGGCGATCGGCAATCATGAGTTCGAAACCGCCAGCCTGTTTCGCAATCTCGGCAACGGCTTGTTCTTGGATGCGACAAGTGAAAGCCGCATTGGAACGCCCACGCTGCCGTACGTGACCTTCGGCCTCGCGTGGCTCGACTACGACGATGACGGCAAGCTCGATCTTGCGATGGCAAACGGGCACGTGATCGACAACACGGCTCTCGTGCGTCCAGGGTCGATGTACGCCCAGCCCCGACTGCTGTTTCACAACAACGGCGACCGCACATTCACGGACGTGAGCCGCGAGGCCGGACAGGCCTTTGCCGCGGCCAAAGTCGGCCGAACGCTCGTCGTCGGGGACGTCGATAATGACGGCAGTCCGGACATCCTCGTCACGAACAACGGCGAGTCAGTAGATCTATTGCGCAACCGCAACGATCATCGTAACAACGCCGTCATCGTTCACGTGATCGGCAGGCAGAGTAATCGCGATGGGATCGGCGCGAAGCTGCGATTGACGGCGGGAACGACCACGCAGGTTCGGGAAGTGAGAGCCGGCTCCAGCTATCTTGGTCAGAACGACACGCGCGTTCATTTTGGGCTGGGCGCAGCGACCAGAATCGACCGGTTGGAGATTCGGTGGCCCAGCGGGCAGGTCGACGTCGCGTCGAACATTTCAGGGAACCAAATCGTTCACATGACCGAAGGTCAAGGCGTGACAGGCCGTGTCCCGCTTCGCGTGAAGTGAGTCAGGCTCATTGGATGTGAGTGTCACCACGGGCTGCTAGGGCTTGATCCGCGTCCGGCTGTCTCCGTGGCGGTTGTAGACCACCCAAATGGTTTCGGCCGGCTTCTTGCCGATCGTCCATAATCTGTGCGGCATCTGCGCATCGAAGGTGATCGAATCTCCCGGTCCGAGCTCGAATTCTTCGAAGCCAATTTTCAAGCCCAGCCGGCCGCTCATCATGTACGCGTATTCCTTCCCGCCGTGACGAATGAGCGAATCCTTGTCACACGATTCCGCGCCAACCTCGTATACGACGTACAGGAACTCGACTTCCGGGTCTGGGTGTGGTGTCAGCCGTTCCCACCGCACACCCTCGGCGAGGCGGATGGTCTTGCGATCGTTGGCTCGCTGGATTGGATTGACCGCATCACCCGGCGGTTTGGCGCGCTCCGCTCGTGGAGCATTGGCGTCACGGAAGAGGTCGTCGACGACAAGTTCGAGCTGGTTGGCAATGGCATAGAGTGTGCCGACGGATGGCATCACACGACCGCGCTCGATTTGGGAAACCAGGCTCGGCGAGACGCCGACGTAGCGAGCCAGTCCTCGAACCGTAAAGCCCTTACGTTCCCGTCCTGCTCGTAGTCTGACACCGAGATCTTCTGAAACTCGCCCCGGCCCGCTCTTGCCGGCAGGAGACTGAGGCGGGGAATTTCCTTTCTGGGCCACGACGCCGCCATTATACACGCCGTCCTGAAGAGGTCTTTTTGGGGGCTGCCGTTGGCAAGAATGTTTATTGACAGTGCACTGAAGCTGTCGCGGATGACAACAGCTACGTCCTTCGCCGTGGCGACCTGTTTTGGACCGGTGTGGGCTGCATCCACGCGTTCTACAACCGGAGCAATCGAACCGTCCGCTGGTTCGAGACGCAGTCACCACAGGCGCCCGCCCGGCACTCGTACCGGTTCACTCGAGACTGGGACTACTTGAAACAGAAGCTTGCAGGTGCACGTCCAGTGCCTGCGGGGCGCACGGTTCTCGCCAGCAATCGCAGGTAGAGCTTTGCGTCGAGGATCTACGTGAAGGCGAAAACGCCGGCCCCGCCGTCGTCATCCGCCAATTGGCCGCTCCAATTTATTGGATGCCGCACTCGCCGGCTCGACCCATATGAGGCGAATGTATGTTGACAATGAACATGTTCGGCCCTACTGTTCCTTGCCTTGTAAAGATCGTCGTCAGACACACAGCTAAGGAGGGAGCGAGATGCGTAGGGCAATTCGAGCAGGCTCGTTTTTCGTCCTGGTCGTACTGCTGCCTGTATACGCCCATGCGCAGGCGTCGGCACAGGCGTCCATCACCGGTGTCGTCAGGGACGCCTCGGGAGCCGTGCTGCCGGGCGTCACCGTCGAGGCGTCGAGTCCGGCGCTCATTGAACGCGTGCGGAACGTTGTCAGTGACGGTGCCGGTCAATACCGAGTCGTCAACCTGCCCGCCGGCGAGTATGCGGTGACATTTGCGCTGCCAGGATTCAGCACGGTCAAGCGCGAGGGAATCGAGCTGACTGGCTCGTTCGCGGCTGTTGTGAACGTCGATCTGAAGGTCGGTTCCGTGTCGGAGACGATCACGGTGAGCGGTGAATCGCCGATCGTGGACACGCAGAATGCGAAGCAGGAGCGCACCATCGACAGCATCCTGCTGAAGACGATTCCGATGGGCCGGACGCAGAACAGCCTCGTCACGCTCGTTCCTGGAATCAACTACAACAGCAACAACGTCGGCGGCGTGA
This sequence comes from Acidobacteriota bacterium, assembly GCA_023265175.1. Taxonomy (GTDB): domain Bacteria; phylum Acidobacteriota; class Vicinamibacteria; order Vicinamibacterales; family CAVVIG01; genus JAHFUI01. The sequence goes on from JAHFUI010000125.1 coordinate 12,677, forward strand.
ACGGCCCGGTCTCGGTAACCTTCAGTTCGCACGGAGGCCAGACCAACGAGGGACGCCTGCAGCTCGACGGGATGCCCGCAGGGGCGGCGATTGGAGGAGCCGGTGTCTCGGGCTACCTCGTGGACGTTGCGAATTCTCAGGAGGTCAACATCAGCCTGTCCGGCAGCCTCGGCGAGTCTGAGATCGGCGGAGCCATCATCAATGTTGTGCCGCGAACAGGCGGCAATCGGTTCGGCGGCTCCTGGTTCACGAGTTTCGCCGATAAGAAGCTGGTCGGCAGCAATCTTGATCGGTTTCCGACAGTCACCAGGCCGGACAGCCTGATCAGAGACTTCGACTTGAACGGTGCATTCGGCGGCCCCATTCAGAAGGACCGACTCTGGTTCTTCGCGCTCGGCCGTGTTCAGGGCAATTGGAAGGGCGTGACAAACATGTACCGCAACCTGAACGCGGGGAAGTTCGCGGCGCCATATGCGGCAGATCTGTCGAATCCGGACGAGACGAAAGGTCAGTGGAAAAACGCCAACGGCCGTGTGACATGGCAGGCGTCACCAAAGAACAAGATCAATTTCTATTGGGATCAGCACGACTGGTGCAACCCGTGCGGGGGCGGCAGCACGACGACGTCGGCCGAGGCGAACACGACACCGGCCGTCGGGCCCGACGCCCACGTGATTCAGGCATCGTGGACGAACCCGCTGACCGGTAAGATCCTCCTCGATGCCGGTGTCAACCTGCTTCAACAGGTGTGGGGCTTGTACCCCAGCTACGACGTGACGTCCAATATGGGCATTCCGCGTGTCACGG
>JAHFUI010000277.1 GCA_023265175.1 Acidobacteriota bacterium
CTTTCTTCGTTCCCCTGTCGGGCGTCGTGGGCCAACAGGAAGTAAAACCCGCTGCGAGCCTTTCGAATACCGAACTGGCGCTTCGCCTCTACCGGCACGTGTCGGGTTTCGATGTGTAGTTCTACGCCTACCGGGGGTTTTGGCGCAGTCCGAGCGTTCGAATCGACCCTTCTCCGTCACCAACTTCCCTCACGCGGTTCTACCCCGAGCTGGCCGTCTACGGCGTCAGCCTCCAGCGAGGCCTCCCTGCCGGGGTTCTCAGCGCGGAGGTGGGTTACTACGATTCCAGGGGCGACCGAGGAGGAGACGACCCGGCAGTACCCAATTCTCAATGGCGGTTCCTGGCCGGATACCAGTACCAACCGTGGCAGGACGGGACCGTCGGCGTTCAGGCGTACGGCGAGGTGATGAAAGATGTCGAGGCGTATCGTCGCTCCCTTCCCGCGGGAAATCCCTCACAGGATTGCGTTCGGGGTGTGTTTTCGGTGCGCTTGACCCAGATGCTCCGCTATCAGATTTGGAGGCCGTCCGTCTTCGTCGCCTACAGTCCAACCGACAGAGACTTCCTCCTGAGACCGGAGCTCGGCTACAAGCTGACCGAGAATCTCTCCGTGACGTTCGGTGCCAACCGGTTTGGGGGAGCGAAGGCGACGACGTTCTTCGGCCAGTTCAAGAAGGACAACAATCTGTTTCTCAATGTTCGGTTCGATTTCTAAGGATGCGTCTGTTCAAGCGATCCCGACCATCCCCGTCGAGAACCGTCTGAGCTCGTTTCAGGCCGGCGGGTCGGCGCACTCAACGTTGAACCAGCTCGATCCTCGCGCCGTCCGGGCTCTCGATGAACGCGATGTGCATCGACGTGCCGCTCGGGAGCGTCAGGGGTCGGGGTTCGCTCGTCACCTTCACGTTCTTCGTCTTGAAACGCGCGATCGTTGCGTCCAGATTCAGGGGACGGAACCCGATGTGATCGATGGCATGGCCCGCGCTTGGGACGGCGTCGCCGCGCGTCGCGAGCACCCACACGTCGCCGTACTGAATGCCGTCGACCTGGCCCTTCAGCTTGCCGGCCCTTCCGCCGAATTGGCTCATGTACCATTGCCGCGGGATCGGGTCCCCGCAACTGGATATGGTGCAGGCCCACCTTTTCTGGATCTTGAACCACGAGGAATACGCGTGCCCCACGGATCCTCGGCAAAAGCCACCTTGACCAGCCCGGGGACCTCGCGGGCCGACGCCGTCATCTTCCCGCCGTCCGCCGCGATCTCCCGCAGCGCGGCATCGACGTCGGTCACGGAGAGGCTGATGTGATCCAGCACGCTCCCGGCGCTCGGTTGCGGCGTCTCATTCTTCTGGACGATCAGCCGCGTCTGTCCAAACATCAACCGGTCCGGCCCTTCACTCATCGACTGTCCACCGAAGTGTTTCTGGTACCACGCCACCGTTTTGGTTGGGTCAGGTGAGGCGAGATGAACGTGATCGACAATGTTGGCGAATTCTGATTGGGCGAATGCCGGCGCGTGCAGCGCCAGCAATCCGATCAGGCACGACATCGACGAGCGTGGAATCCCTCGCATCGCTCCTCCGTCCATGGTTCCGCGCGTTACTGAATTCGAATCATTCTTGCGTGCCTGTGCGGCACCAACGATAGTTCGCCCGGCAGCAGACTTTGGAACGTAAATGGGCGATATTTCGCGGTCAGGAAGAGCTGACGCGCATCCGGCGCAACAATGAAGGTCACCCGTTGGCGAACCGTTTCGCCAGGTGGCAGCGTGACGTCCAGCGGATTCGGATTGACATTGTCCGGCAGCACGAACTTGCGACCCCGTTCATCGAACATATAGAGCTCCAGTCCCTTCCCTGGAAAATGCGTCGCGAGTTGCTTATCCCTACTTGAGAGATGCCAGTAAAGCGTGTACGAGGTATTGGGTGCCGCCGAGGCTGTCTCGACCTTGTCCACGGCGAAGCAACCAGAGTCCGCACAGACCTCTTCCCCAATGGCGAGGTTGGGTTCGCGAACAGCTCCTGCCAACGTGATTCCCGTCGATATCGCCAGATAGATCGCCACATAAATTCCCGATGCAGCAAGGAGCTGGCGAGCTCGCCGGTGTTTTCCCGTGAGCCACAGCAGCGGCAGCGCGAATACCGTCACGGCGGACGCGACGAGGCTCAGAAGCAATACCAGCCCTCCCATCACGATCATGAACAGCAGCAGCACAGACGTAATCGCTCCCATAACGGCCAATGCTGTGGCACGCGTGCGGCTAGTCATATCGGTGCGCTCCTGTAACGTCGTGCGTAGCCAATCCCACGTGACGCACATCATGAACGGCAGCAGCCCCCAACCGCCTTCGTGACGCATCACATCTCGCGCCTGGGTACGAAACATGACGAGCATCTCGCGGCGGTAGTCACGCAAGAAGGCAGTCGGGTAGGTCAGCAGCATCACACTGTAGATGCGACAGAGCCAACGCAGCGTTCGCTCTTCTGATGGCAGCATTCAGTGCCTTGTCCGCGCCGCCGCCACCGTGTTGCGAGCGAACAAGCGCTTGGCTCGTGCCGCCGCGACCGCGCGAGCGAGCCGTTCGCCTTCCGCTCGCAAAGCGCTAGCGCCCAAGTCCGTGATGCGGTAGTACCGTCGGCGCTCATCATCCAGGGCCGGATCAGGACGCTCATCAGATTCCTCAACGAGGTGAGCGGACACCATCCGCTTCAGACAGCCGTACAGCGTGCCGGGTCCGAGTTGGAGATCACCGGCGGTGTCGGCCGCCACTTCCCGCATGATGGCGTAGCCGTGGCGTTCACCTTCTGCCAGAGCCAGGAGAATGTGAAAAACAGCCGGTGTCAGCGGCAGCAGGTTGTGTGGAGTTTTTGGTCGCGTCATGTATACATCCGTCGCGGATATATTACGCCGGCTCGGCTCATTCGTCAAGGACCCTTCCTGAAGTCGTGGTCGCTGGTGAACGTTATTCACGTCGGTGTAAAGTCGAGACCCGCACTCGACGCGTGCGTCAGGAGAAACGCCACGCTCGCCAAGTGGGAAAACGGAGTGAGGGAGCCGAGAGGAACGTGGCTACGGCTCGTCGAACGTTCGGTAGGTTCGCCGGGCAGCCCCGAAGCATGGTTCACTTTCTGAGATCAGCCAATCGTCGTTCGTACGCGTCGCGGTCTATGTCGCCGCGCGCGTACCGGCGCTTCAGAATCTGTTCCGGCGCCTCTTCCGTTCTCGCTGGCGGAGCCGCCGCCGACTGGGTCACGAGCCAGACGAACAGGAGCAGGATCGCGAACCCACCGATCGACCGGAGCGCCATCCAGCACCCCATCCATCCCATGTGCCATCTGAATACCAACACCATGTCAAGTGCGGCGCGTGCGGTCACCTGCGGGGCCGGGGGATCGGTCAACACATCCGGGGCAATCGGTCCGGAGGCGTACAGACAATGGCGCGAGACGACGCTCGGCGCGGTAACTGAAGCGCTGGAGCATCGCCTCGTGCTTGAACTCGCCGGCGACATGGCGGGGACGCGGTTGCTGGATCTCGGGTGCGGTGACGGTCTGCTCACCTGCACGTTCGCGGAGCGCGGTGCCAGGGATGTCGGCATCGACGCGGACCGCCGAATGCTCGGCGCTGCCGCGGCCCGCGCAAAGCAGGCGAGGGTGCAGGCGCATTTTGTTGAGGGCCGAGTAGAGCGGCTGCCGTTTCCGGATGCCACGTTCGACGTGGTCGTAGCCGTGACAGTCTTCTGCTTCCTGACCGACGCGGCGACTGCCGCGAAGGAGGCCGTGCGCGTCCTTCGGCCAGGTGGACGGCTGGTGCTCGGCGAGTTGGGCCGATGGAGCGCGTGGGCCGCATTCCGACGCGTGCGGGGGGTGGCTTGGTTCGCGGACATGGAGAGCAGCGCATTTTTCTACGGCGGCCGGATTGTCCGCGCTCCTTCAGACCGCCGGCATCTCCGTCCAAGTGCCCCGTGGATCCGTGTACTACCCGCCCATCGGACTGGTGGCCAGAGTCATGGCGCCAGTTGACCGCCGGCTGGGCCGGTTGACGACGCTTGGCGCCGCCTTCATCGCGGTCGCCGGCGTGAAGAAGGACGCCGGCGCCGCCGGTGCTACCCAAAAGGACCAAAAGGGATCCTCAGAAAAAAGATGGTCGGGTCAGTCACGAGCAGTGGACTTCGCGCGTTGAAGGCCTCGGCGAATTCCACGCCCACCAGGCTCCCGACATAGCGATCCTCGGCCTGGAAGCGTTCGGGCCGATCGGCCTGACGCCCGCTGAACACGGACCTGTAGGCGTCAATCGCGGCGACCTTAG
>JAHFUI010000126.1:0-6726 GCA_023265175.1 Acidobacteriota bacterium
CGCGCTGAGGTCCGCGCCTCGATGCTCACGCGTGTGCGTCACCAGCTCGCGCGAACCGGCGACCACGAACGCCGAGACAGCATGCGAGGACTGCCGGCCGCTTCATCGACGGATTGGGGGTTTTACCGTCGTGCTGGCGCCCGGGCCATGGACGAATGGACGGTGTTTCGGCTGACGGGAGACGCGCTGCGCGCGGTGGCTTTGCTTTCGGGCGCGCGTTCGAAGTGGACATGACAAGAACCACCACGAACGCGGCCCCGGACGCGTATCGCATCCCGTTCTCAGTCGCAGAGCCGGATTTGATTCTGTGTCTTTTCGTTGTACCCGGGGCAGCCGTCGCGCTAAACTACACCCGTGCCGATGATGAGACGGCGGTTCGCGCTTGCGGTCCCGTTGCTGGCGCTCTGTTTCAGCGCGCTTCCATGCGGACTTGGCGCCTCGGCATCCGGCACGCTGCCGGCGCAGCTGAGGGGTCAGGAATTCTGGACGCTGATCACCGATCTCTCGGAGGATCTGCAAAGCCGGAACCTGATCGTGCCGGTCGTCGGCAACTTCTCCGGTCCCAAGGCGATTCGAGCCGTTGGCGCGTACTTGAAGCAGCGGGACGCGACGGTGTCTACGTTCTATCTCTCGAACGTCGAGCAGTACCTGCGGCTGCAGCGCGGATGGAATACGTTCTGCGCCAACGTCGCGTCGCTGCCGCTCGACGACACGAGCACGTTCATACGCGCCGGCCACGGCGGGCGCGTCTCGCGGGGCACCGCGCTCACGGCTGAACTTGGGGTGATGGCCGCCGAAGTCGAAGGCTGCGTCCTTCGATGACACGATTCGGCATGAGCCTCCCAACCACGCACCCCCTTCGGGGTAGCCCGCAGGCGCATTGAGCGCCTTCCACAGGAGACCGCATGGCAAAAAAGACTGCGAAGAAGAAGACCGCCCGGAAAGCCAACGCCGCGTTCATGAGGCCGGTGCAACCGAGCCCGGCGCTCGCCGAAGTCGTCGGCAGCAAGCCGATCCCGCGCACTGAGGTGACGAAGAAGCTGTGGGCCTACATCAAGAAGAACGGCCTGCAGGACAAGAAGAACCGGCGCATGATCAACGCCGACGATGCCCTGAAGACGGTGTTCGGAGGCAAGTCGTCCGTGAACATGTTCGAGATGACGAAGCTGGTGGGCAAACACCTGAAGTAGGAGCGGTGACCGCTGCTATCTTTGTGACGGCGCCTGGCGGGCTGGGCGCCGTCATCTCCCTTTGACGATCGTCCCCCGGAACCATTACTGGAGTTGGGCTCCCGTGATCAGTAACGCCGATTCACCGCTCTCGTCGCGCCGTTTTCTGCCAGCGCTTCTGGTGCTGTTCGTCGGCAGCGGCTGCGCGGCCCTCATCTACGAAATCGTCTGGTTCCAACTCCTCGAGCTGGTCATCGGATCCTCGGCCGTGTCGCTCGGCGTCCTGCTCGGCACCTTCATGGGCGGGATGTGCATCGGCAGCCTCGTGCTGTCGCGCGTGATCGCCGCGCGTCATCATCCGCTGCGTGTGTACGCGTTCCTCGAGCTGGGCATCGGCGCCATTGGATTGCTGGTGCTGTTGGGCATGCCGCTCGTCAACGGCTTGTATACCGCGTGGGCGGGGTCGGGAATCGCCGGCATTCTGTTTCGCGGGGTCGTCGCGGGGATGTGTTTGCTGCCGCCCACCATCTTGATGGGCGCCACCCTTCCCGCGATCTCGCGCTGGCTGGAGACGACGCCAAAGGGCGTGTCCTGGCTCGGGTTCTTCTATGGCGGCAACATCGGCGGCGCCGTCGTCGGCAGCGTGCTGGCCGGATTCTATTTGTTGCGCGTGTACGACATCGCCATCACCACGTACGTCGCGGTGGCCCTGAACGCGACGGTGGCGCTGCTTGGACTGGCGATCGCCAAGGTGACGCCCTACGAGGCGCGCACCTCGGGGTCGGTGGTCCTTCAACCCGCGTCAGGCGCGGGAATCGTCTACGTCGCGATCGGGTTGTCCGGGATGACGGCGCTGGCGGCGGAGGTCATCTGGACGCGCATTCTGTCGCTTCTCTTCGGCGCGACGGTGTACACGTTCTCGCTGATTCTGGCGGCGTTTCTGGTCGGCCTCGGCATCGGCAGCAGCCTGGGGTCCGCGATCGCGCGAGACTCGGCGCGCCCGCGCGTCGCGCTGGCATGGTGCCAGTTGCTCCTGTGCGCCGCGATCGCGTGGACGGCGCACGTGCTGACGCAGTCGCTGCCGTACTGGCCGATCAATCCGTCGCTCTCGAGCGATCCGTGGTTCACGATGCAGCTCGATCTGGTGCGCTGTCTGTGGGCGGTGCTGCCGGCCGCGATCCTCTGGGGCGCGAGCTTCCCGCTGGCGCTCGCCTCGGTCGCGTCCACCGGACAGGACCCCGCTCGCCTTGTCGGTGGGGTGTACGCGGCCAACACGGTGGGCGCCATCGTCGGGTCGCTTGCCGCGAGCCTGTTGCTCGTCGCCTGGATCGGCAGCCAGCACGCGCAGCAGCTGCTCATCCTCATCAGCATGATTTCGGGTCTCCTCGTGCTCGAACCGGTCGTCTCGGGCGAAGCGGGCACGAACATCCGCTCGCAAGTTCCCGCGATGATCATGGTGGCCGTGGCGATCGCTGTCGGCGCGCTGCTGATTCGCAGCGTGCACGAAGTGCCGGGCCTGTTGATCGCGTACGGGCGGTACATGGCGACGCGGACGAATCAGGCCGACGAAGTCATCTACAAGGGCGAAGGGATGATGGCGTCGGTCGCGGTGTCGCGTCTCTCCAACGGCGTGTTGAACTACCACAACGCCGGCAAGATCCAGGCGTCGAGCGAGCCGCAGGACATGCGGCTGCAGCGCATGCTCGGGCATCTCACCACGCTGCTTCCCGCGCAGCAGAAGACGGTGATGGTCATCGGCTTCGGCGCGGGAGCGACGGCCGGCGCCGCGTCGATCGAGCCGCGGCTCGAGCACGAAACGATCGCCGAGATCGAGCCGCTCGTCCCGAAGGTCGTGTCGACGTATTTCAGCGAGCACAACTTTGACGTCGCCCGCAACCCGAAGGTCACCATCCAGATCGATGATGCCCGGCACTTCCTGCAGACCACGAAGCAGAAGTTCGACGGGGTGACCTCAGATCCGCTCGACCCCTGGGTCAAGGGCGCGGCGATGCTGTATACGAAGGAGTTTTTCGACGAAGTCAAGAAACACCTCAATCCCGGCGGCGTCGTCACGCTGTTCGTGCAGCTCTATGAGAGCAGCCCGGCGGCCGTGAAGAGCGAGCTGGCGACATTTTTCGAAGCCTTTCCGAACGGCGTCGTGTTCGGCAACACGAGCAATGGGGAAGGCTACGACACGGTGCTGGTCGGCAGCGTCGAGCCGCTGCACATCAACGTGGACGACATCCAGGCTCGTCTGAATCAGCCTGAATACGCGCGGGTGGTCCAGTCGCTGCGTGAGATCGGGTTCAATTCGGCGGTGGAGCTGTTCTCCACGTTCGCGGGCCACGCGTCTCATCTGAAGCCGTGGCTGAAAGACGCAGCGATCAATCGCGACCGCAACCTCCGGCTGCAGTATCTCGCCGGCCTCGGACTCAACGTCTATCAGGCCGGTCCGATCTATGCGGAGCTGGTCGCGCACCGAGGCGATCCGGGCGACCTGTTCGTAGGATCCGAGGCGACGCTTCAGTCGCTGCGATCGATGATCGCGAACCCGCCGGTTCGGTAGATCACGCTGTCCGGCAGGGCAGGTGAGTCGGGTAGGCCCGGTGGGGCGCACACTCGCCCGTAGTGTCCGGCTTCAGCCGGACCGCGAACCCCGTCTTCAGGATCCTTTGGAGTCAATCTCATGTCGACGCCGGTTCCTGGCAAGCCACCAAACGATGCGAACGATCGTTTGGAAGCAAAGCTCTGGGCTGCGGCGGACGTGCTCCGCAACAACATGGATGCGGCCGAGTACAAGCACGTCGTCCTCGGCCTGATCTTCCTCAAGTACATCTTCGACGCATTCGAGGCGAAGCACGCGGAGCTCGACGTGCAGCGCGGCGAGGGCGCGGATCCCGAAGACCCCGACGAGTACCGAGCTGCCAGCATCTTTTGGGTGCCGAAGGAGGCGCGCTGGCAGCACTTGAAGGCCAGCGCCGCGCAGCCGACGATTGGCACGCTGGTCGACGAAGCGATGAGCGCGATCGAGCGCGACAACCCGTCGCTGAAGGGTGTGCTGCCGAAGGATTTCGCCCGCGCGGGGCTCGACAAGCAGCGGCTCGGCCAGCTCATCAACCTCGTCAGCGACATCGCGCTCGGGATCGCCGCCGACCGCGCAAAGGACACGCTCGGTCGCGTCTACGAATATTTCCTCGCGCAGTTCGCGAGCGCGGAGGGCAAGAAGGGCGGGCAGTTCTACACGCCGTCGCGCGTGGTGCGTGTGCTGGTCGAGATGCTCGCGCCATACAAGGGTCGCGTCTACGATCCCTGCTGCGGATCTGGGGCATGTTCGTCAGCAGCGAGAAGTTCATCGAGGCTCACAGCGGCAGGATCGGCGACATCTCCATCTACGGCCAGGAGTCCAACTACACCACGTGGCGGTTGGCAAAGATGAACCTGGCCATCCGCGGGATCGACGCACAGATCGCCCACGGCGACACGTTCCACACTGACCGCCACCCCGACCTTAAGGCCGACTACGTGCTGGCGAACCCGCCGTTCAACGACAGCGACTGGCGCGGCGAGCTGCTGAAGGATGACAAACGCTGGGTGTACGGCGTGCCTCCAGCGGGCAATGCGAACTTCGCCTGGGTGCAGCACTTCATCCATCACCTCGCCCCGACCGGGCTGGCGGGGTTCGTGCTGGCCAATGGCTCGATGTCATCCAACCAGTCGGGTGAGGGCGAGATCCGAAAGAACATCGTCGAGGCTGACCTCGTGGACTGCATGGTGGCGTTGCCGGGCCAGCTCTTCTACTCGACGCAGATCCCGGTGTGCCTGTGGTTCCTCGCGCGCAATAAACGCAACGGCAGATTTCGCGACCGGCGCGGGGAGACGCTCTTCATCGACGCGCGGAAGATGGGGTCGATGCTGGACCGCGTGCACCGCGAGTTGACGGATGAGGACATCGCGAAGATCGCCGGCACGTACCACGCCTGGCGGGGTACCGCCGAAGCATTGGCGAAGGCGGGCGCAGCGCCCTACGCCGACGTGCCAGGCTTCTGCAGGGCCGCGAAGCTCGACGACATCCGCAAGCACGGCCACGTGCTCACGCCAGGGCGCTACGTGGGCGCCGAGGCGGTTGAGGAAGACGCGGAGCCATTCGAAGAGAAGATGAAGCGGCTGACCGTGACACTGCGGCGGCAGGTCGATGAAGCCGGACGCCTGGATGCGGCCATCGCCGCGAACCTGAAGGCGCTCGGGTATGACGAGTGAGGCCGATGCTCGGCTGACGGCGTTGAAGATCTCAGTTGTGATCCTTGTAGAACGGGTGGTAGCGCTTGGAATCTTGAGGTCACAAATTGGTACCTCAAGAGCGTAACCTCGAACGCTTCCCCGACGACTTCATGTTTTCAGCTGTCCCGACGGGAGTTTGAAGACTTGAGGAGCCATTCTGGTACCTCAAGATCGTGGGGCGGGCGCCGGCACCGGCCGTACGCGTTCACCGAGCAAGGTGTGGCAATGCTATCCAGCGTTCTGCGCAGCCCGCGGGCCGTGCGCGTGAACATTGAGATCATGCGTGCCTTCGTCCGCCTGCGGCAGATGCTCGAGTCGAACGTCCAGCTTGCGAAGAAACTCGACGCGCTCGAAAAGAAGTGCGACGCGCAGTTCCGTGTGGTCTTCGACGCCATTCGCGAGCTGATGACGCCGCCGGTGTCAGCGAAGCGGCGGATTGGATTCAGACCAGAGAAAATATGACGGCCTCGCACATCTACCGAATCAAGGAAGCCGCGAAGTTGGATGTTGCGATCCGAACAAACATCGAGGAATCCGTTTGTGGGCGTTGAGCAGCTCGTTGGTGTTGTACCGGGAGACTGGGAATACACAACCCTCCCCGTTTGGACATCACCACCGCCGCGGGCACACGCGTCACCCAGCCGTTCGGAAGCCAGCTCCACGCATCTGACTATGTAGCTCATGGCGTCCCCTCGATCATGCCGCAGAATATTGGCGATAACCGCGTGGTCCGAGATGGCATCGCCCGAATCTCGGCTGGGGATGCTGAACGCCTGAGCCGCTACCTTGTTCGTCCCGGTGACATTGTCTATAGCCGCCGCGGTGACGTCGAGCGGCGTGCGCTCATCCGGCCGCAGGAGGACGGTTGGTTGTGCGGTACCGGATGCCTGCGTGTGAGATTCGGTGAGGGTACGAGTGGCGCACGCAAGGGTCATCTGGTCGCACCGTGGGTGCGAGAGGCGATCGAGCGGGCCCTTCAGGACCATCGCAGCAGCGACGCGCTCGACGAGTTGTCGCAACTTGGGGCGCCGACGGGCGATCTCGATCAGATGCTCGCCGAGATCGACGCCGGGCGCGGCTGATGGTCTTCGTCGACTCGAACATTCCGATGTACGTCGCCGGTCGCGATCATCCGCTTCGCGATCCGGCCCGCCGTTTCCTCGAGCGCGCGCGCAGCGGCGACGTGGACATCTGCACGAGCACGGAAGTGCTGCAGGAAATCCTGTATCGCTTCGCGGCGCTCAAGCGGCTCGACCTCGCGGCGTCGGTGTACGACTTG
>JAHFUI010000126.1:6826-10866 GCA_023265175.1 Acidobacteriota bacterium
GGCTTCGATGGCATCGAGGGCATCAGGCGTCTCGACCTGCGGTAAACGGTCAAGGACGACCAGGCGCGGAGACGCGCCGGAGGGAGGGAACGAAGATGAATACGAGAGCACTGGGGATCACGGCCGTCTTCCTGCTGGCCGCATCGGTGGCGCTCGCGCAGGCGCCGAACGGAAAGACAGGCGCGAGGAAAGCCGCCAAGCGCGACGTCTCCCAGACGCTGATGCGCAACGAGGAATCGATGCTCGCGGCGCTTCAGAAGAAGGACATCGCCGCGTTCAAGAAATACGTCGTGGCCGGGTCGTGGTCGCTCGACGAGAACGGCTTCATGACGGTCGACGATTTCGTCAAGACCGTCGAGGATCCGAAGTCGAGCTTCGTGTGGGAGAGCTACAAGACCTCAGAGATGAAGGTCGTCACCATCGACGCGAAGGCGAAGATCGTCGCCTACAAGCTGGACGAGAAAGGCTCGATGCTGGGCCAGCCGTTCCCGCCGGTCGTGTACGCGACGACCGCGTGGGCCAACCAAGGCGGCAGGTGGATGGCGGTCTTCCATCAGGAGTCGACGGCGGCGAAGAAGTAGGGGGGTGACAGGGGGTGACCAGACCTCTTGACGGTCGACAAGAACGCTCGTAGACTCTTGTCGACTGTCATAGGGGAGGCCGCCCATGGGCAAACCGACCGACCTCGTGCAGGGGACCGTCGACCTGCTCATCATGAAGACCATCGCGCTCCAGCCGCTGCACGGCTGGGCGATCGCGCAGCGGATCCGGCAGCTTTCCAACGACATCCTTCACGTGCAGCAGGGGTCGCTCTATCCCGCGCTGCAGCGGCTCGAGCGGGAGGGCTGGGTCACGGCCGACTGGGGCACGTCGGAGAACAACCGCCGCGCCCGTTTCTACCGCCTCACCAGGGCCGGGCGAAAGCATCTCGATCGCGAGCAGGTCGGCTGGGAACGTCTCTCCGGCGCCATCGCACGGTTGCTTCGGACCGCGTGAACCCGGTAGGACAGTAATGCGCAGTCTCCATCGACTCGCCGTCGCCCTGCGCCACTGGTTTCGCGCCGCTGACGTCGACGATCAATTTGGCGACGAGCTGCGGTTTCACCTCGATCGCCAGATTCAAGCCAACTTCGACGCCGGGATGACGCCGGCGCAGGCCCGCCGCGCCGCCCATCTGTCACTCGGGGGCCTGGACGGCATCAGTGAGGAATCACGCGCAGCACGTCCTGGCGCACTGGCGCGCCAGATGTGGCGCGACGTGGCGTACGGCACCAGACTGCTCAGGAAAGCGCCCGCGTTCGCGGCGACCGGCGTGCTGATCGTGGCGCTCGGCATCGGCGCCACAACGGCGATCTTCAGCGTGGTCTATGGCGTCGCGCTGCGTCCGCTGCCGTACGTCGAGCCGGATCGTCTGGTGAGTCTGTGGATGCTCATGCCGACGCTTGCGTTGCCGCGCGTTCAGGTGACGGCCGCCGACCACAGGGAGTGGCAGGCATCCAATCACGTCTTCACTGAGATCGCCCTGGTGCGACCGATCGCGAACTTCAACCTGACAGGCAGCGGCGAGCCCGAGCGACTCCTGGGAGTACGCGTCTCGGCCAGCCTCTTCAGGGTGCTTGGCGTGAGACCGGCGATCGGCCGGGCGTTCACCGACGAGGAAAATACGATCGGGCGCGACACTGTGGCGCTCTTGAGCGCCGGGCTCTGGAAACGGCGTTTCGGCGGCGATCCTTCGATCGTCGGGCGAACCATCAATCTCAGCGGCGTCCCGCATACCGTCGTCGGCGTGATGAGACCGGATTTCCAGTATCCCAGGCGTGACATTCAGATCTGGACACCGTTGACGCTCGATCCGGCCGAGTTGCGCGCCCGGCTCGGCAACAACTTCATGGCCGTCGCGCGTCTCAAACCGGGCGTCGGTCTGGCGGCGGCACAGGGAGAGATCGATACGATCGCCCGTCGTCTCGATCTCGAGTTTCCCACGCCCAATGGCGTCACCTTCAACGGCGTCGGTGTCTTCCCGCTGCTCGAGGACACAGTGGGGAGCGTTCGCCCCGCGCTCTACGTCATGTTCGGCGCGGTGTCGTGCCTGTTGCTCATCGCCTGTCTGAACCTGGCAAATCTCCTCGGTGCCCGCGCGGCGAATCGCGGACGGGAGTTCGCCGTGCGTCTTGCCCTGGGTGCGTCCCGCGGCCGGCTGGCGCTGCAGGCCCTGGCCGAAGTCGCGCCGATCCTGCTGCTCGGCGGGCTCCTTGGCGTCGCTGCTGTCGCTGGTGGCATCGCGGCGTTCATTCCGTTCGCGCCAGCCGATTTGCCTCGCGCGGAGAACATCGCGATCAGCATCCCGGTGCTGCTGTTCTCCGTTGGACTGCTCGTGGTGACGGGCATCATCGGCGGACTCCTGCCGGCGGCGCAAGCGTGGCGGTCAAACTTGACGGCGGCCACACGGGAAGAAAGTCGCTCGACCGTGGGCGGTCCCGGGCAGGCTCGGACGCGCAGCCTGCTCGTCGTCGTCCAGATCGCGCTCGTGCTGCCGCTGCTCGTCGGCGCCGGATTGCTCACCCGCAGCTTTTCAGCGCTCGTGCAGGTCGATCCGGGATTTCGTCCCGGCAATGTCCTGAGTCTGCAGCTGGCCATCCCCCGATCGAAGTACATGAGAGACGCCGACGTCGCCGCGTTCTGCGGTCGACTCGTGGACCGCGTGGCGGCGCTGCCGGGCGTCGACTCGGTGGGCATGGTGAACCGTTTGCCAATGGCCGGGGTCGGCCAAATCAATCCACTGGAATTCGACAGCCAGGAGCCGGTGAAGCCGACCGTGGTCAGCGACACGCGAACGATCACGCCCGACTACTTCCGCGCGATCGGCATCCCGCTGATCGAAGGTCGATCCTTCACCGAACATGACAGCGCGACGGCCGCGCCAGTCGGCATCATCGACGAGCGCATCGCGCGCGCCTTGTGGCCGGGACGGAGCGCGATCGGCCGGCGAATGCGCTTCCCGTTTCCGGGGGCCCCATGGATGGAGATTGTCGGCGTGGTCGGACACGTGCGTCACGACGGCCTCGACATCGATCCGCGTCCGCAGTCCTACTTCAACTACCTTCAGCGCGCGCAGGACCGAATGGTCATTGTCGTGCGCGGCAGCCAGGACGTGCGGGCCCTGACGCCGGCGATCCTCGGGGCGATCAGGGACATCGATCCCGAACAGCCCGTCTACGACGTCAGGACGATGGAAGACGTCGTGGCGCGTTCGACCGCCCAGCGCTGGCTGCACATGACTCTGGTGACGACGTTTTCCGTCATCGCGCTGTTGCTGGCGAGCGTCGGCGTCTACGGCGTGATCTCGTACGGCGTCACGCGACAGACTCGCGAGCTCGGGATTCGGCTGGCGCTCGGTGCCCAACGGGCCGATGTCACACGGATGGTGCTGAGGCGTGGCGCGATGTTGGCGATATGCGGGGCGGCGATCGGTCTGACGGTCGCCGTTCTGCTGACCGGCGCGATGAAGACGATGTTGTTCGGCGTCAAGCCGGGAGACCCGGTCAGCTTCACCTTGGCGGCGGCGATACTCGTGGCCGTGGCGCTTCTCGCGAGTTATCTGCCCGCCCGGCGCGCTGCCTCGGTCGATCCGGCGATTACGCTCCGCGGCGAGTGATCGAGAAGCACGACGAGCAACGCAGCGACCGCGGAGGGCGCAGAGAAGATCTGAACCACGAAGCTCACGAAGATCACGAAGAAAGCCTTTGTGACCATTGTGATCTTTGTGGTTCCGTTGGACGTCGTGGATGCGGTCTTTTGGCCCTATAATCCAGCCCGCCGTGCCTCTTGTTCCCGGTACGCGACTCGGTCCGTACGACGTGCAGGCGTGATGCCGGGTCCACATCTGAGTTCGAGGAGGGTCACATGCTCGCAAGTCTCAGTTTCGCGCTTCTTGCCGCCACGGCGTTGACGACACCGTGTGAGAGTCTGCGGTCCGTGGCGATCGCTCAGACCATGATCGGCACCGCTGAGTTGGTTCCGGCTGGACCCTTCGTGCAGCC
>JAHFUI010000126.1:10966-13449 GCA_023265175.1 Acidobacteriota bacterium
GCTCCCGCAGGCCGTGGCGCCGCCACTTCTTCGCTTCCGGCACATTGCCGCGTGACGATGGTGCTCAAGCCTTCGTCTGATTCCAACATCAACTCCGAGCTCTGGATGCCAGCCGAAAACTGGAACGGCAAACTCATGGTCGTCGGGAACGGCGGGTTCGCCGGCTCGATCCAGGGATACGGCGACATGCAGGTGGCCCTGCGCCTCGGCTACGCGACCGCCGCCACCGACACGGGCCACAATGCGGCTGACGGTCCCAATGGCATGTTCGCGCTCGGCCATCCGGAGAAGATCGTTGATTTCGCGGATCGCGCGGCACACGAGACGACGGTCAAGGCGAAGGAGCTGATCAAGGCGTTCTACGATCGATCGCCGCAGTATTCGTACTTCAAAGGGTGCTCGACCGGCGGGCGCATGGCCGTCATGGCGGCGCAGCGCCATCCCGACGATTACGACGGGATCATCGGCGGCGCCCTCGCGAACCGGCACATCCAGATGCACACCGCCGGGTTCGCACGAAGCGTCACCCTGGCCAGAAACCCGGACCAGGCGCTCTCGCAGGCCAAAGCGCAGATGGTGACCGCCGTGGTGTTGGCAAAGTGCGACACGTTCAAGGAAGGCTTCCTGAACAATCCGCGGCAGTGCAGCTTTGATTTCTCAACGCTGCTGTGCAAAGGCGCGGAAGGGGACAACTGCCTGACCAAGCCGCAACTGCAGTCGGTGGAAACCTTCTACGGCGGCCTCAAGAACAGCAAGGGCGAGCTGATCTTCTCCGGACAGGCGCTCGGCAACCCGATGCCGGCTCTTCAGAGCAGCCAAATGATCAATGTCATCGACACGGTACGGATCTGGGGATTCCAGAACGCGGACTACGATTGGCACACCTTCGACCTCGATCGCGACATGCCGATCATCAACAAGAAGGTCGGCTTCGTGGACGCGGTCGACCCCGATCTCAAAGCGTTCAAGGCGCACGGCGGCAAACTGTTCCTGTATGCCGGATGGGCCGACACGGCGATCACGCCCGAGAACACCGTTCTCTACTACGAGAGCGTCCTCGACAAGATGGGGAAGAACCAGAGCGACTGGATGCGCCTCTTCCTGGTCCCGGGCATGGCTCATTGCGGCGGCGGTCCAGGGCCGAACACGTTCGATTCGATCGGCACGCTCGAGACGTGGCGCGAGCACGGCGTCGCTCCCGCACAAGTGACCGCGGCGAATGCACAGGCGTTTCTCACGCGTCCGCTCTGCCCATTCCCGCAGTACGCGAAGTACAAGGGCACCGGCAATCAGAAGGACGCCGCGAATTGGATGTGCGGAAATTAGGAATTAGAAACTAGGAATTAGGAATTCGTATGCGTATCAGACTTCTTGTAACGACTATCGTCCGAGTACTGCTCCTGTGTGCGATGTTCGGCCTGCCGGTTCGAGCGCAGGGTACGAATGGAGCCTGTGACCGCGTGTGCCTGCAGGGCTTCGTCGATCAGTACCTCGCGGCGATGGTGGCGCACAAGCCGGAGAGCGTTCCGCTGGCGAAGACGGCCAGATACACGGAGAACGGCCAGGCGCTCAAGCTCGGCGACGGCATGTGGGGGCCGGCGATCGCGCTCGGCAGCTACAAGGTCTATTTCGCCGATCTGACGGCAGGCCAGGTGGGCGCGTTCGTCACGCTCGAAGAGAACGGGCATCCCGCGATTCTCGGGATTCGTCTCAAGATCGAAAGCCGGCAGATTAGCGAGATGGAAGCGATCGTCATCCGCTCCACTGCGGGCGGATTCGCGCGCCCGCAGGATCTGAAGGACAAGCCGGTGTTCACCGAGGTGGTGCCGCCGGCCGAGCGCCGCCCGCGCGATGAGATGGCGCGAATTGCGAACTCGTACTTCGAAGGCCTCGACAAGGCCACGGGCGCGCTGACGCCCTTCGAGCCAGGTTGCCAGCGCATCGAGAACGGCGTGATCTCAGCAAACGCCCCTGGCGGCACGAACGAGATCTTCAAGATGGACTGCGGCACCCAGTTCGCCACCGGGTTCTCGAAGATCATCACCGAGATCCGCGGCCGGCGGTTTCCGATCGTGGACGAGGAGCGGGGCCTCGTGTACGCGCTCATCACGTTCGATCACAACGGCCGGAACAAGACTACCGTCTGGGCCGACGGCAAGGAGCACCCGGTGAACTCGCCCTTCGACGAGCCGTTCAGCTTTCAGATCGGCGAGCTCTTCAAGATCAGAAACGGCAAGATCGTCCGGGTCGAAGCGCTCGTGCTGAACGTGCCGTACCACATGCGGTCGGGCTGGGGAAAGACAGAGGACGTGCGTGCGCGGTAGGCAGCAGTACAGATGGACGGCGCTCGGACTCCTCCCTCTCGCGTTGTTCGCGACGCTGATTGTCGCCGCGCTCGCGACTGTGTTGAGCGCAAGGTCGGCGCCTACTACAACCTGGCCTGCTGCCGGAGCCGAAAAAGATTTGGGGTGTCTCGCGAGCGC
>JAHFUI010000127.1 GCA_023265175.1 Acidobacteriota bacterium
TCCGAGGTGGAGACAGATGCATCGATCTGCACATCGACCAGGTGAGCGGCGCCTGTGGGCGTCAGGCGAAAGGTCGCCGTTCTTGGCGTGTTTTCACGAATCCGGCGTTGCGTGATGCCGCCTGCCGCGCGCGCCGCGTCGGGTTCGCGTTCGTGGAATGGTCCGTGCATTGAGCGGGACGGTCTCCCCACTACACAGAAAGGCGCGACCGAACATGGGTGGTGAGCTGGTTCTGATCGTCGACGACAACGAGTTGAACCTGCGGCTGACGCGCGCCCTCCTGATGAAGGCCGGGTACGACGTCCGCACGGCGTCTGATGTGCCCAAGGCGCTCTCCGTGCTGGAGGCGTTTCGTCCGCGCTTGATCCTGATGGACATCCAGCTGCCGGGCGTTGACGGACTGCAGCTCACGAAGACGTTGAAAACAGACCCCAAGACTCACGACATCAAGATCCTGGCGGTCACCGCCTATGCGTCGACCGGGGACGAGGAGAAGGCGATCGTGGCCGGTTGTGACGGGTACGTGACCAAGCCGATCGACACGCGGGCTCTGCCCGGGCTTGTCCGGAAACATCTTGATGGCCTCGCGTAAGACGTGCGCCCTGGCCGCGGCGCTCCTCGTCATGGGCGCCGGCGTCAGCGCTGCCGCCGATGTGCGGTGGGGGGTCTACTACGCCGATCGCGCGACGATGCAGGAGTACAGCCGGTTCAAGCTGCTCGTGCTCGACAGCGACCATCATGCGCCGCTCGCACCGCTGGCCAAGGATGGCAAGACCGTCCTCGGGTACCTCAGCGTGGGTGAAGTCGGCAGCCACCGACCCTACTTCGCCGCGGTGCAGCACGACGGGCTCCTACTGCAGGAGAACGAGAACTGGAAGGGCAGTTTCTTCGTTGACGTCCGGGATCGACGCTGGACGACCCTCATCGTCGACCAGTTGGTGCCGCGGATTCTCAGCCAGGGCTTCGCGGGAGTGTTTCTCGACACGCTCGACAATCCCGGACACCTCGAGCGCACCGATCCGCAGAAATACCGCGGCAGCGTCAGTGCGGCCGCCGACCTCGTGAAGGCGATCCGCCGCCGCTACCCGGCCATCAAGATCATGATGAACCGGGCCTACGAGCTGTTGCCGCAGGTCGAGGCGCTGATCGACTACGAGCTGGGCGAGTCCGTGTTCACCGACTACGATTTTCGGAACAAGCGGTACGGCTACGTGCCGCGCGCGCAGTACCAGGAACAGGTCCAGTTGCTCACAGCCGCCAGGCGCCGTCGGCCCGATCTTCAGGTCGTCACGCTCGACTACTGGAATCCCGCCGACCAGGACGGGATCGCCCGAATCTACGACGAGCAACGCAAGAACGGCTTCAGTCCGTACGTCGCGACGATCGCGCTCGATCAGTTCGTCGCGGAACCCGTGCCCGCCTCCGACAGCCCGATCGCGCGCACGATTCTCGCCCTCTACGACAGTCGGTACGACCAGGACACTCGGCGAGTCCCGATTCATCAGATTGCCGAGATGCCGCTGAACCACCTCGGCCTCGTCGTGCGGTACCACGACGTCAACACGCCGCTCCCTCCGCTGACCGAGATGCGCGATGTGCGCGGGATCCTGACGTGGTTCCGGGATGATTCGATGTTGAACCCGGCCGGCTTTCTGGCCTGGGCGGACGCCGTGCTCGATGCGGGCAAGAAGGTCGTCGTCATTGGCGACGTCAGTGCGACGTTCGATCTCAAGAAGCGCCGAACGCCGGCAGCCGCCATCACCGAATTTTGGTCCCGGCTCGGTCTGCGAAGCGACGGCGAGTGGAAAACGATCACGTACGACCTGAAGATCGTCCACCGCGACCCCGTAATGGTCGGGTTCGAGCGCCCGTTCTCAGGCGTGCTCCCGGCCTTTCCCAGGATGACGAAGGTCGATCGGCTGGTGAAGTCGTACCTGGTGATTCGGCGGGGCAGCGATCCGGCGACTGACTCGGAGCTGCTCGCCATCGGTCCTCACGGCGGCTACGTCGCACCCGGCTATCTGCACTTCTCGCGGACTGACGATGCGCCACACCGCCAGTGGTACGTCAACCCCTTTGAGTTCTTTCGGGAAGCCTACGGCACCGACGACCTGCCCAAGCCGGATGCGTCCACGATCTCCGGGCGCCGCATCTTCTACAGCCACGTCGACGGCGACGGGTGGAGGAATCTGACGGAGATCCCCCGCTACCGTGCGCGGAAGGCGCTGGCCTCGGAAGTGATTCTGGAAGAAGTCGTCAAAGCGTTTCCGGACTTCCCAGTGACGATCGCGCCGATCGCGGGCGATCTGGATCGTGCCTGGCACGGTACGCGGGAGAGCCTTCGCGTGGCTAGGGCGATGTTCGCGTTGCCGAACGTCGAAGCGGGCACCCACACCTACAGCCATCCGATCGACTGGAAGGCCGCCGAGGCCGCACCGGGCGCCGCGTCGAATCTGGGAATCGTGGCTCGCGCGCTTGCGTGGGCCCGGAGTCTCTACGGCTCGCCGCTTCAAGCGGCGGGCGACGTGCGCGTGGACCGGCCCACCGATGTCGTCCTCGCGGGTCATGAGAAGCGAGCCGACTCGCGCACCTACGACGTGCGGCCCTTCAGTCTGGACCTTGAAGTCCGAGGGTCGACGAGCTTCATCAACACACTGCTCCCGCCGGGGAAGCACGTGACGATCCTGCAGTGGTCGGGGGACACGTCGCCATCCGCCGCAACTATTGCGGCGACGAGAGCGGCCGGCCTCAGGAACCTGAACGGCGGAGACACCCGTTTCGATCCGGAATTCAATTCGTACGCGTGGGTGTCGCCCCTGGGTAAGCAAGTGGGCGACGAGCGCCAGATCTACGCCTCGAACAGCAACGAGAACATGTACACCCAGCTGTGGACCGACCGCTTCTACGCGTTCAAGTACCTCGCGGAGACGCTGAAGAACACCGAAAGCCCGATGCGGGTGAAGCCCGAGAACGTGTACTTCCACATGTACTCCGGCGAGAAGCTGCCCAGCCTGCTCGCCGTGGTCGAGAACTATCGCTACGCGCGCGGCCAGGAACTGGCTCCCGTCGCCGCGTCCACGTACGCCGCGATCGTCGACGGATTCTTCAGCGTGCGGATCGTCAAGATCGGCGATCGGCAATGGCGCGTCGAGAACCGCGACGCTCTGCAAACGCTTCGCTTCGATCGCAGCGCCCACCTCTCCGTCGACTTCTCGAAATCGACGGGCGTCGTCGGTCAGCGCGCGTATCAAGGCAGTTTGTACGTCGCACTCGATGCCGCCGATCCGCATCCGATCGTCGCGCTCGGCGACACGCCGGCGCGTGGCCCGTATCTCAGTCATTCGCGATGGCAGATCTCGCACCTGCAGACCCGCACAGACGGGTTCCTCTTCAGCACGCACGGGTTCGGTCCGGGCGAATCGGTCTGGAAGGTGGCGCCGAACGCGCGCTTCGCCGTTCGGGTCACCTCGCACGGCGACACGATCGTGCAGCATGCGCGCGCCGACCAGGAAGGCACGCTGAGGTTGAAGGTCGCCGAGGGCGGCCGCGATCCGGTGCAGGTGAGCGTCATGCTCGAGGATGGCGCATGAAGCTGCGGCATTGCGTCGTCTTTGTCGGCCTGTTGGTGATGGGACTGGCCGGCGGCCTCGCGCTCGTGCCCCGCGCGTCCGAGCTGGCGCTGATCGACCTGCGCGACAAGGAATTCGACAGGGCGCTCCAGCGCTACGAACAGCGGCTCGCCGAGGGCGACCTCTCGGTGTCGGTCGTCATCCCGCTCTGCCAGCTCTATCTGCAGTTCGGCAAGGTTGAATCGGCCGTGGCGTTGATGGAGCGCTTCGTTCGCGAGAACCCCTCGAACCTTGACGCCCGGCGTCAACTTGCCCGGTACTACCAGCAGTCGCAGCGCACCGATGACTACATTCGGACGCTGGAACATATCGTGTCCGCGGATCCTTCGAAGGCCATCCTTCGCGAACTATCGGACATCTACAACTTCAGAGGTGATCTGACCGAACAGATTCGGACGCTGCAGACGCTCACCCGGCTGTATCCAGGTGAGCCGCAGGATCTGCTCGACCTGGCCAGCCTGCAGGCCGCCCACGGGTCGCTGGCCGATGCCGCGGTCACCCTCGAGAAGGTGGTCGCCGTCCAAGCCGGGTCCACCCCGCTCGACACGGTCCATTTCCTCATGAGCGTGCTCCTCGACACCGGCCGGAGCGACGAGGCCGATCGGCAGGCACGAGCCTGGCTCGCGCGGCAGCCGGATGGGAGCGTCGCGTTGGGTTTCGCCTCGCTCTTGAGCGCCAAGGGACAGGCCGCCAAAGCGCTGGCGCTCCTCACTCCGTACGAGGCCGGCGCCGACGCCAATGTGGCGCTGCTGACCGAGTTGACACAACTGGAGGTCGTGAATGGAAAGCCGCAGCACGCCCTGGAACGGCTGGACCGGATCCAGGCCGCCAATCGCCTGCCAGACGGTGTGCTGGAACAGTACCTCGACCTGCTGCTGACCAGCGACAACGTCTCCATGGCGCTCGAGGTGGCGGCGCACCGCGACATCACGGGGTTGCCGTCGTGGCTGCTCTCGAATCTCGCGGACGCCGCGGCGTCCGCAGGACGTCGCGACGTTGTCGAGTACCTGGCGCGCAGCCTCGGCGATGGCCATCTGGACGCCGAGCCGCTGCTGGGCGCTCGCGTGGCGATCGCCCTCGGCGATCGAGCCACCGCCGCCCGGCGGATCGCGCCCATCGCGAAGCAGGCCGAGACACCTGAATCGATCCTGGTCGCGCTCGCGAATCTGTACTTGGAGGCCGATGACGCGGCCGCCGGGCTGACGTGGTTCGCGGCAATCCGCGCGATCCGGCCTTCACCTGTCATCGACGCGAGTTGGGCGGCGATTGAGTCGAAGGCGGGCTCGGAAGCGAAGGTCACCGATTGGCTCAAAGGCATCGCCGATGGCGCGCTCCGTGACGATGTCCTCGAGAACCTGTATTTCATTGCGCAGGACACTGGCAAGCACACGCTGGCCTCGATCACCGCGGAGCGGTTGTACCGGCGTCGCCGGGGCGCGGCCGATCGGTTGCGCCTCGCAAGCGCCTTCGTCGCCGCCGGCAGGGCGGTCGACGCGCTGCCCCATTTGCGCGACCTGAACACCGGGCGCGCTGACGTGGAATCGCTGTACGTCGATGCGCTGACTCAGGCGGTCAAGCAGGGCGCGCCTGTCCGCAACGAGCTCAAGGTGTTTTGGTCTCGCAACCTCGCCGCGCCCGGGTTGTCAGACGCCAAACGCCAGGAACTGGTGTACGCGCTCATGGATCTTGGCGCGTACGAAGAGGCGCTGCCCGCACTGTATGACCTGGCTCGCGCGCACGGCGACTCGTGGTTGTTCGCGTGCGTTGACGCCGCCACGAAATCGGGACGCACGAAGGACCTCGTGCCGTTCCTGAAGGCCGAAGTCGCCCGGCTCGATCTCCCGTTGGCAGAACGGGGGGTCCGCCTGCAGCTCCTGCGCGAGCACGGGGGCAACGCCGTGGCGTTGGCGGACCTGCGTCGCTTCGCCGATCTCGTCGGTGGAGAGTGGGCCGTCGCGTACGAGGAGTCGCTGGGCACGCTCGGGCGGCGTGCGGATCTCCTCGCGTTCTGGCGTACACGCGCGGCACGAGCCGACGTCAGCGTCGCCGATAAGCGTGGGATCGCCTTTCGAAGTCTCGAAGCCGGCCAGAAGGGGCTGGCCGAAGACATCTTCCGGGCCCTCGCGCAGGACGCGCCCCCCGACAGTCCCGACGTGGCGCAACTGCTGTTCATGTGGGGGCCGCGCCCGCGTCCGGCCGCGCTCGACTGGCTGGAATCGCGCGCGCGAGCCGCGGCGGAACCGCAGAAGGCGCTATGGATGCAGCACCTCCTCAACGCGGGAGCGGCGAAACGCGCAGTCGCCGCCGGCCGCGGCCAGCCGGTCACCGATGCCTACCTTCAGGCCGTCGTTGCCGCCCGCGACGGCGTGGAATTGTCGGTCGCCATCGACAAGCGGCTGCAGACAGCGGCCACGGCGTCCGAGTTCCGACGCCTGGGCCGACTGGCGCTCGAGTTGAGCCGAACATCGACCGCGCGCTCCGCGTTCACCAAGCTGCTCACTGTCGCGCCCGAAGACGCGGAAGCCCACCGCCGGCTCGGGGCGCTCGACTACGCCGAGTCGAACTACACGGCCGCGCGAGAGCACCTCGATCGCGCGCTTCGTGTGGCTGACGCCGATGCAGAGAGTCAGTTTCTGCTCGCGGAGATCCTCGAGAATGCCGGTCAGGGCGCGAAAGCCAGGCCGCACTACGTCCGCGTGCTGGCTGAAATCGACCGCGCGGCTCCCATTCCGGCCACGCTCCGCATCACGAGGGCGCTGACGCTCCAGCGCCTTGGTCGGATCGATGCATCAATTGCGGCGTTCGAGATCCTCATCCGGGAACAACCCGACAACAAGAACTTGCGGGCCGACTATGCCGCCGTGCTGCTGCAATCTGGACGAAATGATGATGGTCGACGCATTCTCGCGCTTCGCTAGCCTTCTGGCGGGGGTGCTTTTCGTGACCGATCCGGCGGCCGTTGCCGTCCGCACGCAGCAGACCGCCGCGTCGGCGATCGTCACGTTGGAGTGGTCCTCGCCGGTCACGTACTCATCGTCGATCGACGGTCGCGAGCTGCTCGTGCAGTTCGATCGCCCGCTGGCCGTCATCGAGCCTCTGGCACTTGAGAAAGCACTTCCTGCGTGGGTTGAAGCGGCGACGACCGGATACGACACCGTGCTGATCCGCGCGTCGCGCGACGCCAGCTTCTCGGTTCGCGGAACCGGGCTGGTCATCGTCATCGAGATGAACGCGGCGACCGTCGAGGCGGCGCCGACGCTCGAGGACACGCAGGCGGAGCTCCGGCTGGATCTGCTTCGCGCGCAGCTCCTCGCGAGCGAAGGGCATTGGACGCGCGCGGATCGGGTGCTGGCGCAGGCCGTCGAGCGCCATCCGGGAGATGCCGACGTGGCCGCGCTTCGCGCCCAGGTCCGCGCCGATCAGAGCGCGCGCACCCGGCTCGAGGTCGACGTCAAGACTGTTCAGGGTGCACAGACCGAGCGTGTCGCGCGCGTCAGCACACACGGGTTCGTTGCGGGCTACCTCCGCGTCGGCGGCATGGTCGAGGAGAACCAGACGACGCTCGCGAACCGCGTCTACGACCGGCAGCGCGCCGAGCTGTACGTGCAGCAGGACTTCGATTCCGGCACCGAGCTGCGCGTCTCCGCGTTCGGCACCCGTTCGAGCATCGGCGGCGGCGTGCAGGTCGGCCGCGCCGACGCCACCGGAACGACGCAGGCTCTCGTTGAGTATCGCCGGCCGTTCTGGGAGCTCGTCGAGGGCCTGTTGGGGAACGGCACCAGGGACCACGCGGCGCTGCATCGTGAACAGCGGTTCGGATCGCGCGTGTCCGGCCGGGTGACGGCGGCGTTCAATCGGTACGGGCTCGAAAGCACCGGCGATCTCGCGCGCTCGATGGCGTTCGACGCAGGGTTGAACGTCACACTGCGACGCACCAACCCGAGCCTGGGTGTCGAATACGGCGCCGATGTTGAATCGTTCCGCTTCGTGACGCTTGGCACGATCCCGCTTGTCGGCCGCGAGGTCCACGCGGGAAGCGCCCTCGCGCAGATTCGCGTCGGGCGCCGCTTCTCGGCCGATGCGTCCTCCGGGTACGTGTGGGACCGGCTGGGAGGCCGCGGTCCGTTCACGGCGGCGCGGATCGGCATGGGTGGACCGGGCCGCGTCGCATTCGAGCTCTCGTACGATCGCCGGCTCAACTCGTTTGCCACGGGCCAGGTCGTCACTCGCATGGGCGCGTCCCTCCGATGGCGCTTTGACTGATGGCGGAGGCGCTGGTGACCGAGGAGACGCAGGCCAGGGCGACCATCCTGGGTGTGCGCCGGTCTGCCGTCATCGAGGTAGCGGTGTATCTGGTGGCGGCGCTCGTGCTCGACACGTGTGTGTTCGACGGCACCCGTTATCGAGCCGTGTCGCCGCATCCGTTCTGGCCCCTTGTGTTGCTGATCGCGACTCAATACGGGACGACGGAGGGACTGCTGGCGGCCGCCGCGGCGAGCGTGGCGCTCCTGGCCGGCAATATCCCGGAGCAGGCGATATCCCAGGATCACTACGACTACCTGTTGATGCTCGTTCGCGAGCCGGTGCTGTGGTTCCTGGCATCGGTCGCGCTCGGCGAGTTGCGGACGCGGCACGCTCGGGAACGGACCGCGCTGCAGGACGACCTCGCTGACGCCGTGAAGCGCGAGCAGGACGTCAGCGCCGCGTACAAACGGGTCACCGTGGTCAAGGACAACCTCGAATCGCGGATCGCGGGGCAGCTACGCAGCGCCATCACCATGTACCAGGCCGCACGCAGCCTCGAGAAGATGGATCCGAGCGAGGTGCTGCTCAACGTCATGGACGTCGTGCGCATCATCATGAATCCGGAGAAATTCTCCCTCTATCTCTTGCGCGACGACGTACTCGAGGTCTGCACCGGAGAGGGGTGGACGTCGGCTGATGCGCTGCGACGCGTCTTCCGCCCGGATTCGCGCCTGTTCCACGAAGTGATTGCACGGCAGCGCGTGGTGTGCGGCGCCAACGAGGAGGACGAGCGGATTCTCGACAACGAAGGCATCCTGGCGGGTCCGCTGATGGATCGCGAAACAGGTCAGGTCATCGGCATGCTGAAGATCGAGCGCATCGGATTCTTCGAGCTGCATTTCAGCAACGTGCAGACCTTCGGCGTGCTGTGCGACTGGATCGCCGACGCGTACGTCAACGCGCGCCGCTTCCAGACGGCCGAGGCCGATGCGTTCGTGGACCCGGCGACAGGGCTGCTGTCCTCCGCGCTGTTCGAGCGTCAGAACACCTACTTGTGCGAGCTCGCGCACCGCGTCGGGTTCAGTGTGTCGACGCTGATGCTGCGTGTGGACAACGAGGATGCGCTGGCCACCGACCTGGTGGCCCGGCTTCCCCGAATCGCAGCCGGCGCGGTCACACGCGTGATGCGCAAGACCGACCTGGCGTTTGATGGGCGGCGCTCGGGTCATCTCTGTTGCATCGTGATGCCGAACGCGACGCGGATGGAGGCCGATGGCATTGGCGACCGGCTCGTGGCCGAGCTCGGCCAGGTCGTTGCCGGCGCCCGTCTGTCCTACACCGTTCAGACCGTCGAGGCCACCCAGCCGGCGGTTTCCGCCTGTCATGCAGCCGCTTGACGCATCGGCCATCGTGGTGATCACCGCCATCGCGGCATTCGCGATCGATGTCGCCGTCCTTGCGGCCGCGGCGGCGTCCGCATGGCCCTGGCTGCTCGCGGCGGCGGTGCACCTGTTGCTGGCTGCGGCGCTCGTTGCGTGGACCTGCCGCTCGCGGACGTGCCGGGCCGATCTCCGGCTGCCGCTGCTCCTGACCATGACGACAGCGTTTCTCGGACCCTTCGGCGCCGGCGGCGTCCTGCTGACGATCGTCCTGGTCAAGCGGTATGCGCGATCCACGCCCTGCTTTGAAGAATGGTATGCCTCGCTGTTTCCGGATCAGGCGACCGATGCGTCGATCGATCTCTGGCAGCGCGTCCTGCTGTCCAGCGAGCCCGACGCCGGCCGTGCCGGCGTGACCCCGTTCTCGGACATCCTGTGCTTTGGCTCGCTGCCGCAGAAGCAGGAGCTGATCACGCTCATCGCCAAACATTTCCGTCCGGCGTTTGCTCCGGTGCTGCGGATGGCGATCGGCGACGTCAACAACGGGATCCGCGTGCAGGCGGCGTCGGCGATCGCGAAGATCGAGGACGAGTTCCTGCCGCGGACCGTGGACGCGGTCGCCGCGGTGCAGGCGCACCCGGCCGGTGCGGCGCCGCTGCTGGCGCTCGCGCGGCTCCACGACGAGTACGTCAGCGCCGGACTGCTCGATGCGCAACGTGAGCGGGACAGCCGGCAACAGGCGCTGGCGGCGTACCGCGACTACCTCACCCTGCGGCCCGACGATTGTGACGCGAGGGTGTCGGTGGGCCGGCTGCTCCTCGGCGGCGACGACTGCGAGGGTGCCGCTCGATGGCTCGAGGCGAGTCTCGACGGCGGTCATAGCTCGCCTCAGTTGCTGCTGATGTACATGGACGTTCTCTTTCACCTCAACCGGCTGGGCGACCTGCGGCGCGTCGCGGCGTCGAGCCGTGCCGTGTGTGACCGCGATGATGTGTCGATCGAGGCACGCGAAACGATGAAGCTGTGGGCGGGAGCCGCATGATGGCCAGAAGAGCCGATGTGTGCCTCATTCTCGAAGGGACATATCCCTACGTGACGGGTGGTGTCTCGAGCTGGACGCACGACCTGCTGCTCGCCCAGAAAGATCTGACGTTTCATCTCGTCACGCTGTTGCCGAAGAACGCCAACCTGACGCTTCGGTATCAGGTGCCCTCGAACGTCGTCGCCACCTCCAGCGTGTGCATCCAGGAGTTGCCGGCCGGTCGTTCCTCGATCCCACGCTCGCGCGAGTTCTTCTCGGCGCTCGAAGGTCCCTTGCTCGGCCTCCAAACCGGAGGAGGTCTGGACGACCTGCGGGGCATCATCGAGGTCCTGAAACCCGTCCGCCAATCGGCGGGCAGCCAGCTCCTCCTCAATTCGCGGCAAGCCTGGCAGATGCTCCTTCGGATGTACGCCTCGGCGGTGCCGCGCAGCTCCTTCCTCGACTTCTTCTGGAGCTGGCGGTCGCTTGTCGGGGGCCTGTACTCGGTGCTGCTCGCCGACTTGCCGGACGCGTCGGTGTACCACGCCGTGTGCACGGGCTACGCCGGACTCCTGCTCGCGCGCGCGCGGCTCGAGACCGGCCGGCCGGCGCTCATCACCGAGCACGGCATTTACACCAACGAGCGGCGCATCGAGATGGCCATGGCGGACTGGCTGCACGACGGGATGGACGATGGCTTGCGGATCGACAGCGGGCATCGGGCGCTGACGGACGTATGGGTCGACACGTTCGTCGGATATTCGCGGGCCTGCTATGAGGCCGCGACCGAAATCATCACCCTCTACGAAGGCAACCAGCAGTTCCAGCTTCAGGACGGCGCGGACAAGGCCAAGCTGCGCATCATTCCGAACGGCGTGGACTACGAGCGCTACTCCGTGGTTCCCCGCGTGAGGAGCGCGCGACCCACGATCGCGCTCATTGGCCGTGTCGTGCCCATCAAAGACGTCAAGACGTTCATCAGAGCCTGCGCGATCGTGCGGTGCAGCGTGCCGGACCTGCAGGCGCTCGTGCTCGGACCGACCGACGAGGATCGGGCCTACCACGACGAGTGCATGGACCTGGTGCGCCACATGCGCCTCGAGGATACCGTCACGTTCACCGGACGCGTGAAGCTGGACGAGTACCTGGGGCGCATCGACGTCCTGGTCCTGACGAGCATCAGCGAGGCGCAGCCCCTGGTCGTGCTCGAAGCGGGCGCGCTCGGCATTCCGTCGGTGACGACCGATGTCGGCTCGTGCCGCGATCTGATCTTGGGGCCCAGCGCCGAGAACCCGCCGCTCGGACCCGCGGGCGACGTGACGCCGCTCTGCAACCCGACGGCGACCGCGCACGCGCTCGTGCGTCTGTTGACCGATCCGGACTGGTACGCGCGTTGCGGCAGCGCGATCAAAAACCGCGTCCGCGTGTCGTACAACAAGATCGGGGTCGACCGGACCTATCACGAGTTGTACGAGCGTCACCTCGCGCCCGCCGAGGCCGCGTAGTCATGGCTGGCATCGGATTCGAGATCCGCAAGCTGCTCCGTCGTGACGACCTCCTGGGCGTCCTGCAGGGGTACACGCATTCAGCGCTCACGGCGACCGGGCCCTGGCTGTTGACCATTCTCACGCTGACCGGCGTCGTGTTCCTCGGCGGGCAGCAAGTACCGGCGGATGAGCTGGCCGAGTTCCGGCTCATCATCATCTACAACTTCGGCTTCTCGCTCGTGATGGCCGGCCCGGTCGTGATGGTCGCGACTCGGTACCTGGCTGATGCGATCTACGTGAAGCGCGTCGACGAGGCCCCGTCGATGATGATGGGCTGCGTGCTCATGATCCTGGCGATCAACGCCGCCATCGTCATCCCGTTCTATCTCGTCTACCTCGAGCTCGATCGTACGCTGGCCATCCTGTCCGTCATCAACTACCTGATCATTGCCGCCATCTGGCTGATCGGCGCGTTCCTCAGTGCCTTGAAGGACTACAGCGCCATCACCCGCGCGTTCGCGGCGGGAATGGTCCTGTCGCTGGGCGGCGCGGCGCTGCTGGCGTCAACGTCATCGACGACCGTGATGATGGCCGGCTTCACAATCGGGCAGGCCGTGATTCTCTTTGCGTTGATTGCGCGCGTCCTCGTGGAGTACCCGTACCCAGTCGTCAATCCGTTCAGGTACGGACACTATTTCCGGAAGTACTGGGCGCTGGCGCTCAGCGGGCTCTTCTACAATATTGGCATCTGGATCGACAAGTGGATCATGTGGACGGCACCCGAGCACGAGACGCTGCGGAGCGGGCTGATCGCCTATCAGAACTACGACAGCGCGATGTTCCTGGCTTACCTGACCATCGTGCCTTCCATCGCCGCGTTTGTGATGAGCGTGGAGACGGAGTTCTACGAGCACTACCTGTCGTACTTCAGGAGCATTCAGAATCACTCGAGCTTCGGGCACATCGACCGCGCGCATGACGAGATCGTACAATCAACCCTCCGAGGCGGCCGCACGTTCATCGTGCTGCAGGGGAGCATCTGCCTGGTCACGATTCTGGTGGCGCCGAAGATCTTCTCGACCTTCAACGTCAACTATGCGCAGATCGGCATGTTCCGGATCGGCGTGCTGGGCGCGTTCTTTCACGTGTTGTTTCTGGGACTGTCGATCGTGCTCTCGTATTTCGATCTCCGGATGGCGACGCTCAGACTGCAGATCCTGTTCCTGGTGACTAACGGCGTGTTCACGTTCATGACGCTGAAGGCAGGCTTCCCGTACTACGGCTATGGATATTTCCTGGCCACGCTCGTCACCTTCGCGGCCACGTTCTTGACCGCCGCGCACTATCTGAAGTGGCTCCCGTATCAAACATTCGTCTTGAGCAATTCGTCCGTGGAGAGCTGAGCGGCGCCAGGACTACTAAATCTACCCAAGGGCTCTGCCCTTGAAATCCCGCAGGCAGTCTGATTGATACCTGAGAGTGCGGTGCTCGGATTTCAAGGGCAGAGCCCTTGTAAATGGGTGCGGACTTCGATCTCCCGGCCGGAGCCGGAGCTTAACGAC
>JAHFUI010000128.1:0-5895 GCA_023265175.1 Acidobacteriota bacterium
GCGCGTGCTCGACGGGCAGGGTCTTGCGCCGGCCCGGCGGCACGGACACATCCAGATAGCGCGGCTCCGCCGCGATGCCAACAACCGGACCGGTCGCGCCCCAGAAGCTGCCGCACACGATCCGGACCTTCGTGCCGTCATCGTCGGTGACTTCCGGAATATCCGCGCCCGAAATGCCCTGATAGTGGGGCGCGGTCATCTTGAGCGATGACGGAAGATTCGTCCAGAGCTGGAAGCCGTGCACTCTTCCCCATTCGTCGCCCTTGGGCATTTCCTGATGGATGATTCCGCTGCCGGCGGTCATCCACTGCACGTCGCCGCCCCTGAGCGTACCGCGATTCCCGAGGCTGTCGCCGTGATCCACCG
Organism: Acidobacteriota bacterium; assembly: GCA_023265175.1. GTDB lineage: Bacteria > Acidobacteriota > Vicinamibacteria > Vicinamibacterales > CAVVIG01 > JAHFUI01. The sequence continues at coordinate 367 of JAHFUI010000128.1, forward strand.
TGCCCGCGAGGACATACGTGATCGTCTCGATGCCGCGATGGGGATGCCACGGGAAGCCGGCGAGATATTCATCGGGGTTGTCGTTGCGAAAGTCGTCGAACAGCAGGAACGGATCCAGATCAGGCGAATGCCCGCCGAATCCGCGCCGCAGGTGCACGCCCGCGCCTTCGAGCGTGGGCTTTGATTGCATGACTCGCCTGACGGGTCGTATCGACACGTGACTCCTTTTCGTTGCGGATACTCTCAGTATACGCGGCGCCGGGGGGCGGTCGCGAATACTTTCTCCCTAAGCGTTCGTTCGGCGAGGCCCTCCGATGAGTCCTTCGCGAATCATGATGATCGTGACCACGCGCTCACGGCCACCACGTCTCGACGGCGAGTCCTGGAATTCTGCGAAAGTGTCGAACGTTCCGCGTCACGACCGTCAGATGCTCTTCGAGTGCCGTGGCTCCGATGAGCACATAGTCAACTCACCTTCGGTCGTCGGGGGGGGGCGCCTCCATTCTCTATTTCAGCTCGTCGAAGATCACCTGCACGTTGGCCTTCAACCGCGCCGGTTGTGCCGCGGCATATCCGGTGTATTTCGCCGGCATGGTCCAGGTGTTCGCCACCTCATCCACCGACTTGCCCGCCTTTTTCGCGTCACGAACAGCCGCCAGGAATTCGCGGTTGAACGCCGCGTACTCCCGCAGGTCGTTCATGGTCATCTGCGTGCTGTGGCCGGTGATGATCGTGTCGACGTTTTTGACGGTCTTGGCGGCCTTGGCGAGCGTATCCCCAATCAAGACGCCGCTGCCCTGGTTGTTCGCGTCCAGAAGCGGAAGGTTCTTGCCTGAGAAAATATCGCCGGCGTGCATGACTCGCAGCGCGGGGAACACGACCCACGCGTCGCCGTTCGTGTGGCCGCGCCCGAAGTAGTACAGATCGATACGGTCGTTTCCGCTGCCGAGCGACATCTTGTCCTTGAAGGTCCGCGTGGGCATCCCTTTGCCGTTGTTGACCTTGAAGATGTTGGTCGGAGGTCCCTGCGGGGTCACGCCAGTGGCCGGCGCCATCGTCTCCATGTTCGTTTTCGTGTTCTCGTGCGTGACGACGTCGACGGTGGCCGGGAACTCGACGTTCCCGCTCACGTGATCGCCGTGCGTGTGCGTATTGATGATCATCGTCACCGGTTTGCTCGTCAGACTCTTGATCTTGTCGAGAATCGGCTGGCCCCATCCGGGATTCTTCGTGTCCACGACCACGACGCCATTCGTGCCGACGAATACGGCGGTATTACCGCCGCCGCCGTTTCCCCTGAGCACGAACAGGTTGTCTTTGAGCTTGTCGACCTCGACCACCTTTGGCGCCTGCTGGCCGGCGGCGGCGGCCGGCGGCTGCTGGTAGGCCCTGACGGCGAGTGACAGTGAGCCGACCGCCAGCAGTACGAAGAGAATCACGACACGTCTCATCTCATGCCTCCTGGAAACGAAGTGTATGCCAGCGACAGTCAATTTTCGCTCTCTTTGAGCGGAATCGCCGATCCCAGAGCCCGTTTGCGCCAGTCGAGCGACTCACCGGAGAACGTGCGCTCGACGGCTGCCTGGAGCCATTCGCACGAGCTCAGGCGTTTACCATCCCAGTCGCACGGCACACCACAGCGCGAGGATGATCGCGACGCCGACGAGGATGAGAGATGCGATGGTGGTGGCGAAGTACGGGTAGATGAGCAGCGCCAAGCCGGCGAACAGCTGGGGAAATCGTCCCAGCTTCTTGCCGTAGATCAGGAGGACCGATCCGATGGCGCCCGGAATCAGCGAGAGAAACAGCCAGTTTGCGTCGAAGCTCATCGAAAGAACGAGCCGCGGGTCAAAAGTCGATCGACGCGCTGAACTTGACGAAGCGCGCTTGCAGCACCGTCGTCGGGACCAACCAGCTTCCGTTCGGGATGAACGCCGCGTTGTAGGTCAGGACCGGGTTCGCGTTCAGGACGTTGTAGATGTCGAGCCCGACGTTCGTCCGCGTCCGGCCGAACCGCAGAATCTTCGCGATCCGAACGTCGAGCTCGTTCACGCGATCCCCATACAGCGTGCCGGGCGCAATCAAGTTCACGGTCACATTGGGCGCGTTGCCGGCGAGGGGCCGACCGAGCGACTGCGCGACGACGGCGCTCGTCACCGCGTAGTTCGCGGCGAGTATCGCGCCCTGGTCGCTCCGAAGCGTGCCGCTGATGAGAACGTCGACCTTCGGAACCGTATAGGAGCCGAGGCCGGTAATCCGCGTGACAAACCCAGAGTCGACGTGACAGAACGGGTTGGTCAGCGTAAGTTCGGGCAGGTGAGCCCGGATGTCGCAGGTGTCGGTCACCGTCTTTCCGGTGTTGACACCGCCTTGGAATGTAATACCGTTGCGCGTTCGAGCGCTGAGGTTGATGAGCAGTCCGTTATAGCGCGAATATTCCTCGCCGAAGTTGCTTCCCCACGTCGTCAGGTTGTTGATTTGGTTGAACAAAGTCGGCGTGATGTCATAAAGCCCCGAGATCACATTACCGCCCCCGCCGGGAAGCCGCGGGTCCGACGGCACGGTAATGCTGAAGCTGTCGTAGCTCGCCGCGGTGGTCAGAAGGTTGTCGTTGACCGTGTTGTTCGTGCCGCTGAAGTGCCTGAGCCAGCGCCGGAAATAGCCCACCTCCACCGAAACGCGTGGGAGCAGCTCCTGTTGTACAGACACACCGATCTGCCAGTCGCTGGGACGGACGCCCCATCCCTGGAGAATGGCCGGATCGTACGTGTTCGTAAAGACCGGCTTGCCGAAGTTCTGATTGCTGAGCGCGCCGCAGAAATCGCCGCCGCCGGTGCGCAGATCCTGCGCCAGCGGATTCAGCAGATCGCAATCCGGCAGGAAGTTGCCGTTGGCGTCAGTCCACGTCCGCGTCACAGGAGGCGGCGCCGTCAGAGCGGACGAGCTGCCGACCAGGCGTGCGGTTGGATTGGACGCCGAATAGGTATTGTGATTGGTCGCCGCCTCGAGATACTTGCCCGCGTTCACCTTGAGAGACGTTTTCCCGTTCCCGAACAGATCGTAGGCCGCGCCCACGCGCGGGGTGATGTCGTCGTAGCCCTTCACGCCAGGCTGCTCTGGAAACACGACGGGGGTCGGCAGAAACTTCACCGGACCGACTTGCTGTTCCGGGAAGTAACTCCACGCGTGCTCATAGCGAAGGGCTCCCTGCATCGTCAGCCGGCCGACGGTCCACTGTTCCTGCGCGTACGCCGCTTCGTACCGGGTCCGCTGTTGCAAGCTGTACGGGTTGAGGTCCAACGTGAGTTGGTTCGGCACGCCGTTGTTGAGGCGGTAGATGAGGTGCGTGTTGTTGCTGAAGTAATTCTGGTTTGATACGTGGAACGCGCCCATGTAGCCGAACTTCATGCTCTGCGCGCCGGTGACGTACGACGCCGAGGCGCGCCAGGTCGACTGAAGCCCCTGATTGTTCGCAAAGTTCTGGGATCCGTACGTCAAACCCTGGATGTTCCCGTTGTTGGCACATCCCGCGGTGCACTGTTCCACCATTCGAGGAATGTCACGCGTCTGGTTTCCCGGAACCTCCTGCCCGCCGTACCGGCTGAAGGAGGTCCCGGCCGCGCCCTCCAAGAGGAGCTTATTGGTGACCGGTGAGCTCCAGGTCGCCTGTTGGACACGTTGGAAGACGTGCGAGGTAGGCCCTCTTCCAGCGTAGTTGCCGATCTCGGGCGCCGAGGTGGCGGTCGCGGTACCAAAAATTCCCGCTTGCCCTGGAGCGCCGGAAATGATCCGCCCAGGCGCTTGCTGGCGGCAGCCTTCATCGGTTTCCGACCACGTGGCGCCTTGACACGGATGCTGCTCGTCCCAGAACAGATTGAACTTGTTCCGAGTCGAGGGCTGGATGGTCAAGCGCAGGTTGGCGATCCTCCAGCTCCCCGCCGTCGCGGCCGGCCGGCTCACATCTGCGACGTAGCTGTACTTACCGACGATGCCGGCGTTGACATTCGCATACATGCCTGGAACCGAACGATAACTGCCTTCTTCCCGCACATTCAGGAAGTACCACACGCGGTCCTTCTTGATGGGACCTCCAACGCTTCCCGAGAAATCCCAGAGCTTCAGGAGATCGCCCGGCGTGCGCAGCCCGCGGTCCTTCAGTTCCTGCGTGTAGTTGCTGCCCACCATGCCGGCGCTCACGCCGGCGAGGTAGACATTCCCCTTGATGGTGTTGCCGCCGGTCTTCGGGACGATGTTCATCACCGGTCCGCCAACTTCCGCTTCGCCAAGTCCTCCGGAGGTGGTAAATGACACTTCTTGCGCGGTCCCGAGATCCGGCACGTAGCCCGACGTGCCGCCGCCGTTAAGGGGGGCCCCTGTATTGAGTCCATCGAGCTGCACGCGGCCCTCGCTGCCGCGCCCGCCCGACCCGCCAAACACCGCGAGCCCCGGCATGACCTGAACATCCAGGGCGGCGCCGGCGCCCATCGTCACGGCCGGCATGAGGCTAAAGATGGCGGCGTAGGCGCGCGACGAAGGAATGGTCGCGATGACGTCGCCGCTCACGGTCGCCTGCCGCCTCGCGCTTTGGACGTCGACGATCGGCGTCTCACCGCTGACGGTGATCGTCTCCGTCACCGTGCCCACCTTCAGATCGGCGTTGACGGTGGCGGTGAAAGCGCCTGTCAGCTCGATGTCCTCGCGTTTGAGCGTGCTGAATCCGGTGAGCGTGAAGGTGACCGTGTAGGTGCCCGCTCTCAGATCGACGATCCGATACTGGCCGGAGCCATCGGTCACGGCCGAGCGGAGTTTCTCAATCAGTACGGGACTGGCCGCTTCCACCGTCACGCCCGGCAGGACGGCGCCGGATGTGTCCTTGACCACGCCGGTAATCGATGCCTGTGCGTGCACCGACGCCGGCAGAATCGCGAGCCAGACAACGGCGACGAGGAGCCGCGACGGCACTGGGCGCATGGGCTCTCCTCCTTGGCTGATCAGAAGTCAACTTGTACGATGCACGACGCTCGGTGGATTCTAGGAACGCGCCAGATTCAAAGTCAACGGAAGATTGCGCTCTCGCAAGCTCTCGCAAGCGCGCTTTGACAACGTCCTGATGCGGGGCTAGAATCGCCGCGTTTCGCAAACAATTCCGGGGACATGCGGGCATATGGAGAAGGCCAATAGAACGCCGTCTTCGCTTCGCTACGGCGAGGCTCGCCGTGGCGCAAAACGCGGTGGCGTCAGGATTGCCGCGCGTCTGCTTCTCCTCGCCGCGCCGATGCTGGTAGCCACCGTCCTGACGTTCGCCCAGCCGGCTCGTCCACAGATGCCGCCCGATATTTCCGGGGAATGGCGCCTGGAGAACAACGAGGAGGACACCACCGCGCAACCTCCACTGGGCGACTATCTGGGCATTCCGTTCAACGACGCGGGCCGCCAGAGGGCGGACACCACCGCGGAGTCGATCTGGGGCACACCGGAGTATCAGTGCCGGCCGCACTCAGCCCCTCACCAGTGGCGCGGCCTCGGCGG
>JAHFUI010000128.1:5995-11430 GCA_023265175.1 Acidobacteriota bacterium
TCGCGGACCAGAGTCCCAAAGACGGAGAGGTCCACGTTCTCCCCGTGCAAGGCAACATCTACATGCTGATAGCCGACGGCACCAACCTCACCGTGTCGGTGGGTGCGGATGGCGTCCTGCTCGTGAATAGCGGTTCGGCGCAGATGTCCGGCAAGGTGCTGGCGGCCGTTAACCAACTGGCCAACGCGACCGTGACTCCGCCCACGGCCAACAGCTGTTTCGGCGCGAATTGCCCCGGCGCCTGGGGATGGTCCAGCCCCTTCATGAATGCGGTCATCAGCTCCCCGACTCCTCCGAAGCCCGTTCGCTACATCATCAACACCAGCGCGTCGTCGGATCACATTGGCGGCAACGAGAAGATCGCCACCTCGGGCTTCTTCCCCCGCGGCGGCGGATTCGGCGGGGCCGTTGAAAATGTGGGACGGGCCGCGTCGGTGATCGCCCACGAAAATGTGCTGAACAGGATGAGCGCCACGGCCGGCAAGGAGGCGCCCTCCCCGGTTGCGGCGCAACCGACGGATACGTATTTCGACGAGTTCCATAAGCTCCCCGAGTATTTCAACGGCGAAGCGGTAATCGTGTATCACGCGTCGGCGGCAAACACGGACGGCGACAGCCTCGTGTTCTTCCGTCACTCCGAGGTCATCAGCGCTGGGAACGTGTTTTCGACCGTCAGCTATCCACTTATCGACGTGGAGAAGGGTGGCAGCATTCAGGGGGTCGTCGACGGTCTGAATCACATTCTCGATCTGGCCGTTGCCGAGTACCGAGCACAAGGCGGCACGTGGATTATTCCCAGCCGCGGACGGGTGTCAGACACGGCCGACGTCGCCTCGTACCGGAATATGGTGACGATGATTCGCGACCGCGTGCGGGACCTTAAGGGCAAGCGCATGACACTCGAGCAGGTGAAGGCGGCCCGGCCGACGATGGACTTTGACGGGCGCTACGGGTCGACGACGGGTTCGTGGACAACAGATATGTTTGTCGAGGCAGTGTATGGGAGCCTTCAGGAGAAAAAGTGATGCGCAGAGTGCTTCTTCTCGTCATTGCCGCGGCGCTCGTGGCCAGCACCGGAGTGTACGCTCACCATTCCTATGCGGCGACCTATGACGTCGGTAAACAGGTCAGGCTCGAGGGGAAATTGGTGCAGCTCGTGTACCGCAATCCACATTCCTTTGTTCACATCGTGGCTCCGGACGAAAAGGGAGTGCCACAGCGGTGGGCTGTGGAGTGGAACGCCACAAAACAACTGGACAGTGCGGGTGTGAAGCGAGAGTCGCTCAAAGTCGGAGATGAGGTCATTGTCGTCGGGCATCCGTCGCGCGTGCCTGGCGAGTACAGGGCGGTGATGGTCACCCTAAAACGGCCAGCCGATGGATTCACCTGGGGCGGACGTGCGGGTGAAGTGGTCGAGTAGCGAAGGAGAAATGAGACTACTTGCCGTGATGGCCGCGGCGGCGTTCCTGCTCGTGTCGCCGGTTGCGCTCCACGGCCAGCGTGGAGGCCGCGGTGCGGCACCGCCGTCCGCGGCGCGGGAGGCCGCGGCGATCGATCTCACGGGGTACTGGGTGTCGGTGATCACCGAAGACTGGAAGTATCGGATGGTGACGCCGAAAAAAGGCGTGTACGACGCACTGACTCTGAACGGCGAAGGCCGCCGCATTGGGGACACGTGGGATCCGGCTCGGGACGAAGCGGCCGACGAACAGTGCCGGGCTTACGGCGCCGCGAACATCATGCGGCTGCCCGGACGCCTGCACATCACCTGGCCGGACGCGAACACGCTCCGGATCGACACGGATACCGGAACCCAGACCCGCCTGTTCCATTTCGGCGCGGCGCCGGCGCCCGGAGAACCGGCGTGGCAGGGGCATTCCATCGGTCAGTGGGAGGATGCGACCGGGGGACGAGGCGCCCCACGAGCGGGGAACTTGAAAGTCGTGACGACCAATCTGCGCTCGGGCTATGTGCGCAAGAACGGCGCCCCGTATAGTGGCAAGGCGGTCGTGACCGAGTATTACGACCTCAACACGGTCCCCAACGGCGATCAATGGCTGACCGTGACGACAAAGGTCGAGGATCCCGTGTACTTCAGCCGGCCGTACCTCACGACGTCGGATTTCAAGAGGCTCCCTAATGCCTCCGGGTGGAATCCCACTCCCTGCTCGGCACGGTGAACATCGACTATCGCCACTTCCTCGTCCCACCTCCCATCGTCGAAGGTCTGATCGCCGCCTGAACGCTCTCCTCTCCCAACACGCGCGCCCTCGGCAGCCTCCGCATCGTTCTACATATCTCGTGGACGCGCGTCTGGCCTGGCACCGTCAGAAATCCCACGCGGCACCAGACGAAAACTGGGCGGCAAAAACATGAATGAGCTTGACTCGTTCAGGCTCGGGGACATATTCTGCTCGACCGCTGCCGTCACGCTGCGGTCATATGAAGAGAAATAGTGTGTACGTAATCGCGATCGCCGCCTGCCTGGCAGCCGGCGCCGCGCGAGGCGTCTCCGGTCAGCAGCCGCAGGCCGCCGGCGGCATCGAGGTCCTGCAAATACAGCCGAACTTCTCGCTGATCGCTGGAGCGGGCGCCAACATCGCGGTGCAAATCGGCCAGGATGGTGTGGTTGTGGTCGACACCGGCTCCGCCGCTCGGGCGGATCAAGTGTTGGCCGAAATTCGAAAGCTGACCACGAAGCCGATTCGCTACATCATCAACACGAGCGCGGATCCGGACCATGTCGGCGGCAACGAGAAGCTGTCGCTGGCGGGTCAATCCATGATCCCGACCGGCGGCCTCAACGACATCGCGTCGGCCGGCGGCCGCGCGCCGATCCTGGCAGAGGAACACGTGCAGGCGAGGATGAGCGCGCCGACCGGCAAGCAGGCGCCGTTTCCCACCGCAGCCTGGCCCACGAACACGTACTCGTCGGCATTGCGGGAACGTCAGAAGGACATGTACCTGAACGGCGAGGCTGTGCAGGTCTTCTATCAACCAGCCGCGCACACCGACGGCGACAGCATCGTCTTGTTCCGTCGATCCGATGTGCTCGTCGTCGGCGACGTGCTGGACACCACGCGCTTCCCGGTGATCGATCTCGAGAAGGGCGGCAGCGTCCAGGGCGAAATCGACAGCTTGAACCGCATCATCGCCTTGGCGGTGGCGCCGACTCCGTTTGTCTGGCAGGAGGGCGGCACCACGGTGATCCCCGGTCACGGACGAATCTGTGACAGGGCCAGTGTCGTCGACTACCGCGACATGATCACGATCGTCCGGGACGTGATTGAGGACATGGTCCGCAAGGGCATGACGCTCGATCAAATTCAGAAAGCGGACCCTACGAAGGGCTACCGTCGGCGGTACGGATCGGATTCCGGTCCTTGGACGACGAACATGTTTGTCGAGGCGGTGTACAAGGGTCTGACTGCCAAGAAGTAGCGCAGGCCTTCGGGCCTGCCGTGCAGTCCGCGCGGGAAAAACGCATGAGTCATGTAACGAAGCTTCGCCTCAAACCGCTGAGTGAAGGGCCTACGGGCCAGAACGGCGAGCCTTCGTTGCCAGGCGGCCGCTCGGCGGCCGCAGCTAAGACAGCTTCTAAAGCGGAAACTTGCTTCATTCGCAAGGACCTGGGCTTTAGAAGATGTCTAGTGCAACGGTGTTCGACCGTGTTTCGAAAGCGCAGCGGCGTGTTCGCGAGCGCGGTCACCCTCCTCCCGCTCGTGGTCTGCCTGCACGCCGCCGCGGCGCAGGGGCAGCGCGGTCAGGGTCCGCCGGCGCCGCCGCCGACCGGGAAACCCGCCGCGCCGATTGATCTGACCGGCTACTGGGTCTCGATCGTGTCCGAAGACTGGCGCTGGCGGATGGTCACGCCGGCCAAAGGCGATTACACGAGCATTCCGATCAACGCGGAAGCGAAGAAGGTCGCCGACACCTGGGATCCGGTCAAGGACGAAGCCGCCGGCGAGGCGTGCAAGTCTTATGGCGCACCGGCGATCATGCGCGTGCCCGGGCGCCTGCATATCACCTGGCAGGACGACAACACGTTGAAGGTCGACACCGACGCCGGCACGCAGACCCGCCTGTTCCACTTCGGCGACTGGAAATCTCCCGGCGGCGCGCCGGCGTGGCAGGGCGAATCGGTCGCGCAGTGGGAAACGCCGCGCGCGGCACGAGGGTTCGGCGTCGACACGACCACCGCCGGCGGCGGGCCGCCTCGTGAGGCACAGCCGAAGTTCGGCAGTCTGAAAGTGGCCACGACGCACCTGCGTCCGGGTTACTTGCGGAAGAACGGCGTTCCCTACAGCGCGAACGCGACGTTGACGGAGTACTGGGACCTGTCAAGAGAGCGGAGTGGCGCTCAGTGGATCGTCATTACCACGCTGGTCAATGACCCGATGTATTTGCAGTCTCAATGGGTCACCAGCTTGAACTTCAGGAAAGAGCCGGACGGCTCGAAGTGGGATCCGTCGCCCTGCTCGGCGAAATGGTGACATCATGAACGTCAAACGAATCACGCCTTCGTATCTTCGCGTGCTCGCGCTGGCCGCTTGGGCCGTCGCGTGGATGAGCGTTCCCGCGTTCGCCGAGGTCGATCTGACCGGCAGTTGGGCCAACCGGATTCACGAAGACTTTATCGAGCGTGCGCCGGGACCAAACATCGGTGACTATCTCGGCCTGCCGATCAACGACGAGGCGCGCGCGCGGGCCGACGCCTGGCAGATCTCGATCCAGACGATGCCGGAGCGGCAGTGCATCCTGTATACGAGCCAGTATCTGGTCATGGGCCCGCAGAGCTTCAGGATGGTCGCCGACAGGGATCCGATTTCGGGCGCGGTCGTCGCGTGGAAGATTACGGGGACCGTCGATCGTCCGCCGCACACGATCTGGATGGACGGGCGGCCCCGTCCCTCGATGTACGCGGCCCACACGTCGGGCGGCTTCACGACCGGCGTCTGGGAAGGCGACATGCTGACCGCCTACACCACCCATCTCAAGGAAGGCATGGTCTGGCGCAACGGGGTCCCCCACAGCGACCAGGCCACGATGGCCGAACATTACGTGCGGCACGGCGACACGCTGACGGTCACGATGATTGTGGACGACCCCATCTATTTCGAAGAGCCGTTCATTCGGAGCGCGAGCTGGCAACTCGATCCAGGCATTCGCGTGCTGCCCGAACCGTGCGAGCCGCAGGTGGAGATCGAGCGGCGCGAGGGAGCGGTGCCGCACTATCTGCCCGGGACGAACCCCTTTCTCGGCGAGATGAACCGCCTGTACAACATTCCGCTCGAGACCGTGAGGGGCGGCGCCGCGACGATGTATCCGGAGTACCGCAAGAAACTCAAGGATACCTACATGCCTCCCGAGAAATGCCTGCGCAATTGCTGCGGCGGGGCGGCCGGCCTCAACTGCGACGTGCCGGATCCGCCGCC
>JAHFUI010000128.1:11530-13257 GCA_023265175.1 Acidobacteriota bacterium
CCGCGCGCCAGCGCGTCCCGGACTGCCGCCAGCACCTCGTGTTCCGACGGAAGGCCGAGCGGCCCTTTCTGCGCGACCCGCTCCTCGCCGACCCACACGGTGAACTCGCTTCGCGCGCCCTCGATCAGTTCCGAATCCACCCCCGTCTCCTTCTTGATCAGCGCCGCCGCACGGGCAGCGCGCGGCCAATAATTTCAAACTTGGCAGTATCGAATGCGGATGGTCTTCATGACGTCCTTTCACCTGTCCGCTGCATGATCCAACTCCGGCAGAAACGCCGCCAGCAGGCCGATTGCCGGAAGATACGCGCACAGCCGATACACGGACTCGATACCGACCACGTCGGCCAGTTGACCCAAGGCGGCGGCCCCAAGCCCGCCCATGCCAAACGCGAAGCCGAAGAACACGCCGGAGATGAGCCCCACCCGGCCCGGGACGAGCTCCTGCGCGTAGACGACGATGACTGAAAAAGCGGAGGCGAGAACGAGGCCGATCGGCACGGTGAGGATTGAGGTCCAGAACAAGCTCGCGTGCGGCAACAACAGCGTAAAAGGCAGCACACCGAGAATCGATCCCCAGATCACGTGCTTCCGGCCGAACCGATCGCCGATCGGTCCGCCGAGGATGGTGCCGGCGGCGACGGCGGCGAGAAACACGAACAGATCGATTTGCGCGGTGCGAACCGAGACGTGGAACTTGCTGATCAAATAGAACGTGTAATAGGTCGTCAGGCTGGCCAGGTAGAAGAACTTGGAGAAGATGAGCGCGGCCAGAATCGCGAGCGACCAGCCCACTCTCCGGCGGGAGACGGGAGTGTCGTGGGACGAGTGACCGGAAGAGGTGGCGATCGTCACCGACCGCCGCGTGCCGTACCAGCCGCCGACCCGCCACAGGATCACCATGGCGAGAAGGGCCAACAGCGAACACCAGGCAATGCTCGATTGACCTCGTGGCACGACGAGAAACGCCGCTAACAGCGGACCGAACGACGAGCCGACGTTGCCGCCCACCTGGAACAACGACTGCGCGAGGCCATGCCGGCCGCCGGAGGCCATCCGGGCGACGCGCGACGATTCCGGGTGAAACACCGACGATCCAATCCCCACCAGGCCCGCGGCCACGAGGAGCATGGCGAAGGACGCCGCGACGGACAACAGCAGCAAACCGGCGAGCGAAAACCCCATCCCGATCACGAGCGAATACGGTGTGGGCCGGCGATCGGTATAGAGCCCGACGACCGGCTGCAGCAGCGACGCGGTCAGCATCAGCGCCAGGGTCATCAGTCCAACTTGCGCGAAACTGAGCGCAAACGAGGATTTGAGGATCGGATAAATGGCAGGGATGAGCGACTGAATTGTGTCGTTCAGCAGATGCGAGAAACTAATCGCCGCCAGGACGGCGAACGCGGTACGCGCTTTGCCGTGATGCGGCCGGGCGGTCGTCTCCGGGCGTGATGGGGTGGCGGTGGCCACGTCGAACGGTTGGATTCTGGCGGGAGGCGCGATTCCCTATTCTATCCAAGAGTGCATTGCGAAATTAGCCCGAGGCGTATCCTGTCCGCGAACAGCCCCACCGGGTGCTCGGCGAAAAGCGCCTGTTACGGCCGACGCCTCCGCGCCCGGCGGGGCGCCCCGTTCGCGGCCACCCGCGTGAGGCTAATTTCGCAACACGCTACGCACCATCGGGATGGCTGCTGTGGGTGCGCGCCATTTTCCTCAGGGTCCTCG
>JAHFUI010000129.1:0-5998 GCA_023265175.1 Acidobacteriota bacterium
GCGGGTCACCGAAGATTCTCCAGCGCGGTGCCACATACGGCCGTTACGTGTCGAGCGGGCATCTGCTCTATGTGCATGGCGGCACGTTATTCGCCGCGCCGCTCGATCTCGATCGAATGGAGCTCACCGGGCAGCCGGTGCCGGTCGTGGAAGCCGTCAACGCGAGCGACGGGACGGGCGCCGCAAACTTCGCTGTGGCGCGCAACGGTACGCTCGTCTACCTCTCAAAACCAACGGCAGTGGAGGAGTCGCCGATTTTCTGGATGGATCGGAGCGGGCAGACCACGCCATTACGAGCGACGCCTGCCAACTGGAGCAATCCGCGCTTTTCGCCCGACGGGACGAAGCTCGCGATGGACATCGCGACAGCCGGTATTCCGGCCATCTGGGTTTACGACTGGTCGCGCGACACCACGACCCGTCTGACGACCGGCCTCGCCAGCCAAAGACCGCTCTGGACTCCGGACGGCCGCCGGCTCGTCTTCACCTCGGCCCGAGACGGTGGAACCGCCAACCTATTCTGGCAGCGAGCGGATGGGACGGGCGACGCACAACGAGTCACCAGAGGCCCGTACCCCCAGTACGCGGGGTCGTGGCATCCGAGCGGAAAGATCCTGGCGTTCCATGAAGTCAATTCGCAGACGAACGCCGACATCATGGTCGTGACGATGGAGGGTGACGAATCATCAGGATGGAAGCCCGGAAAGCCGGTGCCCTTTCTGAACAGTCCGTCTGCCGAGCAGGACCCTCAGTTCTCCCCCGACGGCCGCTGGATCGCGTACTCGTCGAACGAGTCCGGCCGACCGGAAATCTACGTCCGTCCCTACCCGGCGTCCGCCGGTAAGTGGCAAATCTCAGGCGGCGGAGGAAGATGGCCTGTCTGGTCGCGCGCTCGTCCGGAGGTGTTCTACTCTGCGCTCGACCAGCAGTTGATGGTGGCGTCGTACAGAGCCGACGGCACCACCTTTCAAGCGAGCAAGCCGCAACTCTGGTCGCCCAGCCGTTTCATGGTGCGCCCAGGGCTCTCGTCGTACGACCTGAACCCCGATGGCAACCGCTTCGCTCTGGTCACGCGGCAGGGAACGCCGGCGAACCAAGACAAGTTCGTCTTCGTCTTCAACTTCTTCGACGAACTCCGCCGGATTGCCCCACCGAGGCGGTAACTCGTCTGTCCCTCGCAACGGGCACGAGGCTCTGCAGGGCCGAATCGACCGTAGAGCACTCAGCCGGCATTCGGTCCTCGGCGGCCATCTTCTGACGGAAATGGCGCTCGAAGATGTCACTTGGGCCCCACTGGTCCATCGGCGATCGAATTTGTTCAGCAAAACGACCTCGAATCCGGATTGGGCTGAGAGATTCGCGCTCTCGTCGGCGACAGCGTGCCCGCCGCGACGAAGTGCCTGCGAATGTTGATGTTGTGTGAAGTGCCGACCCGGGGATCGAACTTGGCTGGGAGGCAGGGATTCGAACCCCGATACCGTGGTCCAGAGCCACGTGTCCTACCGTTGGACGACCTCCCAGTACCAGCCGACTCGCGCGCTGACGCACGAACTTTTTATTATACCCAATCAAAAAGCTGATCGCGCGCCGGCTTGTGCCCCCACGCATGGACTCAGCAACGTGTGGGCCGAACAAATAAGGGACCAATCAGACGGGACGCGAGGAAACCAGCCGCACCGCCGCGCGAAGCCGCGCATGAACTCGCTCCCGGCCGACCAGCGAGACGACCTCGAAGAGTCCGGGACTGACCGATTTTCCCGTCACCGCGACGCGAATGGCGTGAATAAGCGTCGCCGCTTTCACGCTTCGCCCGCCGGCCACCGCCCGCACCGCCGCTTCGATCGACGCGGCGTCGAAGGTCGACAACGTGCCCAGCTCGGCATCGACCGCCAGGAGATGCTCGCGCAGGCCGACCTCGCGTAGATGTTTCTCGACGGCGGCTGGATCGTACTCAACCGTGTCGGTGAAAAAGAACCTTCCCTGCGCCGCGAAATCGTCGAGGCGGCGCGCGCGAGGCTTCAGCAGCTCGAGCACGGAAAAGAACCACGCGTGCCTCGAACCGAGAAAGCTGTCCTCCCAGATGGCGCTCGCCTCGAAGATCGGCTTCAGTCGCATCGCCAGCTCGTCGGGCGCGAGCCGCGCGATATGCTGCTGGCTGAACCACTCGAGCTTTTCGGGATTGAACACGGCGTTTCCGCCGCTAATCCCCTCGAGCGCGAAGGCCGCAACGAGCTCGTCCCGGCTGAACAGCTCCTGATCCGTCCGCGGCGACCAGCCGAGCAGCGCGAGAAAATTCGCCATCGCCTCCGGCAGGTAGCCTTGCCGCGCGTACTCCATCACCGAGGTCGCGCCGTGACGTTTGCTCAATCGCTTCTTGTCGGGACCGAGAATCAGCGGCACATGCGCGAACCGCGGCAGCGGCGCGCCGAGCGCCTCGTACAACAGGATCTGCTTCGGCGTGTTCGAGATGTGATCGTCGCCGCGCACCACATGCGTAATCGCCATCTCCACATCGTCGGCAACGACGGAGAGCTGATAGGTCGGCTGGCCATCGGATCGCAGAACGACAAAGTCCTCGATGTGGGCGCAGTCGACCTCGATCGAGCCGTGGACGAGATCGTCGAACCGCCGGGTGCCGTCAGGGACGCGAAAGCGAACCGCGCGCGGCGTGCGACTGCGCTCGCGCGCGGCGATCTCCGCGCTGGACAGCTTGCAACAGGTGCGGTCGTAGCGCCCAGCGCCGCCGGCTTTCTCCGCCGCCTCACGCTTGGCTTTCAGATCGCCGCTTGAACAGTAGCAGTAGTACGCGTGGCCGCCGGCGACGAGACGATCGGCCATCGCCCGATGCCGATCGAGCCGGTCCGATTGGAAAT
The DNA here is from genome assembly GCA_023265175.1 of Acidobacteriota bacterium. Taxonomy (GTDB): domain Bacteria; phylum Acidobacteriota; class Vicinamibacteria; order Vicinamibacterales; family CAVVIG01; genus JAHFUI01. The sequence goes on from JAHFUI010000129.1 coordinate 2,874, forward strand.
AGGGACCGTACGGACCGCCGACCTTCGGGCCTTCGTCCCAGTCGAGACCCAGCCACCGCAGGCCGTCGAGAATCCCTTCGACCATCTCCGCCGACGATCGCTCGACGTCGGTGTCCTCGATGCGCAGCACGAACACGCCTCCATGACGACGGGCGAAGAGCCAGTTGAAGAGCGCGGTCCGGGCGCCGCCGACGTGCAGGTAGCCGGTCGGCGACGGGGCGAATCGCACGCGAGGAGCGGTCACGACGCGATTGTAACCTCTGGATATAATTGCGGGCTCATGGCGGAAGCGATCTCGACGCGGACCGTCCGTCGTCCCGCGGCTCGGAGCGCGAAGACGATCGCGGCCGACATCTGCGTTCTGGGCGCCGGCATCGCGGGCGTTTCTGCGGCGTTGGAGGCGTCGAAGCTCGGACGCACGATCGTCATCGTGGACGGGGCGCCGACTCTCGGTGGCCAGGCCATCGGATCCATCATCGGCACGATCATCGGGCTATACACCCACGGCCCCCATCGGTACCAGATCACGCACGGCATCGCCGACGATCTCATCAGCGACCTGACCGCCGAAGGGTCGCTCAACCGCCGCGTGTCGATGACCTCGACCATCACGTTCCAGTACGACGAGGTCCGACTGTGCCGATGGATCGAGCGGAAGATCGAAGAGGCCGGCATCCACGCGCTGCTTGGAGCGGTGCTCGTCGACGTCGCCGTCGACAAACGGCGCGTGACGCACGTCCAGTTCGCCACACGGTTCGGTCCGGTCGCGGTCGAGGCCCGCGGCTGGGTTGATGCGTCGGGCGACGCCAGCCTGACCTACGAAGCGGGATTCGAGGTCCGTGAGCCCGACGCGCCGGTGTACGGCTCGCTGAACTTTCTGATCGAAGGCTACGATGCCGAGGCGGTGAAAGAGCTGGTCATCAAGGATGTTCACGATCGGCTGGCGACGCGCGGCGGCGAGTACGGACTGGTGCGGCACGACGGCTTCCTGATGCCATTTCCCGGCAAGAACTTCATGCTGGCGAACGTCACGCATCTCGAAACGAAGCTCGATCCGTTGGCCACGGCATCGATGGTTGCCGAAGGACGCCGCCAGGCGGACAGCGCCATCCGCTTTCTCAAGACAGAGTTCCCCCGAATCTTCGAGCACGCGCGCATCCGCGCCTACGGCAATCCTGGCCTCCGCCAGACGCGCTGGATCGTCGGCCGCCGTCAATTGACGCTGGACGATATTCGGAAGGGCGAGCGCCCGCCGGACGCGGCCGCCCGCTGCGCCTGGTGGGTCGAGCTCCACGACGCCAAAGACCTGGTCCACTGGGAGCGGTTCGAACACGACCACGTCTACTACATTCCGCTGGCCTGTATGGTGCCCAGAGAGGCCGACAACATCGTCGCGGCCGGCCGCTCGGTCGACGCCGACGTTTACGCGCTGTCGGCCATCCGTGTCATGGGACCGTGCATCGCGATGGGAGCGGCCGCCGCGCACAGTCTCGATCTCGCCGGCTCAGGCTCGGTGCATAAGATTGATCTGACCAGGTTGCAGCAGCGGCTCTACGACAACCTCGATCGGACAGATTAAGGGGGACGTCCGCCTAAGAAGGCGGGCGCTACCGACGACCACCACAGCTTTTCCGGTTGTGAGATCCGCTGGGTTGTCAAGTCGCTCACACGGGAACGATATCGACGTGAAGTCCCGCCGAGGTTGCGAGCCGCTCCAGGTCATTCGGATCGGATGTCAGCAGGAAATCCCCGTCCGTTGCGAGCAAGACGAGCGCGGCATCGATCACGTCGGCCATCCGGGCGCGTCCGAGCAGGATACCCGCTCGCCGCCCCAAGGTGTCGTCGAGACCGGCGATGTCGAGCGCAGGCAGCAACCGCGCCAGGTTGGCTTGACGTCCCGAGCCGCCTCGCCACACCTGTCCCACGACGCCGCCATGGGTGAGCGGCGTGCGTCCGGCCAGAAGCTCTTGTTTGATGAGCGCAATCGTATCGCGATTGGCGCGCTCAACCGCGACGAGCGCGCCCGCGTCCAGCACCAGACTCATCTGGCCCTCCTCGGCTGGCGCGTGACGCGGCCTCTTCCCGCACGCGTTCTCCCCCGTACCGTCGTCGCGCGCCCGCGCGCGCGGCGCGCGGCCGCGTGCATCTCTTCGGCGGTAATCTCCCCGTGCTCGGCCTCGTACGCTCCAACGAAGGCCACGAGCGCTTCCAATCTGCGATCGTGAGCGAGTTTGAGACGAAGCGCGTCGTTGACCCACGCGCTGACGCTGTCAAAGCGCCCGCGCGCGACGGCGTCCTCCGCCGCTTCGATCAGCTCGGCATCCACCGACGCGGACAAGCGCTCCTTGTAACTCATACGTTCATACTAACATAATGCTACTAATCTGCCACTTTCGTTCTTCGTGTCTTCGCCGACAATGCCAACCGCATCCAGGCTCACGGCTGTCTTCCTTGCCCGGTCTCAGAGCACCTCAGAAGTGCTTCGGCCATTTCTGACGTCCGTGGAACACCGCGATGACTTCGAGGCGGCCGCCTCGCTGCCTGTAGGGAATCACGTACGGTGTGCTCGGCACGACGAGCTCGCGTGTGGCAGCCACTCGGCCTGGGCGACCGAGACTGGGCAGTTCCGCGAGACGTTCCACAGCAGCCAGGAGGGTCGCGGCGATTCGGCCCGCCGCATCGGGATTGTCGCGCGCGATGTACGCACGAAGATCGGCCAGATGACCGATCGCGCGCGGCGACCAGACGATGATCACACGCGAGGTGCCCTTCGCTCACGCGTCCGGCCCCATGAACGAAGCCAAATCGAGACATCTTTATGGGCGACACCGCGGCCTTCATCGAGCTCTTTGAGGCCCGTCTGAATCTCATCCAGTTGCCAGCTTTCCGCCTCGACGAACGCAGCGATCGCTTCTGCCGCAAGAAACGACTTCGAGCGACGGGCGCGCTTGGCCAGCGCCTCGAGCTGTTTCTTGGTACCGGTATCGATGCGAACGGAAAGGGTGGTGGTCATCTGTGATCGTGCGTGTTACGATGTACACAGTATAGCACGTCTAGCGAGGCTCCGCCTCAGACCAACGAGAAACATGACGGTCCCGGCGCAGCCTCGCTAGCTCCACCTTCAT
>JAHFUI010000129.1:6098-13248 GCA_023265175.1 Acidobacteriota bacterium
TCATTCGCTACAAGTTCTCGCAGTCAGGACGGCTAGCGGCCTCTCGTGGGCAACGTCGGGCCCCTCTCAGACTCCCGCCTGCCGCGCCGCGGACTCAATGCCCGACGCCACAGCGCCGATGGTCAACCTGCGCGGAAGGCCCCTGCGCGCTGTGCCGGCCTTCGAGCAGCCGGCAGACGTCCTGAATCTGATCGAGTGAGTAATGGGGGCACCCGAGCATGACGTAATCGACGTTCGGATCGCTCGCGTTGGCGTTGAGCTTGTCGTAGGTCTCCTGCCGCTCGGCCTTGCCATAGCGCAGGACGTCCACCGGCCGGTTCGCCCCGAATGCCATCTCGAGCGTGTCGGCCTCGGGCGTCGCGCCGACGATGTGATACAGCTCGACGCCGCCGGACGAGGCCGCGGCGGCGCCGAAATGCTTGTGGCAAATCGGATCGGGCTGGTTGCGCGTGCCGGTCAGCACCGGAATGCGCTCCTGCACGACGTCGCCGGCGAAGTAGCCGAGCATCCCCCCAGTCCATCACGCTGTCGACATTCACGTCGATCTCGATGCGATGCGTGCCGAATCGGTGTTCCCTCCGGTGAAGACCCCAGTCGGGGATCCGTCCCGTCAGCATCGCGGCGCTCGTGCTCTCGCGCCCTTCCGTATTCGTCCGCGCGCCGATGACCGAGTTGATGTAGACGACGGCGGACGATTCCATCCAGGCGCAGTGCTCTCCCTTCACCGGGACGTTGCCGGCCAGATAGGGCGTGCACGTCTTCAGGATCTCGACGCCGCGGCTCGCCGCAAACGCTTCCCGCTGCCTGAACACGCGGACGACCTCTGGGTTGGCGCCCAACGTCTCCCACTGTTCGGGATCGACGCCGCCCTGCAGGTGACACGTGTGAACGAGGGCCTGCGGCACGTCGACGAGCTCGTCGGAGTCCAGATCGAAATAGGAGAAGATCGCGTCGTAATCTCCGCCAGCGTCCTTGTAGTAATTCTGCAGAAAGGGGTTGGCCGAGCCGGGAACGCCTGCGACGTTGTGGGTCTCGACGAATCGCTCCGCTCCCAGCGCTTCGGCGTATCGAACCAGCAGTTCCATTGCCTTCTGGCGCGCCTTGCCTTCGCGGCCGTCGAGCATGGCTTGTTCGGCGTCGGTGAGTTTCATGCGCTGTCTCAAATGCAACCACGAAAACACGAAGACACGAAAAAGAAGGTTACATTTTTTCTTAGGTCACACAGCGATCACGCTAGCGGATCACGACGAGCTGGAACGACCTGACCGCACGGATTGCCTGGAAGTGATCCCCGTTCTGCGTCACGACGGTCGCGCCAATCGAGCGGGCCGAGAGCGCGATCAACACATCGTTCACGATCGAATGGCTCGTCTCGATGTGGAAGCCCCGATTCGCCTGCAGACGACGGAGCGCGTCACCCGCCTCGACGAACACGGCCCGCGAGGGGACGAGGATCCGTCCGGATTTCACAAACGCTGCTTCGACGCGCTGCACGAGCCGGCGGTCCCGCAACGAGAACGCACCGACCCGAAGCTCCATCAGGACGACCGCGCTCAGATGCTTGACTGTGTCGCGCAGGAACAGGAGGTCTGCGTGGCGGCCTCGGTTGAACCAGTCGATGTAGACGTTGGTATCGATGACGAGGCGGCGCATGTCACGGGAAGATCTTCTTCAACCTTCCCTTCCCCGCCACCTGCCGGAGCGCAGCATCGATATCCGCTTCCGACACGACGAGCGTGAGCGCTCGATCCAGCGCCTCGGTTTCCGTCGCCGCCGCGAGGACTTTTCTGGCCTTGTCGAGCTTGGCCTGATCGATGCGGAAGTGCTTGTGTCGAATCGACGTTGTCGCGGCCAATTGAACCTCCCCGAAGGCATGTACATCATGCCAGAATTCAGGTACATGGCTCCCGGACCCTCGAATGACGGCCGACTCTCATGTGAGGTCCTCACATTGCTGCCGCCAGCCTCTCCGTCCGCTCCAGATCCTGCCGCAGCATCCGTGCGCCCCACAAATAATGGCCGGCCGCCCAGACGTTGACGAGGCCGACGATGACGAGCGCGTATCGCAGTGAGGAGGCGCCGAGAGACGGCGCCAGCCGGTCGCTGATGAAGCCGGCGACCGAGGGTCCGATACCCTGCCCGATCAGCGTCTGCACGAACAGGAGGACCGACGTGGCGACCGAGCGCATGCGCAGCGCGGCGAGCGCCTGCGTCATCGCAAAGGACGGGGCGAAGAACACCCCCGCCATGGCCATCATGACGGCAAACGACGGAAGCGCCACGGAGAGGCTCGGTGACAGGTAGCTGAAAAACTGAAACGGCACACACAGGAGCGTGGCGAGGCCTGGGACCCACAGGTACCAACGCCGATCCTGCGTGCGGGTGCTGAGCTTGTCCGCGGCATACCCGCCGAGGAACGTCCCGACGCCTCCGATCGCCGCGAAGATCGAGATCCAATAACCGGCCTGCGCGGTGGTCATGTGATGCGAGCGTTGCAGGAACGCGTTGTTGAACGCGCCGCCTGCGTACCAGACCACCGCGTGCAGCGCCGTAGCCAGGCTCATGTGCCGGAACGACGGACGAGCCCAGAGGAAGCGCAGGACCTCCAGCATGCCTGGAACATCGGCCGTGGCGGCCTTGTGCGACGCACGGTCCGAATATCCGCGCGGCGGCTCGACGACGGTGAAACGCACGAGGAGCGCGAGCAGGATTCCAGGCAATCCCACCAGCATGAACGTGATCCGCCACCCGTACTGCTGATTGCCCCAGCCGCCGATCCCAGCTCCCAGCGACGTGCCGATGGGCACGGCCAGAGCAAAGATCGAAAACGCCGTTCCGCGTCTGAGCTTCGGGAAATAGTCCGAGATCAGCGAATGCGACGGCGGACTGCCGCCGGCTTCTCCAATCGCCGTGCCGATGCGCGCGCCGAACAGCATGCCGAAGTTCACCGCCGCGCCGCAGAGCGCCGTCATGCCGCTCCACGCGGCCACGGCCAGGGCGAGCACGTTGCGGCGGCTCGACCGGTCGGCCCAGGCGGCGATCGGAATGCCCATCGTCGAATAGAAGAGGGCGAAGGGAAGCCCGGTGAGCATCCCGAGCTGGAAATCGGTCGCGCCGAACTCGCGTTTGATGGCCTGCAGCGACGCCGCGAGCACCTGCGAACGATCGATGGTGTTCGCGACGTAGCACAGGGTCAGCAGGCCGAGAACGTAGAACCAGTATGTCGGATTGTCGAGGAGCTTGGGTGCCGGCCCCTGAGCCTGGCTGGTTTGGGTTGCCGCCGTGGCCATCGTGTCCTTCTTGGATCCGGCGAAGCTCGCAGCCCCAAGAAAGGGCTGGGCCACAACTGATGTGGCGCAGGGCTTGATTCCCTGCAACGGCCGGGTTGGGATAGATTACGCGCAATGAAGAAGACGCTGAGAAGTAATTTCGTGCCCGGCTCGCCGAGCGAAGCGGTCCGGCGCGCGCAGTGGAAGGCGCTCGGCCTCACTGACGACGACATGCTGAAGCCGAAGATTGCGGTGGTGAACAGCTCGTCCGAGCTCGCGATCTGCTTCAGCCACCTCGACGGGATCGCGAAGGTCGTGAAGGAAGCCGTTCGGGAGGCGGGCGGCCTGCCGTTCGAGATCCGGACCGCCGCGCCCAGCGATTTCATCATCAGCGCGGGCGCGGGCGGCGGCTACATGCTGGCCAGCCGCGATCTCATCGTCAACGACATGGAAATCGCCGTCGAGGGCGCGCAGCTCGACGGCATGATCTGTCTGTCGTCGTGCGACAAGACGCCTCCCGCTCATCTCATGGCCGCCGGACGGTTCAACATTCCGACCATCCTCGTCATCTGCGGCTATCAGCCAAGCGGCCACTACGAAGGCAACCACGTCGACATCGAGGACGTGTTCCTCGGCTCGGTTCAAGCGATGTTCGGGAAGCTCTCGCACGAGACGCTTCGCGGCATGTGCGACCATGCCATCGGCGGGCCGGGAGTCTGCGCGGGCATGGGCACGGCGAACTCGATGCACATCGTCGTCGAGGCGATCGGGATGAGCCTGCCGGGCAGCGCGCCGGTACTGGCCAACAGCCCGAAGATGTTCGAGCTCGCGCGGCGCTCGGGCCGGCGTATCGTCGAAATGATCTCGGAGGATCTCAAGCCGCGAGACATCTTCACGCCGGGCGCTTTCCACAACGCCGTGGCGGCGGTACTGGCGGTCAGCGGCTCGATCAACTGCATCAAGCATCTGCAGGCCACGGCGGTGGAGGCCGGGGTCGACCTCGACGTCTTCAAGCTGTTCAACGATCTCGGCGAGAAAGTTCCCGTGCTGAGTGCGGTCGCGCCCAACGGCACGGACACGATCGATGCTTTCGAGGCGGCCGGCGGTGCCGAAGCGCTGATGAAGCAACTGGAGCCGCTGCTCGATCGGACGGCGCTGACCGTCACGGGTCGCACCGTCGGCGAAAACTTCGCGAGTGCGCTCGTCCACGACGACGAGGTCATCAGGCCGCTCGATCGCCCCTTCTCCCGGACGGCTTCGATCGTCGTCCTGCACGGATCGCTCGCGCCCGAGAGCGCGATCGTGAAGCCAGGCGTCCGCAGCGCGACCCGGAAGACACAGTTCACCGGCACGGCGGTCGTGTACGACGACATCGTCGAGGCGATTCAAGGCATTCAGAAAGGCGCCGTCAAGGCCGGAGACGTGCTGGTCGCGCGCGGCATGGGTCCGAAGGGCGGACCGGCGATGGCCGGCTCGGCGTCGCGTGTCGTGTTCGCGGTCGATTCGGCGGGCCTGTCGAACGACGTGGCCGTGGTCACCGACGGTCAATTGTCGGGGCTGTGCAACAAGGGATTGACCGTGGCGGAAGTCTCGCCGGAATCGGCGGTCGGCGGGCCGCTCTCACTCGTTGAGCCTGGCGATCGAATCCGGATCGACGTCGACGCGCGCACGCTCGACCTGGACGTCCCAGACACCGAGCTCGCGGCCCGACGCGCGCGGCGAGGCGAACCGGTCCTTCCCAAATCCACCGGGTACCTGTCGATCTACCAGCGTACCGTTCAGCCGATGTCGACCGGAGCGGTCCTGGTGAAGCGGGATTGAAAGCACCAAGAGAAAGGCACATCCGATGACGCCGAAGAGGGGCAAGGCCAGGAAGGTCGCCAAGAAGCTGAACCGCGCGACGACCAGTGGAGCCACGACGACGCTCGAGCAGTTCCTGGCCGCGACCGGGACCTTGACCGCCCTCCAGAGAGCCGAGATCGTCGCCCAGGGCGAGGTCATGCTCCAGGCGCTGTATGGGCGCCATCGATCGAGCAGTCGGTGGAGACCGGCGAGATCTACTCTCAGGGCTTCTCCATCCTGCCGGCCGACGAGTACAACCGGCTCGGTCAGCAGTATCAGGCCCCGGTGGCATTGATCACCGACCCGTTGTGCTATTCGGCCACCGACATCTTTGCCGCCGGGTTTCAGGACAACAGGATCGGGCCCATCGTCTCGGCTGGGGGCCGGACGGGCGCTGGCGGCGCCAATGTATGGGACCACGAGCTTCTGCGTCAGGTGCTCCCGGGACCGAAGAGTCCATTCTCGGCTTTGCCAAAGGGCGCGTCGTTCCGCGTCGCGATTCGAAGAGTCATCCGATCGGGGACCCATCGTGGCGTGCCACTCGAGGACCTGGGGGTGCAGCCCGACGACACGCACCGGATGACGAAAAATGATCTGCTCAACAGCAACGCCGACCTGATCGCAGTGGGGTCGTGGGTCTGACCGGAGACGACCTGGAACGGCTTGCCGCCGACGAGCAGCGGCACGTCGATCGCCAGACGTCGCGGCCCCGCCCCGCCGGTCACGACTGGCCGCTCGAACCGGAACGAAGCCGGAGCCGCGGGCTGCTGCGCCGACGCCGTGGCCAGCAGCAATGCGCCGATGACTGGCGTGACGCGAAACGGGGATCTGATCATGAAGCCTCCTTCGGCGCCTGCAGGACGAACTTCTGCAGCGCCAGCGCCACGAGGGCGAGCGACACCGCGAGGCCGGCCAGTGAGGCGACACGATACAGACCGCCGAGGGATCCCATGTCGTACAGGAACGCCTTGCACGTCGTGACCGCGATGAGCGCAACCGCGGCGACTCGCCCCGGCCGGTTGTGCAGGTAGATGCCTGCCGTGAGCAACGCCAGCCCGAAGAGCAGCCAACCAATCGTGTAGGTGAGATCCTGGGCAATCGTCACGCCGAAGCGGAATGTGATCTCGGGGCCTGTCGCGTAGAAATCGGCAATCTCGATATTCAGAAGTAGGAAAAGGAGGATCACGCCGCCGACCGGCAGAAGCGCCGACGCACGTGGCGAGGAGTTCCCGGAATCCCCGGAATCAATGACGCGATCGTCGGTCCCCGAGAACCACCACGCCGCGACGAACAGCGCCGCACCGCACGCCAGGTAGGCGTAGAAGTACCAGTTGAACACACGCGTGCCGCGCGGCTCGTACAGGAACACGGCCGGGTTCAGAGCCAGCCGCACGAACACGGCCGAGAGGAGCGCGAGGGCCGAATACAGTAGCCCGCGGTGTGAAATGCGCCGGTACAGCCACGCCAGCGCCGCGCCTTCGAGCGCCCAGCCGACGGTGATCCACTGCTGGCGAAGCTGCAGCGGAATCGCCACGGTCGCAAACGCGAGCGCCGTTCCGGCGACGATCGCGAGTCGTCCGAGATTGCGGCTGCCAGCCGGCTGAATGCTCAACAGCTCCCGCAGCAGCAGCGCCATCACGACGCCTTCGGCCACCGGCACAATCCCGACGATCGACGTCAGCCCCCCCGCAGGAATGCGCTCCGCGCCGCGAAGAACAGGAACACGCTTCCCACGACTGTCGTCAGATGCGGGTCGCGCGTGTCGCATGCGCGCCGGCCCAGAATGAACGGATACGCGGCAAACACCGCGTAGAGCGACGCCGCCAGCGCGAGCGCGCCCTTCCACGCGGCCGGCTCCGGATGGTACTCGTGCCACGCGAATGTGGCGAGCCATGCCGGTGCGACCGCCGCCGGCGCGATCCATGGCCATTGACGCGTCCACGCGAGCACGAGGATGAGCGAGAGATTGACGACGTGGACGAGCGTGACCACGGCGAGCGGTGGCGCTCCACCCGATCTCGATGCGGCGATGACCGTCA
>JAHFUI010000130.1:0-3196 GCA_023265175.1 Acidobacteriota bacterium
TCTTCAGCAAATTCTTTCAGTTGCACGTTCGTGCCGGGCAGATGATGCGGCACATAGCCATCGGGCCGCCCCGCAATCTCGTCGACGATCTCATTCGACACGGCCCCGACCGTTTCCCACTGGTCCAGCACGAAGTTGGTGCTGCGCATGAACGGCTCCTCGAGGTACACGGGATCACGGACGAGGGCGATGAGCGTCAGGATCGCGCCGTGGCGCACGAAGTGTTCCGTGATCGTCGTCCGGTCGCTGGCCGCGACGCCGTTGCGTTGAAGCCAGCCCATTTTGAGGTGGGTTGTCTCCACCGTCAGCATGTCGCCTTCCCACCTCCCGGTCGAAAAACCCTGCCAGGTGTGCGCGGCCCATTCAGGAGGATGCGCGCGCTGATCCATCCAGATCGTCCGGGTCGTACTGCCCGCGGGAGCAGCTCTGTAAATCTTGATCGCGACGAGCCGCTGCGTGGTCTCGTCAATGTCTTTGGAGATCCGCATCGATCCGCCGCCGCGCGACCCGTACGCCCCGGGCTGCACGATGGTCTGGCGCTCCCGGGCGGAGAAAATTGACGCGTCCCAGCTGTCCGCCTTGGCGCGGGCCGCATCGTTGATCGGCAGGCCGGTGTAATCGCCGATGCGTGGTCCGCCGCCGAGCGCGTCGTTGCGATGCTGGATATCCTCGTGCAGCCGCACGGTCCACGCGCCGGACAGATCGATCTGGGCGGACGCGAGGCCGCTCGTCAAGGTCGCCGCGAGCAGGAGGAACAGACCGGCACGGGTCACGCGGCTGATTGTCGTCATCGCACCCTCTCTGCTCGCTGCCTGCAGAGGCTGGACCTCAGCGGGCCGTGTAGGTCTTGCTGAACCCGTTCCGGCCGTTTGTGACCGTGAACGTGCCGTTACGTGCGACCGACGCCTTGATCCAATGCCCCTGGCATTCCGCGGTGTCCTCGAGATTGGCGATCATGTTTTCGGCGGTGCTGTGATCCTTGTCGAACAGCGAGAGGTGCCCCTGCCAGATGCCTTCGATGCCCGGCGTCTTCGCGATGCGCTCATAGTGCACGGTCACGCCGCCTTTTGCGAGCCGGGCGAAGGGCCGCCAAGGCCCTTGCGCGGTCCGTTGTTCACAACCACGACCTGCGGCCGGATGGCGTACAGAAACCCCGGCGCTCCAGCGCCATCGAGGGCGCCGTGGCGGCCCGTTTGCCAGATCGTGACCTCGCCCAGCCTGTTGACCGGGCACGCCAACTCCATTTCCTTTTCCCAGTCGAGATCGGCCAGATCCAGGAACCGGAACCTGCCGTAGGTGAAGAGCGCCCCGACCATCAATTGGTTCTCTGGAACGTCCGCCGGTTTGTTCTCTGCGGTGGCACCGAGCGAATTCGGTCCACCGCCCTTGAGCGGCTTTGCAATGAGTCGCCCATTTGAGGCCACCACATCGACCTGGAGACCCTTCAGCGGAATCTTGTCCCCGGCATTCAGGATCGTTCGCTTGGAGGCGCACACGCTCAGGTACGCGTCGCGCCATCGCTGATTCGCCGGCTCGATAAAATCCCCGCGATCGAAACACCGGCCGATCGGGATCAGTTTCGCCAACGCCTGCAGCCCACCCGCATGGTCGGCGTGAAAATGACTGAGGATGAAGTAGTCAATCTTCTTCAGCCCGGCCTGTTGGGCCGCGGCGAAGATCCGCTTCGCGTCCCGGCCGTCGACTTCCCAGCCGGAGTCGACCAGCAGGGATTCCCCCGACGGCGACACCATCAAGGTGGCGGCGCCGCCCTCAACGTCCACCCAATAGATGTCAAGATTTCGGGGCTGCGCCCGTGCCGACTCAACTGGAACGAGCAGCAACGCGACGAGCCACATCGACCAAGCGATTGACCTGGACATAAGGACGAACGCGCCTCCCACCGGGCCCGATGCTACACCCGCCCGAGTCGGGAGCGGCGAGATTTGTGTTGGTCGCCACGGCGAGACCGGGAACATGAATCCGACGGCTGTCGTCGCGGTCAAGGGGCTCAAGGCTCGTTGACTGGATGGCGCGTGTAGAATGCTTGCATCAACGACACCACGGTCAAGGGGACAGACAATGAAAAGAATCGCGCCCCTGTTACTGCGGCTCGTCTTCCCGGGCCTCGCGTTGTCAACGCTGTTGTTCTCGCCGCTCGCGCGGCTTGCAGGCGCGCAGTGCCCGATCTCGTGCAATGGGTGAAGGTGTCAGACATCGCGTGGCAGGGAAACGGTCTTGGTGTGACACCGAAATGACCGAAAAGGCTTACGGGGACCTGGTCCCCGGCCACGCAGTTTCTGCATGCTCTGACAGGACTGGCCCAGGGCAGATATCGCTGCGGTGCGGGGGCGCGCACCAGAATCTGACTGACGCGCTCGAGGCCGACGGGATTGAGGTCCACGCCGTCAGCGCATCCAGGTTCAGGGACGTCAGACGTCACTGGCGCGGCTCATACAGAGACACAAACTTCAGCCGCGCCATGCGCTCGAAGTCCCGGTCGAGCGACCACACAAGCGCGCCCCGCTCGGAGGCCAGGGCCGCGATCAGCAGATCGCCAACACCGAATCGATGTCCGGCGTCGGCGGCGCCCCCGGCCCAGCCTTCGATGAGCGTCCACGTCTCGTCAGCGGGGTAAGCGACGGGAAGAGCGGAAAGAATGCGGCGAAGGCGCGCCCGCTCCCGAGCCGGAGCGCCAAGCAGGAGTTCGACGCGAACGGGAACCGGCAGGATTACATCGTCCGCGTCGAGCAGTGCCTGCAGCGCCGGCGCTTCAGGCGCCGCGCGCGAGCGCAGCACCGCCACCCAGACCGACGTGTCGACGACGACCACGGCTAGGGTCTGGGGGGACGTCGTCGCGACTTGGGAATGTCGAGGTCGATCTTCACCTTCCCGAACATCGACTTCAGTTCCTCGACGCGGCTCCGGCGGACGACTTCCCTCAAGGCGAAGACCACCGTATCGGTCTTCGACTTGAAGCCTACCGCGGTGCGCGCCTCCTCGACCAGGCCATCGGGCAAATGCAACGTAGTGCGCATACGAATAATGCTAATTCGTATGCCTCAGGTATGTCAATTACATGCAGAATGATATGCAACCGCCCTGCGACCAAGGCGAGTGGGAACGCCGCGTGTCCGTCAGTTCACGCCCATCAGCCGCCTGGCGTTCTTGTACGCAATCTGCTCGGACCGTCTCAAAG
>JAHFUI010000130.1:3296-13184 GCA_023265175.1 Acidobacteriota bacterium
TTGGGCCTATTGTACGGAAAACTTCACGAATAGCCACGCCCGCGCGCACCGGGGAATTGCGATGGTGGTCAGCGGTGTAGTAGTTTTCAGGAGCGCTTCGACCATGCGCCACCCGACCACTCACCGGTTCGCGATCACCCTCTTCTCGCTCCTGTGGACAACGGGGCTGTCCGCTGCCGACAAGGCGACCGTCAAGGAGTTCATCACCGAGCCGGCGACGCTCGTCTCGCTCGGATTCGAATGGCGCATCGACGGCGACGACAACCGCAATGCCATCGTCTCGGTCTCTTATCGGAAGAAGGGCGAGCAGGCGTGGAAAGAGGGGCCGCCTCTGTTGCGCATCGGCAACGAGCGCATCAACGAGAACGCGCTCCAATACATGACGCCCAACGGGTTTGCGGGCAGCATCTTCGAGCTGGAACCGGGGACCGATTACGAGTGCCGGTTCGTCATGTCGGATCCCGACGGCCTGGCGGGCAAGGCCGAGCACTTCGTCACTGTGCGCACGCGCCTTGAACCGACGCCTGCGGCGGGCGGCAAGGTCTACCATGTGTATCCTCCTGGCTTCAACGGTCAGAAGCAGGAGCCGGCATTCACCGGACTTCTCGGCGCCTACTACACCGGTTCGTCGAGCTCCGACAACTTCAACACCTACCCGGCGCGCGTACAACCCGGCGACACGATCCTGGTGCACGCCGGCATCTACAAAGACGATCGCCACAGATACGGCGGCGGTCTCGGCACCGTGTCCAGCGGGACATACTTTCTCACGCAGAGTGGGACGGCTGAAAAATCGATCGTGATCAAAAGCGCCGGTGACGGCGAGGCGGTTTTCGACGGAGATGGCGCGTACAACCTCTTCAACGTGATGGCCGCCAACTACAACTATTTCGAAGGCCTGACCATCCGCAACACCGATCTCGCATTCCAGGGGGGCCTGAAGAACATCATCGGCTCGAGCGGCCTCACGATCAAGAAATGCCGGTTCGAAGACGTCGGGCGGGCGATTTACACCGACTGGTCGGGCTCGAAGGACTACTACATCGCGGACAACGTGATGATCGGCCGTTTCAACCCGAACTATCTCATGGGGTTCACAGGGCGCACCTGGCAGAACCTGCCCGAGTTCAATCCCAAGCTCGTGTCCGAGTACGCCGTGAAGGTCTACGGCTCGGGACACGTCGTGGCGTACAACGCCATCGTCAATTTCCATGACGGCGTCGACGTGGCGACCTACGGGAATCCGGACGGAAGCCCCAATCCGATCCGCGATCGGATGCCCGTATCGATCGATTTCTACGGGAACGACATCTCAAACGTGGAAGACAACTGCATCGAGGCCGACGGCGGCGCGCACAACATCCGCATCTTTCGCAATCGGTGCTTCAATCACGGTCACCGCGCATTGAGCGTGCAGCCGATGTTCGGCGGGCCGGTGTACTTCATCCGCAACATCGTGTATCACGCGCCCGAGGGTGGGGCGGTCAAGTTCACGGCGTCCTCGGCGGGAATCGTCGTGTACCACAACACGCTCATTGCCCCGGTCAAACCGATGCTGCTCGCGGCGTCGAACGTGCATTATCGCAACAACCTGATTCTGGGAAAGAGCGAGACGCTGGAGACGTTCGCCGTCGAGACCAATACGAACTATTCGAGCTCGGACTACAACGGCTTCCGGCCGAACGAGGGCGCGGAGTTCTCGTTCGAATGGAGCTCGCCGCCGCGGACGACCCGCGCGAATTTTCCTGGCGAAGCGGGAAAGCTGCCCTTCCAGCAACAGGTCCAGCTCGAGTCGCAGACCAGGGAGCGAAGACGATTCAAGACCTTGAAAGAGTTCAGCGAGGCGACCGGCCAGGACCGGCACAGCATCCTGATCGACTACGGCGCATTCATGAACGTCACGCCACCGGGACCCGATCCGCGAACTCTCTACAAGGCCGCCGATTTCGATTTCCAGCTTCGTCCGGGCTCGGTCGCGGTGGACGCGGGCATTCGGCTTCCCGGCGTGAACGACGATTTCACCGGCCGCGCCCCGGACTTGGGCGCGTATGAAGTGGGCCGCCCGTTGCCGCACTACGGCCCGCGGCCATAACCGCAAGTTCAAAGTTTGAAGTTCAAAGTGCAAAATAAGTGTAAACTGAGCCGGCGCAAGACGCGGCGTTCGAACCCCAACTTCACGTTCCGCTGACTTTCCACTTTGAACTTTGCACTTTGAACTTGCTTCGATGCGTCCATACTCCGAGGAGGCCTCCTATGATTCGCCGTCTGTCTCTCGCCGCGTTCCTGCTGCTCAGCGTGGCGCCACTTGTCGCCCAGACCCCGCCGGGCTGGAGGTTGCGGATCGATCGCAGCACGAGCGCGTCGGATCCGGACGCCGCAGGAGCCATCAAGTTCACGACCCTGGGATCGGGCTTTCACGCCATCAACCCTCAGGCGGCCGTTTACTGGAACCCCGCCAACACCGTCTCGGGAAATTTCACGCTCAAGGGAACATTCACGCTGCAGAGACCGAGCAGTCACACGAACTACTACGGCCTCGTGTTCGGCGGGAGCAGTCTCGAAGGCGCCGGACAGGACTACACCTACTTCATGGTCGCGCAGGATGGAACCTGGCTTCTGAAGCGCCGAGCCGGCAACGGCACGCAGGAGGTTGCGGGGAGGACGCTCAACGCCGCGGTCAAGAGACCGGGCGCCGGCGGGATGTCCGTCAACGCGCTCGAAGTACGGGTGACGGGCGACAAGATCGACTACGCGGTCAACGGCGCGGTCGTGTACTCGACTCCAAAGAGCGGCGTGAAGACCGACGGAATCTACGGCTTCCGCGTCAATCACCAGCTCGACGTCACGGTTGATGGCTTCGGCATCTCGAAGTCCTAGTCCCATTTCCCTGGTCCCAAACTTCGAGTGGGATGGCGATTCACTCGAGCGCGAACACCCAGACGGCACCGCCTTCGGGCACCTCCGGATAGTCGCCCGGAAACAGACGATTGAGCGTCGCCTGCATCCCGCGCGAGTCTCCTCCCCACCCGGACTCAACGGCGACGTACTGCTTCCCGTCGATTAAGAAAGAAGTCGGGGGCGCGACAATGCCCGAGTTCGTCGGGAACTCCCACAGCAGCGTGCCCGTGGACGCATCGAACGCGTGCAACTTGCGATCGCTGGTCCCTCCAGTGAAGACGACCCCGCCGGCTGTCGCCAGCATGGAACCCCAGTTGGGCGACTTCGCGTAGTTGTGCGTCCACACCTTCCGGCCCGTGTCCACGTTCCACGCCTGCACCTCACCGAAGTGGTCGGCGCCGGGCGCCGCGAACGGACGGCTGCCTGTGACGCCCACGAAGGCTCGGCCCGGCGTGTACGTGACGGCGGCACCCATGTTCGAGCCGCACAAGTTGTTGTTGGCGGGCACATAAATCATCCGCGTCTTGGGACTGAATGCAATCGGAGGCCAGTTCTTGCCGCCGTGCACGTTCGGACAGAATTCCGCCTGCTTCCCGGTGCCCGGCTTGTGCGCCGGATCCACGTCCGGTCGTCCGGTCACCGGATCCAGGCTTCGGAACACGTTCTGATACACGTACGGTTTGCCTTCGACGAAACGGATCGGTCCCGCGCTGCGCTCCAGAAACCACAAATAGCCGTCGCGGGCGACATCAATCAGCCCTTTGACCGTGCGCCCGTTGCGCTGGTAGTCGACGAGGATCGGCGGAGACACTTCGTCCCAATCCCACGAATCGTTCGGGTGGTATTGGAAGTGACCTTTGAGCGCGCCGTCCGCCACATCAAGCGCGATCGTCGATGTCGTGTAGAGGTTATCGCCCGGGCGCTGATCGCCGATCGTCGGACTGCCGTTCCCCGTGCCCCAGAATGCGAGGTTGGTTTCGGGATCGTAGTTGCCGGTGACCCAAATCGGCGCCCCGCCGGTCTTCCATTGATCGCGGGACCACGTCTCGTTCCCGGGCTCTCCCGGCCCCGGGATCGTATAGGTGCGCCACTGCTCCTTCCCGGTCTCGGGATCGAGGGCCGCCACGAAGCCGCGGATGCCAAACTCTCCGCCGGACGTGCCGACCATGAGCCTGCCGCCGGCGATCAGCGGCGCGAGCGAAATGTAGTACGCGGACCTGTTGTCCGCCACAGTGCTCGTCCAGACTTCACGGCCGGTCTTCGCATCGAGCGCGACGACCACGGCCTCGCCGCCGGCGAAATACACCTTGTCGCCATAGAGCGCCACGCCGCGGCTGGTGTCGTGAGGCACGAGCGCGCCCGTCACCCGCGACCTGCGGTACCTCCACAGCAGGTCGCCGCTCGTGGCGTCGATGGCAATCACCTGATTGTTGGGGGTCGTCACGAACATCACGCCGTTGTTGACGATCGGCGCGGCCTCGTGGACTCTCGCCTCGCCGGTCGAGAACACCCACACCGGCCGCAGGCGTTTGACGTTATCCGGCGTGATCTGATCGAGCGGGCTGTAGCCCCAGCCGTCATACGTCCGGCGGATCATCAGCCAGTTGCCGTCTTCCGGTTTCTTGAGACGCTCCGCCGTCACCAGCTGGTAATTCCGAAGAACCGGCGGCACGGGCGTGACCGTCTGCTGCTGGCCCGCGGCCGTCTCGAGCATCAGCGCGGACACGATGGCCCCCGTCAAGACGATAGCGAAGAAACCGCGACTCCTGAGCATGATGCTCTCCTTGTCTTATCTTTCCCTCATCGCGGACAGCACCGCAAGTCCAGCCTCGCCCGCCAGCTCGAATGAGGTCATGCGCTAACTTTCACTCTCACGCTCACTCTCGTTGAGCAGCTGGACGATCTCGTCGCGCGCCGTTTTCAGCCGCATCCCCTTTTCCATGAGGATGGAAGCGGCGGTCGATCGCTCTACGCGAAGGATCCCGAGCAGCAGATGCGCGGTCTCGATCTCTTCGTGCGACAGGCGACCCGCCTCCTCGGCGGCACACGTCAAGACCCGCTTCGTCTCAAGGCTGAACGGGATTTCGACTGACCCCGGGATCTTCTCGCCGATCACCGTGCGGTCCTCTATCTGCTTCCTGACGTGGTCGCGCGACAGGTGCGAGCGGGCAAACATCCGGCTGGGCACGCCGTCGCCGTCCCGAAAGAGGCCCAACAAGACATGCACCGATTCAATCGACGCGCTGCCGAGCTCGCTGGCCTCATAGCGGGCAAAGAACAACACGCGCCGCGCTCGCTCCGCGTAATGTTCGAACGTCACGCGCAGCGCGAGCGAATCGATGTGGGCTTTCAGTTTCGGCCAACTGGCAAAACCGTACTCGCGGGCGATGACGAGCTGCGCGTCGTGCAGCGACAGACGCGCGGCGGCGATGGCTGCGGCTGATCGGCCGGCGAGACGCGGGTGCGCCTCGGCAAATCGGCGAAGGGCATCAGGATCGTTGGCCCGCGCCGCGTTCAGGAGCTCGCGAGCGCGCTTGCGTTGCTGTTCGAGATTCGGCTGCGGGGGTAACGGCTGCGCGGGGAGTGGATTGACAGACACAGAACCTCCTTCGCATGCGCCTGGTGTCCGCTGAACAGGCAGAAAGAGGTACGAGATTCAGTTATCGATCACGCGAGCGGCAGGTGGGCGCAAGCCCTTTCCACGGACGGGGCACGTCCCGCGACGCGCAGGACGCATTATAGCCGTCTCTCGGCACGCAATCAACGGCTCGATGGCGGCGCGCGCTTTCATCGCGACTATCAACGCACGCCCGGAAGCGAGAAGGTGCTTGCTCTTGGAGCGCAGGCGCGTGAGTCCGCTCATCGCACACACCGGGCGGCTTTGTTGGCGGGATCCGTGGTCGTTCGTGGTCCGCGTTTGTCGCGATACGCCTCGTGGCAGTGGGAGCACGACGTGGCGATCTGGTCGGTGACGTCGCTCACGACGTCTTGCTTCCTCGTTTGTGACGCCTTGTACGCAGCTTTTCCCGCCTCTGCGAGCTCCACCGTGAACTTGATCCAATCGGGATCCTGGACGGGGACGGGCTTGCCGTTCTCGCACCGGCGTCCGGGCGTCAACATGAGCGGCGCGGACTCGGCGAGAGCCACGGCGGCGTAATCGACCAGTTCCCATCCGGTATAAATGCCGGCTCCCCAATCGGCCCAGGAAAAACCGGCCGCCGACGACTGGTACGGCGGGCGCGGAGCAGCCGGATCCTGTCTCTGGACGTTGAAGATCAAATTCGAGGCGGGAAACAGAATGCCGCGCATCACGGCCGCGAGATTCCCGGCCGGCGGGAATGACGGCGCACGCGCCGCCGCGACCGTGGCCGGCTGACGCGAAGGAGGCGCAGGGAGCGTGATCTGCTTCAGCCCCGCCTCGTCTGCGACCAGTTCGGCCTGCCCAGCGGGGAACTTACCCACCTGCAGGAGGTAGGCGACGATGTCGGCCGACTGCTGTGGTGTGAGCTTTCCTGAATCGTTGGCCGGCATCGTGTTCTGGATTTTGTTGACCAGATCCGATAGCGGGCCGCCCCAGTTCCCGGTGAGCTCGTCGCCGGTCAGCGGCGGTGCTTGCCCGCCTGCCAGCGTTGCGCCGTGACAGGCGGCGCAACGGTCCTTGTACAGCGCCTGTCCGCGCGTGGCTTGGGCCTCTGTGTACACACCTTGAGCCGCGGTCCGCGCCTGCTGCGCGTGCAGGGCCACGACAAACGACCCGACGCATGCACAGCCGCACAGCGCCACGCCGAGCGCGCAGCAGTATCGATTCACAGATGAAGACATCAATGTCCTCCGGAAGAGAGCCCCTTGGTCCAAATGCGGATGGATTATAGATTGAGATCAGGGCGCTTCGCGAGCACGACGACCGTGCGTCGTTTCGCTCGGGCGACGCGGACATCGATCGGTTCTTCCGGCAATTTGCGGGGCAGAATCAGTTTCGGCACCACCTGGGCGTCACCTACGTCGGCGTGGACGACGACCAGCGGATTCTCAGGTTTGCCACCGTCGCGGCTGCCCATGTCGAGATCGACGGGCTGCCGGCCGGCGCACGCAAGAAGCTGCCGCGCTATCCGTTGCCCGTGCTCCGGTTGGCCAGGCTTGCCGTCCACCAATCAGCGCAGGGACACGGGCTCGGCCTTCAGCTACTCCGCTTCGTGCTCCAACTCGTCGTGAGGATGGCCGACGACCACGGGTGCGTTGGCGTCGTCGTGGATGCCAAGCCCGACGCGGTCGAGTTCTATGCGAAATATGGATTCGTTCCGGTCGATGCGGTTGAGAGCGCATCGGACGCCCGTCCGGCTCCCATACCGATGTTCCTCTCCACTCGAGCGATCAAAGATGCCCGCGCGTCACTGAAGAACACCGAATGACCGTAAGATCGGCAATAATCATCGATCACGCATGGCATTGACATCACTGCTCGAAGAAGCGCTCGAAGCGTGGGCGTACACGCGTGACGGCGTGATCGACGAGCTCGACAATCTGTCCGAGGCCGATCTAAAATTCCGGCCGCATGCCGAGAGCCGCTCGGCCGCCGAAGTGGCGATCCACATCGTCGAGTCCGGATTGATGATGGCCGGCGAGCTGACGCGGCCTGACGGCAGCTTCCGCCGCAAGTCCTATCCGCAGCTCATCAAGGAATACGCGCGTGGAATTCCGGCGGCCACGAAGAAGTCCCAGATCGTCAAGCTGCTGAAACGGACGCACACCGAGGGCGACCGGAAGATTCGAGCCGCCGGGGAGCTGTTCATGCTGCAGTCGATCACGCGCTTCGACGGCGAGCGCGGCACGCGGCTGGCCTGGATGAACCACGCGATTTCACACGAGGACTACCACCGCGGCCAGATCGCGCTCTACGCGCGGCTCGTCGGCCGCGTCCCCGCCTTGACGCAGCGAATCCGCGGAATGGCCTGACGCGGTGATACGGCAGGCCTCTAAAGGCCTGCGCGACGACCGTCATTCACGCCGCACGTTATACGCTACGACGGGCTCCGTCACGCCGGACGCGACGTCCCTCCCCTGGCGCACGCGGAACCCAAAATGGCAAGCGCATTTGTCCGACCACGGATCTCTGTGGCATCATTGAATTCGCAGATAATTCGCTGCTAACAAATGGATCGCCACATGGCGCATACCGAGTCCTGTTCACGATCACCAAGGACACCGTGTACGTGCTGCACATTCGACACGGCGCGAGACACCTACTGAGATCGGGAGAAACGCCGACTGAAGAACCCTGACGTCTCGCCCGGATCCCGCGCATCTGCGCTATCATCGACTGGGATGCCTCCAGAAATCGCTATCTACGACACGACGCTCCGCGACGGCAGTCAGGGCCACGGTGTGTCGTTTTCCGTCGCCGACAAGCTCAGGATCGCCGATCGCCTGGATGACTTCGGCGTGCATTACATCGAGGGCGGCTGGCCCGGATCGAACCCGAAGGACATCGAGTTCTTCCACGAAGCGAAACGCCGCCGGTTCAAACACGCAAAGCTCGCGGCGTTCGGGTCGACGCGCCGCAAAGGCGTGCTGGCAAAAGACGATGACCAGGTACGGCTGCTCGTCGATGCCGAAACGCCGGTCGTCACGATTTTCGGCAAGACGTGGCTGCTGCACGTGCGCGACGTGCTGCAAACGACGCCGGGAGAAAACCTGGCGATGATCGAGGATACGGTCCGGCACCTGAAACAGCAGGGCCGGTTCGTCGTCTACGACGCCGAGCATGCGTTCGACGGCTACAAAGACGATGCGGCGTATGCGCTGGCGACCTGGCAGGCCGCCCAGCGCGGCGGCGCGGACATCGTCGTTCTCTGCGATACCAACGGCGGATCGATGCCCCAGGAGATCGCCGAGATCACGCGGGCCGCGCGGATGGCGCTCGAGGCGCGGCTGGGCATTCATACGCACGACGACATCGGCCTCGGCGTCGCCAATGCGCTGGCGGCGGTCGACGCGGGCGCGACGCACGTGCAGGGGACGATCAACGGCTACGGCGAGCGGACCGGCAACTGCAATTTGACGACCCTCATTCCGAATCTGGCGATCAAGCTGAAGAAGCCGTCGGTGCCGGCCGAATCGCTGCCGCTTCTGAAAGAGCTGTCGCAGTTTGTCGACGAGGTCGCCAACGTCCGTCCGAACCCGCGCCAGCCCTGGGTGGGCGCCGCGGCCTTCTCGCACAAGGGCGGCACGCATGTGAACGCGGTCCAGAAGCAGCTCCGCAGCTACGAGCACATCGATCCGGCGCTGGTCGGCAACAGCCGGCAGGTGCTGATCAGCGAGCTGGCCGGCCGCAGCAACATCATCATGAAGGCGAAGGAGCTCGGGTTCGACGTGACGAAGGACACGCCGGAGCTCAGCGAGATGCTCACGCGCGTCAAGGCGTTGGAGCACGAGGGGTACGAATTCGAGGCGGCCGACGGATCGCTTGCGCTGCTGATTCGGCGCACGCTCAAGGAAGAGCCGGCGCTCTTTCACATCGACGGGTACCACGTGTCGATGCGCTCGGAAGCACGGACGCTGGTCTGCGAAGCGACGGTCAAGGTTCGCGTCGGGACCGAGCGCGCCCACACGGTGGCGGAAGGCGACGGTCCGGTCAACGCGCTCGACGCGGCGTTGCGATCCGCGCTCGTCAGGTTTTATCCGGATCTCGAGACGGTCCGTTTGACCGATTACAAAGTGCGGATCGTCGACTCCTCGGTCGGCACCGCCGCGCGGACGCGGGTGCTCATCGAATCGAGCGACGGCACATCGACCTGGACGACCATCGGCGTCAACGAGAACATCATCGAAGCCAGCCTGCAGGCGCTCGTCGACAGCCTCGAGTACGGCCTGCTAAGGGCCCGGCAAGGAATAAGGTGACCATCTGGCCGAGGCGATTTTCGAGCGAGACGAAGAGCGAGGACGACGGCGTAGCCGCAGCGCTACGTCGAGGACGAGCGATGAAGTCGCAGC
>JAHFUI010000131.1:0-5714 GCA_023265175.1 Acidobacteriota bacterium
CGCGGTCACAGAAACAGGGCCGATCAGCTTCCCGATGCAAGGTGAAGCGGTCGGCCTTTGTTGCTCCAGCTCGCCTCCAGTCCTCTCCTGAGTTCTTCGTCGGTAAGGGAAGAAGTTCTGGGCTATTTGAACATCCTGGCATGATGCCATAGAATTGTGGGCAATCTGCCAACCAGGCAAGGGAGGGGCCGTGTCCAGAGCCGTCGCCGACGTTCCAGTGCACCAACAGCCGAGCTTGCTCAAACGCGTTCAGGAAATGCTCGGCGTTCACCGCCTGCGCTCTGACCAGGACCTCGTCAGGTTGGTCGAGGCGCGCCTCGCAACTGCGTCGATCGAAGGGCTCCGGCGGTCAGGGCTGACCGACGACGAGATCTACTCGCTCATCGTGCCGAGACGCACGCTGACGCATCGTCGCGCGCGCCGGGAGGCGTTGAGCCGGGAAGAGTCGGACCGGGCTGTGCGCCTTGCGCGCATTGCCGCGCTAGCCGAACAGGTCTTCGGCGACAGCGAGCGCGCGTGGCGCTGGCTCCGTGCCGCCAAGCGGCAGTTTCAGGGCCGCACCCCGCTTCAACTCATGGCCACTGAAGCGGGCGCCCGCCTCGTCGAAGAACTCTTGTACCGAATCGACGAGGGTATGGCCGCGTAGGTGGTTCTCTGGCGCATCAGCAATCACCTGTCACTCGCCGGTGATGGGGCGTTGCGCGCGTCGGGCCGATGGCACACCCGCGGCAGGCGGATCGTCTACTGCGCCCAGACTCCGGCCGCCGCTCTTCTTGAGACGCTGGTCCACTTTGAGATCGAGGTCCGCGACCTCCCGGCTCGCTATCGGCTGTTGAAAATCGAAGCACCCGAAGACGCGGCCGTCGAGCACGTTCGGTCCGATCAGCTTCCGACGGACTGGGTCGCGCGTTCTGATGTGACCCGCGCGATTGGTGACGAGTGGCTCGCCAAGAACCGATCAGCGCTGTTGCTCGTTCGGTCAGCCGTAGTACCTGAGACGCTCAGCGTCTTGGTGAATCCAATTCACCCCGATGTTGACCGCATTGTCATCGCCCAAGTCAGCGACCACGTGATCAATCCGCGTTTGCTTGAGTAAATCGGATGCGAGTCGAACTGCGGTGGCGCCCCGGGCTCCCGCATAATGACCGATCTGAACGACGCAACGTCAAGCTCAGATACCACCCTTGGCGCCGAAGACCGGTGCTCGTTCATCAGCGTTCATCAGGGGATCCTGATCGCTGCCTGAGAATTCGGTTCGATCGCGAGATTTTCAGAGGCGCTCGCGGGACAGGCCGCCGGGTCACCGTCAGCAGGAAGATTGCAAGAGAGCAGGGAGGCCCGGCATTAGTTGCCGAAAAACCGGCGGCAAGGGCGCCGAAACGGCGCAGGAGTCATGGCGATCGAATCTATTCGATGTCCCGTTCTCGGTGGCTACGTGACTCGGGTCACGAGCCTGGAAGGCGAAGTCGTGCGAGTCATCTGTGCGGAGTACGACGAGCGCACGGGAATCTGTCGATTGAAGAAGAGCGCTCGTGGAGGCGGTCCGCTCTCGCAACTGCTGGAGCGAGTATCAGAAGAAGCGCTCGACACCAAGAACACCCGGTGCATCTTGCGCGCATGACGGGGAGAATACGAACATGCCGCGTGTGACAGCGCCTCCACGGACGCCGTTGGGAATCGGTTGGCCGACGTGGGTCGTGATCGTGGCCGTTCTGCTCATCATCACAGCGGCCGCAGTCATGTATGTGCAGTGAAGATGATCGTGCGGCGTTCAAACCGCTCGAGGAGTAATGAGGAGTAACGGCACGACCTGCACTCGCGGCGGCAGGTCGCGTCGCAGTTAACAATAAGTCGCGGCCATCATCCGGTCTGGCGACCTGACTCCACCGGCTGAAGCGCGATCTCAGCCTTCGCCATCCGGGATTGAACCGGGGAGTCGCTGACGCCCTGTGAAACGCGTGCGTACTGCCGGTCGGCGCCTCGGATCAGCAGCTTCGCAGCGACGAGACTTTCGAGCACCTCGGTGCAGGTCGATTCGTCGACCGCCCACAGACGCTGAGCCTGCTCGCGCGTGAGCTTCAGGCCCGGCATCTCGGCGTATTCGCTCCAGATTGTGCTCAACAGGCGATCGTTCGCGAGCGGTACGAATTGCTGCTTGTCGGCCGCGATCCACATCCGCACCTGTCGGCCGGATGCGAAACTGCCCGCGCGCTGAAGCGCCTCTTCGAATGTACCGCACTGAATCTGCGGCGTTCCCGAACGCGTGCCGATGGTGAACGCGGCGGGCGAGCGCCGATAGATGACGATGTCTTCCGTGCGTGGAGCAACCAGAGAGGTCATACAGCACTCCTCTCAAGGTGGGATTATCACTCGTTTATCGCGCCGATCACCACGTCTGTCAAGTGAAATCTCGGCGTTAGCGCCATCCTCAGTCCGCATCGGCCATCGTCCTTCCGGACCGCACCCGCCCTGAGTGGTCGGCCCTGCATCCAGAGCCGGAGCAAACCCGATACCGCCGGCCGCCGGCAGCGTCTCTGGCTTGACAGCCCGTGGGTGAAAGTCTGGCTGCATTCGGCGGTGCGACGCCAGGCTTTCACCACGGGCTGTTGAGCAGGGCGTTTGCAATCAGACTGCAGGAAGGTCGTGTGCATGATGGAAGCCTTGGCGCACAGGCCATCCGACAGGCCGCGAAGCGGACTGGCGATGTGTCGGCGATGGAACCACGACGTCTACGCCTCGGGGTGCGGCTATTTTCGCGGAGGGGTGTGAAAAATCTCGCGGCGCTGACCGACGTTCCCGAGCCGAAGCAAGAGACCCCGCAGATGGCCGGAGTGGAATAGACGGAGGTCACGATGCGTTTCCACGATCGCGTTGAGGCTGGACGACAGCTCGGCGCTCAATTGACGAAGTACGCCGGTCGCTCGGATGTGATCGTGCTCGGGCTTCCGCGAGGTGGGATCCCGGTCGCATGCGAAGTCGCGAAGCAACTCAAGGCCCCGCTTGATGTGTTCCTCGTTCGAAAGCTCGGCGTGCCCGGTCATCCTGAGCTCGCGATGGGGGCGATCGCCGCCGGCGGGATCGAAGTACTGAGCCGGGACCTGATTCTGGATCTGGGGATTCCACACGCGCTCGTCGAACAGGTCGCCGTCCGAGAACGTCTGGAACTGGAACGCCGCGACGCGTTGTACCGCGGCGATCGTCGTCCAGCCGTCGTTCGCGATCGCACGGTCATCCTGGTCGACGACGGGCTCGCGACCGGATCGACGATGCAGGCGGCGATTCTCGCGCTGCGGCAGCATGCGCCGGCGCGCATCGTGGTGGCCGTACCCGTCGGGGCGCGGGAGACCTGCGAGCGACTCGCTCGAATAGCTGATGAGGTCGTGTGTGTCTCGATGCCGGAGCCATTCAACGCCGTCGGTCTCTGGTACGAGGAGTTCTCGCAGACGACCGACGACGAGGTCAAGCGCCTGCTGGCCGGCACGCCGCCGAGCGGTTCGGAGCAGCCGACGTCGCGGAAGCGCGACGCGGTGAGCATCGTTCGCGACCGGGCTCGTCCGCTGAAGGGGGATCCGGCGCAGTACGATGCGCTGCTGGAGGGAATCGGTGACGCGCGTGTCGTGTTGCTCGGCGAGGCGACGCACGGGACGCACGAGTTCTACCGAGAGCGCGCGTTCATCACGAGGCGTCTGATCGCGGAGAAAGGATTTGCCGCGGTCGCGGTCGAGGCCGATTGGCCGGACGCGTACCGCATCAATCGATATGTCCGCGGGACGAGCGCCGACGAAGAAGCAGTCCAGGCGCTCGCAGATTTCGGGCGTTTCCCGACCTGGATGTGGCGCAACGCCGACGTCCTGGACTTCATCGGCTGGTTGCGCACGCACAACGACACGCAGCCGGCGGCCAGGCGCGCCGGCTTCTACGGGCTGGACCTGTACAGCCTCAGGGCTTCGATGCAGGCGGTGTTGGGCTACCTCGACAAGGTGGATCCTGAAGCGGCCCGCCGCGCGCGCCGCCGGTACGGGTGCTTCGACCAGTTCGGCGAGGAGATGCAACAGTACGGATACGCCGCCAGCTTCGGCATGCATCCCTCGTGCGAACGGGAAGTCGTCACGCAGCTTCTCGAGCTGCATCGCCAGCGCGCCGAGTACGCGAGCCGCGACGGCCGTGTGGCACCCGACGAATTCTTCTACGCGGAGCAGAATGCGCGCCTGGTCAGGAGCGCGGAAGAGTACTACCGGACCATGTTCAAGGGCCGCGCCGACTCGTGGAATCTGCGCGATCGCCACATGGTGGACACCCTTCAGGAGCTGATGCGCTTTCTCGATCGCACGCGGCCGGGCGCGCGCGTCGTCGTGTGGGCGCACAACTCCCATCTGGGTGACGCCCGTGCCACCGAGATGAGCGAGCGGGGCGAGTCGAACGTCGGGCAGCTCGTGCGCGAACAGCACAGCGGCAACGCCGTGCTCGTGGGCTTCACGACGTATACGGGCACGGTAACCGCGGCGTCGGAGTGGGATGGTCCCGCGCATCGCAAACACGTGCGGCCGGCGCTGGCCGGGAGCTACGAGCGGTTGTTCCACGACGTGCAGGTTCCGCGATTCCTGTTGCCGCTGCGCGCGGACCTTGAGCTGGCGTCCGCTCTGGCCGCTCCCCGTCTGGAGCGCGCGATCGGCGTCCTGTATCTGCCCGAGAGCGAGCGGGCCAGCCACTACTTCCACGCGCGGTTGCCGGAGCAGTTCGACTTCGTCCTGCACTTCGACGAGACGCGCGGTGTTGAACCGCTGGAGCGCAGCGCGTTGTGGGAGGCTGGCGAAGTCGCCGAGACGTTCCCTTCGGGTCTGTGAAGACGGAGGCACGCCATGGGCACCAGCTTGCGCTTCGGGCGCGAGTCCCCGCGGTGTCCCAGTGCAAATCGGCTTCTCGCGCTGTTCGGCGGGTCCTCCGAGAAGACGGCGCGTGCTGGCGGAAATCCGGCAGACGCACCTCGGTCGACAACGGGCGATGGCATCGTGTTCCAAGTTCGCTGCGGGACACTGTGGCGAAGAAGAGGCCGGAATCTTGCAACCTGTAGCCGCTAGTGGAGGCAACACCATGACAGACCATGATCTGAAGCAACACGTGCAAAGCGCCCTCGACTGGGAGCCCAGCCTGGACGCAAGCGACATCGGAGTCTCGGTCGACGAAGCGGTCGTCACGCTCCGCGGTAACGTCGCCTCGTATGCGGAAAAGATGACGGCCGAACGCGTCGTCCTCCGCGTGTACGGCGTGAAGGCCGTCGCGGACGATCTCGTGGTGCATCTCGTCAGCGGGTTCGAGCGGACCGACACGGAGATTGCGCAGGCAGCGGTGGCGGCGTTGAAGTGGACCACGATGGTTCCAAACGACCGGGTCACCGTCACGGTCACCAATGGGTGGCTGGCGCTGAACGGTACGCTCGACTGGCAGTACCAGAAGGACGCGGCCGCGCGTACGGTCCGTGATTTGACGGGCGTCAAGGGCGTGACGAACCACATCACCGTCCAGCCTCGGGTCAAGACGATCGATGTGCGAGACAAGATCGAGGCGGCGTTCAAGCGCAGCGCCGAGATCGATGCGCGGCGCATCAACGTCACCGCGACTGAGGGGAAGGTGATCTTGAGCGGCAACGTGCACTCGTGGGCCGAGCGCCAGGAGGCGGAACGCGCCGCTTGGGCCGCGCCAGGAGTCACACAGGT
>JAHFUI010000131.1:5814-13075 GCA_023265175.1 Acidobacteriota bacterium
CGGCATGCTCGGATCGATCTGTTCCGGCCTCTCGATCGCTAGGAGCCTGTTCGAGTAATGCCACGCAGGCTCCCAGTAGCGCGCTTCGCGCGAAGCCACCACGCGAAAGCTGGCATTTTTTCGCCGGCAGAGCCGGCCTACTAGGAGCGTGTTCCGGTTTCTCAGACACGCTCCTAGTGCCAGCCACGCTCGTCCGATCTTCAAATCCCACAGCGCTTCACCCAGATGAAGTCGCGGCAGCCATTCAGGCGCAGATCGACGGTCGCGATCCAGCGCTCGGAGTGCTGATGCGCGCGGAGCGGGCCGAGCTGCACGAGTTGTATCGAACAGGTGGTTATTCGCCGCTTTGGCTGGATGCCGCAGGTCGACCAGACCGCAACGCGCGCGATGCTCTCTGGTTGCTCAATGCCGCCGAGGCCGACGGTCTCGACCCGGCTGACTATGACCAGAGTCAGCTCGATCGTCTGGCGACACTGCTGCAGACTGAGTCGCCAGCGCTGCCGCGAGACCTTGCCAGGTTCGACGCCCGATTGAGCTCGGGCACGCTGCGCTACCTGCGTCACCTGCACCTGGGGCGGGTGGATCCGCGTACGATCGGGTTTCGCTTGCGCGCGCCGGCCCATCGGCACGACTTTGCGGCGCTGCTCCGGTCTGCGCTCGCGGATCATCGAATGACCGAGACTGCGGCGGATCTGAGGCCGCCGCTCGCGCAGTACCGTGCGCTCCAAGCGATGCTGACCAGGTACCGAGCGCTTGCTGCGGACGCGACGCTCGAATCGCAGCCGCCATCTTCGACCATCGTGCGGCCTGGGGAGCCGTACGGAGGACTTGGCATCCTGTACCGTCAGCTCGTGGCATTCGGCGATCTGCCGTCAGACACACCGGCTCCTGGAGACTCGGCACGATACGAAGGGACGCTCGTGGACGGCGTGAAACGATTTCAGATCCGTCACGGCCTTGAGCCTGACGGGGTTCTTGGCAGGAGCACGCTGGCGGCCTTACGGATTCCGCTCGCGTGGCGCGTCCGGCAGATCGAGCTGGCGCTCGAACGGCTGCGGTGGCTGCCGGATGTGGGCGACCAGCGGCTGGTCGTCATCAACATCCCGATGTTCCGCCTCTGGGCATGGGACTCGATTCCGCCGACCGGCGCACCATCGTTCGGCATGGGTGTGATCGTGGGCCGCGCCCTGAGCACGCAAACGCCTGTGTTCGTCGAACAGATGCGCGAGGTGATCTTCAGGCCGTATTGGAATATCCCGCCATCGATCCTTCACCACGAGATTCTCCCCATCGTCGAGCGCGATCCGGACTACCTTCGGCGGCAAGACATGGAGATCGTCCGCGGGCCTGGAGACGATGCCCACGCAGTCGAGGTCACGGCGGAGAACATCGCACGGCTGCGCCAGGGCGCACTCCGCGTGCGGCAGCGTCCAGGGTCGCGGAATGCGCTGGGTCTCATCAAGTTCGTGTTCCCCAACGAAGAAAACGTGTACATGCACGGAACGCCGGCGCACGCGCTCTTTGCCCGGAGCCGCCGCGATTTCAGCCACGGCTGCGTGCGGGTGGAGGATCCGGTGACGCTCGCGGAATGGGCACTCAAGGACCGCCCGGAATGGAAGCGAGATCGGATTCTCGCCGCGACGGCAGGATCGCAGTCAATTCACGTGAAGCTGGCGCGACCGATTCAGGTGATCCTGTTCTACACGACGGCCGCGGTGATGCCGGAGGACCGAACGATCCGGTTTGCCGAGGACATCTATGGTCACGACGCCAGGCTCGATCGAGCGTTTGTGAGAGACCGGTCCGATGAGTAAGGGCCCTAAACGGATTCGTGCGCCGGAGGCGGTTACCAGGTGCGCACTCGTCCGGTATCGATGTGGACGAAATCGGAAGCCGGGTAGTACCCGACGCCTCCGCGCCGGGCTTCGAGGGCTGCCTGTCGCAGGTTGACCAGCGGCACGTCCGCGAGCCGGATGTCGATGGCCTGGCCCTTCATATGGAAGCTGCCGGCCGCAACACCTTCGCTCCGATGACGCAGCATCTCGTTCGTGGCTGGGGAACGATAACCGGAGATGACTTGGAAAGGCCGTGCCGTCTGCGTCGTGCCCGCTAGGTCATGCAGGAGATCGAGCAGGCCGGCATCGATCTCGTGAACGTCGCTCGTGCGGAAGTCGCGCAGGAAGTGGTTGACCGTCGTCAGGGCGTCCGGCAGGTACGTGCCGCCGCTGAAGTACTCGATTGCGAGCCGCTCGCCGGTGTGCGTGTGCGTGAAGTTCAGTGCGCGAGTGGTCGAGAAGTGAGCGAGCAGCCGGCGGGGCGCGGCGAAAATCGGCACGGCCGCGGCGAGCGCACCGATGAGCGTGCGACGGGAAAGGCTTCTCACGATGAGCGGATGGATTATCGGCGGCGACGTGAGAGGATGTCAACGCGGACATGACGCAGGAGGAGATACGTCTCGAGGAATCGCGCTCGGGTCGGCGCGATTGGAAGGGTTGGGGCCCGTATCTCAGCGAGCGGGCCTGGGGCACCGTGCGCGAGGACTATTCACCAAACGGCACGTACTGGGAATATTTCCCGCACGATCATGCGCGATCTCGGGCGTATCGCTGGAGCGAAGACGGACTGGCAGGGATCTGCGACCGCCACCAGGTGGTCTGCTTCGCCGTTGCGCTCTGGAACGGCCGCGATCCGATCCTCAAAGAGCGGCTGTTCGGACTCACGGCCAACGAAGGACGGCACGGCGAGGATGTGAAGGAGTACGGCTTCTTCGTGGACTGTACGCCGACGCATTCCTATATGAAGTACCTCTACAAATATCCGCAGGCGGCGTTTCCCTACGAGCGGTTGATCGCGGAAAACCAGCGACGCAGCCGGCTCGATCCGGAATACGAGCTCCTCGACACCGGCGTGTTCGACCGGCATCGCTATTTTGACGTAACCGTCGAATACGCGAAAGCGAGCGCCGGAGACATCTTGATTCGCATCACGGCGGCGAACCGCGGCGACCAGGCCTCGGCACTCGATCTCCTTCCCACGATCTGGTTTCGCAACACGTGGGCGTGGGGGTTGGACGTGCGCCAGCCTCGGCTCGACGTGGACACGCCGCTTCCCAACGCACACGTGATTCACGCCAACCATTGCGATCTTGGCGATCGCTGGCTGCTCTGCGAAGGCGCGCCAGAGCTGTTGTTCACCGAGAACGAGACCAATTTCAAGCGGCTCTTCGGCGTGGAGAATCGCACCCAGTGGGTGAAGGATGGCATCAACGACTACATTGTTGCCGGCGAGCGCCACGCCGTGAACCCAGAGCAGTACGGAACGAAAGCGGCGGCACGCTATCGGCTGCAGATCGATCCCGGCCAATCGGCCGCCGTGAAGCTCAGGTTCGCCGATCGGGCTTTCGGTCACGCAGGCGATGAGGCCGGCGAGGGCGCGTGTGGTGCGGCGTTTGACGAGTTGTTCGCCACGCGCATTCGCGAAGCCGACGAATTTTACGACGCCATCGCGCCGGCGGGCATTTCCGAGGACGCGCGCCGCGTACAGCGCCAGAGCTTCGCCGGCCTCCTGTGGAACAAGCAGTTCTATCACTACGACGTCAAGCGCTGGCTGCGAGGTGATCCGGCAGGGCCCGAGCCTCTGCGCCAGCGCCAGCACGGGCGCAACAGTGGTTGGACACATCTCTACAACGCCGACATCGTGTCCATGCCGGACAAGTGGGAATTCCCCTGGTACGCCGCCTGGGACCTGGCGTTCCACTCCGTCCCGCTCGCGCTCGTCGATTCGGAGTTCGCGAAAGAGCAGTTGCTGTTGTTATTGCGCGAACGGTACATGCACTCGAACGGGCAGCTGCCCTCCTACGAAGGGAGCTTCTCCGATGTCAACCCGCCAGTCCATGCGTGGGCAACCTGGCGCGTCTACAAGATCGAGCAGAAGCGGTCCGGGCGAGGCGATCGCAGCTTTCTCGAACGCGTGTTTCACAAGCTCTTGCTCAACTTCACCTGGTGGGTCAACCGCAAGGACGAACAAGGCCTGAACGTGTTTCAAGGCGGCTTCCTCGGCCTGGACAACATCGGCGTCTTCGACCGCAGCGCCATGCTGCCGGGTGGTGGTGCCATCGAGCAGTCGGACGCCACGAGCTGGATGGGCATGTACTGCCTGAACATGATGGTGATCGCGCTCGAGCTTGCGAAGGAGAATCCTGCCTACGAGGACGTGGCGTCGAAGTTCCTCGAGCACTTCGTCTACATTTCGCGGGCGATGAATAACATCGCCGGCCAGGGGATCAAGCTCTGGGACGAAGCCGACGGCTTCTACTACGACGTCGTCCAGCCGCGCCGCGGACGACCGTTCCCGCTCCGCGTCCGGTCGATGGTCGGATTGATTCCGCTGTTTGCGGTCGAGACGCTGGAATCGGAGCTCGTGGACATGCTCCCCGCGTTCAAGCGGCGCCTGCAGTGGTTCATCGAGCACCAGCCCGAGTTCGCGGACTTCATCGAGACGCAAACAACCGCAACCAACATCCGGCGGTTTCTGTCGCTCGTCAGCCAGGATCGGCTGCGCCGCGTCCTTGCGCCCATGTTGGACGAATCGGAATTCCTCTCGCCGTACGGGATTCGCTCGCTGTCGCGCGTGCACCGCGATCACCCGTACACATTGCACCTCAACCACTCGCGATATCGGATCGACTACGAACCGGCCGAGTCGCGGACCGGGTGGTTCGGCGGCAACTCGAACTGGCGCGGTCCCATCTGGTTCCCGGTGAATTTCCTGATCATCGAATCGTTGCAGAAGTTCCACCGCTTTCTCGGGAACGACTTCCAGGTCGAGTGCCCGGCCGGTTCGGGCCGCAGGATGAATCTCTGGGACGTCAGTCTCGAGCTGGAACGCCGACTGACGCAGCTGTTTCTGCGGGACGCGCAGGGCCGGCGGCCGGTGTACGGCACACGCGAGACGTTTCAGCAGGATCCGCACTGGCGGGACCTGTTGTTGTTCTTCGAATATTTCCACGGGGACGATGGCAGCGGCCTTGGGGCGAGTCATCAGACCGGGTGGACCGGATTGGTGGCGAAGTTGATTCAGCAAAGCTACGGCGCGACAGACTGACGCGTCGAGGAGCGGACCATGGCAACGTTAAAAGGCAGTGAGACCCACGAGAATCTGAAACGCGCGTTCGCGGGCGAGGCGGAAGCCAATCGCCGGTATGTCTACTTTGCGAGGCAAGCCGACGTGGAAGGTTATCCTGAGATTGCGGGACTCTTTCGCGACACGGCCGAGGGGGAGACGGGCCACGCCAACGGCCACCTGGATCGGCTGAGGAGCGTCGGCGATCCGGTCACTGACTTGCCGATCGGCAACACCGTGAAGAACCTCGAATCCGCCATCGCCGGCGAGATAGGGGAATACACCAGTCAGTACCCGAAGATGGCCGAGACCGCCCGTGCTGAGGGTTTTGTCGACATCGCCGAGTGGTTTGAGACGCTTGCGAAGGCCGAGAAGAATCACTCAACCCGCTTTGCCCAAGGACTCAAGTCCATCCGCTGATGAGCGGTTGCTCTTGAACCCGTAGATGAACGGGAGCTATATCGGATCGTTGTCGCGCTGAATCTCAACGTCCATATCCATGCGCTCGTCCTCGACGGGGTGTTCGCGAAGGACGGCGGCGACGACATGGTGCGCTTTCATCCCACGCGGCGCCTCACTCACCTGGGACGACGTGGCCGCTGTCGCCGCTACCCTCGCGTGGCGCATCGAACGCCTGATCGAGCGGCGCGGGCTGGCAGGCGGCGCCGAAACCGGCGGCGCGCCAGACGCGTGGGCGGAGCCTGTACGCGCGCGACCAGGTCAGCCGGACCGCCCCGGACTCAGAAATCGAACTGTACGCCGATCCTCGCGAAGCGCGGCTGCAGGATCGTCTGCGGCACGCGCCAGCCGGTCGAGGTGGTTCCGTTGTACGCGGGATTCTCGGCCAGCACGGTGCTCGCGTTGAACGCGTTGTAGAGATCCACGTTCACCGCGGTCCGCGTGCGTCCGAACTTGAGGATTTTCGCGAACCGCAGGTCGAGCTGGTTCAGACGCTCGCCATACAGCGTGCCTGGCGTGACCATGTTGATCGTCACGTTGCTCGCTCCGGTGAACGCCCGCCCAAGCGCCGTCTGTGCGCTCGTGGTGACGCGGTTCGCGGCGAGCTGCGGTCCGGGGATGCTCTGAAACGTCCCGCTCACCTGAACGTCAATCCGCGGCACGGTGTAGCCGCCGAGGAACTTCACCTGGGTGAGAACGTTCGTGAGCTGGTGGCAGTACGGACCCCCGAGCGGGCTGGCCTCCGGCACCTGCGCGAGCACGGCGCAGTTGTCGGTCTCGGTGTGTCCGCTGCTCAAGCCGCCTTGGAACAACACGCCCTGCTGAAGCCGCGCGTTGATCGTCACATCCACGCCGTTCCACCGCTCGATCTGCTCGCCGTAGCGGCTCGCGAAGGTGAAGTAGTTGTCCTGAACCCCTGCCTTGTTCGGGTCGAGCAGTCCGCCGATCACATAGCCGCCGCCCCCCGGCAAGCGAGGATCGAGCGGCGCCGTGAGGCTGAAGCTCGTGAAATCGGACGGCACCAGCGCGCGGTTGTCGGTGACCGTGAAGTTGCCATACCAGCGGCGGAAGTACCCGACGTTCATCGAGACCCGCGGCGCCAACTGCTGCTGGACGCTCGTCGAGAGCTCCCAGTTGAACGGGCGCACGCCCCACCCGACGAGCGTCTCCGGGTCGTACGCGGTGCTCGGCGTGGCGCTGCCGAAGTTCGTGTTCGACATGACGCCGCAGGTGTCAATCGTCTGAAGCGCTCCGGCCGACGTCGGCCCTTGCGCCTGAGGGTTCTTCAGATCGCAGTCGGGAATCCAGTTGTTGTTGCGATCCACCCACTGCCGGGTGACCATGTTGGCCAGCCGCCCGATGGAGGAACACCGACCGAATGCCGAGAGATCGACGCAGACGCATATGAGATCTCCTCCGATGATGCCGTCTAGTGCGCGAGCGGGTCTGGCCGGATCTGGAAGTGCGCGGCCTGCGGCGTCGTGCCCTTGCCCCCTTCGCTGTGCCACGGGTTCCTCACCTCGTTGGCGGCCCATAACCCGCGACCTTTCCAGCCGGCGTTGGGGTCGTCAATCCGGCCCGCCAGGTTCCGCGTGAAGAAGCCAAGCGGATACGGGACGCGCAGCACGACCCATTTCTTCGTGTCCGGCATCAGCGCGAGGAGCGAATCAGACCCCGTCCC
>JAHFUI010000018.1 GCA_023265175.1 Acidobacteriota bacterium
GATTCATTTCTGGGGCTCGTTCATCTGCATGAACACCGTGTTCATGCCGATGTTCATCCAGGGTCTCGGCGGGGTGAACCGCCGGATGTACGACGGCGGCATGCTCTACCAGCACAACGCGAGCCTGTTGAAGTGGAATGTGGTGATCGGGTTCGCCGTGTGGGGCCTCAGTCTCTTCCAGATTCCCTTCATCATCAATTTCTTCGCCAGTATCAAGTGGGGCACCGTCGTCGATCGCAATCCGTGGGAAGCGACGACGCTGGAGTGGTTGGCACCGTCGCCTCCAGGCCACGGCAACTTCCTGACCGAGCCGATCGTCTATCGCGGGCCGTACGAGTACAGCGTGCCAGGCGCTGCCAGGGACTTCACGCCGCAGTTCGAGCCGGAAAGGGCTTAGCGGAGACTCATGAACCACAAAGAGCACGAAGTTCATAAAGAAAAATGGCTTTGTGTTCTTGGTGATCTTTGTGGTTCCGTAACTCACACATGAACATCCCCTATACCGTAGAAGAGCGACCCGATACCGGGTTGGCGAACGGGAAGCTCGGGATCTGGCTGTTTCTCGCATCCGAAGTGATGTTGTTCGGCGCGCTGTTCTCGGCCTACATCATCCTGCGCGTCGGCGCGCTCGAATGGCCGCACGGCGAGCTGAGCATCAAGCTCGGCGCGATCAACACCGTCATCCTCATCTCCTCGTCGGTGACGATGGTGATGGCGTGGGCGTCGCTGAAGATGAACGAGTGGGGCAAGCACCGCCTCTATCTGACCCTCACGTTCGTGCTGGCACTCGTCTTCTTGATCAACAAGTACTTCGAGTATTCAGCCCACCTCGCGGGGGGCGAGGGCCCCTCGCACAGTACGTTTCTGGCGATCTACTTCACGCTCACCGGCCTGCACGGGCTGCACATCGTCGGCGGGATGATCGTGATGGGGTACTTCCTGGGGCCCGGCTCGAAGATGTGGAAGACGAGCCCGGAACAGTTCGCGAACAGGATCGAGTACACCGGGTTGTACTGGCACTTCGTGGACCTCGTGTGGATCTTCCTGTTCCCGGTGTTGTATCTGTTATAGGGCGGGGTTGAAGCCCCGCCCCTACGCGACCGATGTAGGGACCGGTCGCGATTCGGGTAGGGACCGGCGGCAATTCGATGTAGGGACCGGTCTTTAGGACCGGTTCGGAGACAAGGCATGCACCCCGATCCGGCTGAAGTCAAGAAGACCGTGCGCCGGTATTTCATGATCGGCGCGGCGCTGCTGGTGTTCACCGGCGTTACTGTGGCGGCCAACCAGTTCCACTTCGTCGTCCCCGTGGCGATCACCGTGGCGCTGATCATCGCCGTGATGAAGGGCTCGATGGTCGCCGCCGTGTTCATGCACCTCAGCCACGAAAGACGGTGGATCTACGGTGCGCTGCTGCTGACGGTCGTCTTGTTCATCGCGCTGATGTTCATGCCGCTGCTGACGATGCTGGAGCATATCGGCACTCCGCTGGACGCTCTGCGCGCGGCCGGCGGGCACGCGGGACGCTGACATGTCGTTGAGGGCGTTTCACCTGCTGTTCATCGCGTTGTCGGTCATGCTGGCGGCGTTCTGCGCCGCCTGGGCGATGGACCAGTACCGCGTCGATCATCGGGGGCTGTTGATCGTGGGTGCCGTCGGCTCGCTTATCGCCGCGTGTGGTTTGGCGGTGTACGGCACGATGTTCCAGCGGAAGACGCGGAATTTGTAGCCCGAGGGCACAGAGGTCGCAGAGGTCATTATGCGCAAGGGATTGTTCACGGCACTGCTCGCCGGCGCGCCGCGCGCGGCGCTCGCGTGTCCCGTCTGCTTCGGTCAGAGCGACTCGCCGATGGCGTGGAGCGTGAACATGGGGATCTTCACGATGCTCGTGGTCATTGGCGGCGTCATGATCGGCTTCGCGAGCTTTTTCGTGCATCTCATGCGGCGGGCGCGCCTCGCGGAGCAGTCGCGTCCGGCGGAAATTGGTCCGGCTCACATTGGTCCGGCTGACGCCGGACCCCAGGTGCGGTACGGAGGAATGGCGTAATGCTGAGCTATCTGGGGCTGCCGGCGGCGGCTTCGTCGCACGCCGGCGACATCGATCAGATCATTGCGCTGGTGCACTGGCTGATGCTCGTGCTGTTCGTCGGCTGGGGCGCGTTCTTCCTGTTCGTGCTCGTCCGATTCCGGCGCGGCGCCAATCCGAAGGCGAGCTATGCGGGCGCGAAAGGGAAGTTCGCCAAGTCGGCCGAGATCGCGGTCGTGATCGTGGAAGGCACGCTGCTCTTGTTCTACGCCATTCCGGCGTGGGCGACGCGCGTGCGGCAGTTCCCGGCGGAAACCGAATCCACGGTCGTGCGCGTGGTCGGCGAGCAGTTCGCCTGGAACGTGCACTATGCCGGACCGGACGGCAAATTCGGCCGCACTGACGTGAAGCTCGTGTCCGCCGACAATCCGCTCGGCCTCGATCGGACGGATCCAAACGCCAAGGACGACATCAGCGCGCCCAATCAGTTGCACGTGCCGGTCGATCGTCCGGTGCTCGTGCAACTCTCGAGCAAGGACGTGATCCACAGCTTCGGTCTCTACGAGATGCGCGTGAAACAAGACGCGATCCCGGGCATGCAGATTCCCGTCTGGTTCATCCCGACGGTGACAACCGCGCAAATGCGGCAGCAGCTGGGCAAGCCGGATTTCGACTACGAGATCACCTGCTCGCAGCTGTGCGGGTTGGGCCACTACCGCATGCGTGGCTTCCTGACCGTGGACAGCGCCGCGGATTTCGACAAGTGGGTCGCCGATCAGGAAAAGGATCTCAAGAGCGGTAATTAGAAATGCACAATGCGCAATGCACAATGCACAATGCACAATGCGCGGCGCGCATGTGACGCCGGCAATTCGCATTTAGCATTGTGCACCACTCTTTGTCCAAATTAGCTCTTGAGGATTCGCAACTTGGACAGCATCTCGCTCGTGCTCGCGCCCCAGGCGGCGGCGCGAACCCTCCGGAAGCCCGCAGAATCGGCCTTCTCAGCGGAAATCGGCTCTGCGACGGCCGGTGGCCGTCCGGCCGCCAATTTGGACAGCATCTGCGAGCACCGGGAGGTGTCATTTTCGTTCGAGCGCGATCGTCTAGCGTTTTCAACGACTTAACCCGTCCAAGTTACGAATCCGCGCGCTAATTTGGACAGCAGTGATTGTGCACTTAGCATTCGTCAGGTCAATCGATCTCGTTACCCCCTCGAACCCGCCGTGATCCGCCGCATCAAGACGATCGACGCGCATGCGGGTGGCGGGCCGCTTCGCCTGATCATCGATGGGTTTCCGGCGCCCCAGGGGCGCACGATGCTCGACAAGTGCGAGTGGGCGGCCAAGAGGCAGGATCCTCTTCGCCGCGCGTTGATGCTCGAGCCTCGCGGGCATGCCGACATGTACGGCGCGCTCCTGACCGAACCGGTGTTTCCGGGATCCCACGCCGGCGTGCTGTTCATGCACAACGACGGCTACAGCACGATGTGCGGCCGCGGGATCATCGCGGTGACCACGATCGCGCTCGAACGCGGCCTGCTCATGCCTGGCGGCGATGGTCGAACGATTGTGTATGACTCGCCGGCGGGCACGGTTCGGGCCCGTGCCATTCTCCGGCCGCGTAAGGCCGGCCGATCGGATGGGTCAGGGAGGTCACGCGGGCCGGAACTTTCAGAAGAGATGTGCGTCGAGCGCGTGGCGTTCGTCAACGTGCCCTCCTTCGTGCTGCACGCTGGACTCGTGGTGAAGCTGGGCACCAGGCAGGTGCGAGCCGACGTCGCATTTGGCGGCGCGTTCTACGCCATCGTCGACAGCGAGGCGGTCGGTCTGCCCCTCGACGCGGCGCACGTTCCCGAGCTCCGCCGCGTGGGAATGGACGTCAAGCGCGCGATCGACGCGGCGCGGGCGATTGCGCATCCGCTCGAGCCAGCGTTACGCGGAATCTACGGCACGATCTTTACCGGACCGCCGACCGATCCGCGGGCCGATTTGAGAAACGTGACGATCTTCGCCGACGCCCAGGTCGATCGCTCGCCGTGCGGCACCGGCACCGCGGCCGTCATGGCGGTGATCGACGCGATGGGCCTGCTCGTCGACGGCAAAGCGTTCGTCCACGAGAGCATCGTCGGCACGCTGTTCAATGGCAGCGTGACGGGACGGACCGAGGTCGGTGACCTTCAGGCGATCGTTCCGGAAATGGAAGGGTCGGCGTGGATCACCGGCGAGCACACGTTTCTGATCGACGAAGACGACCCCTTCAAGGAGGGATTCAGGATCTGATGCGGTAATGCACAATGCACAATGTCAAATGTCGAGTTCTCATTTTGCATTTTGCATTCCGTGCGGTGAGCGTCAGTACCCGATCGCCAACCCGTCCTTGCGCGGATCTGATCCGCCCATGAGCATACCGGTGCGCGGATCGATCAGGATGCCTTGAAAGCCGCCGAACGCGCCGAGGGTTTCCGACACGTGGTGACCGCGCCGGGTCAGGCCGGCGCGGGCCGATTGAGACACGGCACTTTCGACCAGAAGGCCGTCGTTGCCGTGATGGACGCGCGCGGCCTCGCCCGCCTCCTGAATGTTCATCCCGAAGTCGATGAGATTCACCAGTACCTGCGCGTGTCCCTGCGCCTGGTGATCGCCCCCCATGACCCCGAACGACACCCACGGCTGGCCGTCTTTCATCACGAACGCCGGTACGAGCGTGTGCAGCGGCCGCTTGTGCGGTGCGATGCGATCGGGATGTCCTGGCGCGAGCGTGAACAGCGCTCCCCGGTTGTGCAGGGCGATTCCGGTGTCGCCGGCGACGATACCGGATCCGAACTCGGAGAAGAGCGACTGGATGAGCGAGACGATGTTGCCGTTGCCGTCGGCGACCGTCATGTAGATGGTGTCGCCGTGATCGCGGCCTGTGAGATTGGCGGCCCGCTCGTCGGAGCTCGTGCCAGACGCCACGCGTGTCATCGTCGCGGGACCATATCGAAGCGCCGCGCGCGCGGGATTGATCTCTTTGCGCCGCCCGGCCGCGTACTCCTTGGAGATGAGCGTCTTGAGCACGGCGGGCGGGACGAAATCCGGGTCCGCGAGATACGCCGCGCGGTCGGCGAATGCGATGCGTTTGGCCTCGACGAACAGATGCAGGTAGTCCGCCGAGTTGTGGCCGAGCGATTTGACGTCGAACCCTTCGAGGATGTTCAGCATCTCCAGCGCCACGAACCCCTGCGTGTTCGGCGGCAACTCAAAGACGTCGTAGCCGCGGTAGGTGGTCGAGATCGGCTCGACCCAGTCGGATGTGTGTCCGCTGAAGTCGCGGGCATCGAGCAGACCGTCGCGCGTCTTCATGTCGGCGACAATCGCCGCGGCGATCGGCCCCTTGTAGAACGCGTCCCGTCCGCCGGACGCGATTTGCTGCAGCGTCGCGGCGAGGTTCGGGTTGGCGAAGATCTCGCCGGGTCGCGGCGCGTGACCCTGTGGCAGGAAGGTCCGCCTCGCGGCGGGATCGGCGGCGAGCTTGCTCGCGGCCGCTTCCCACTGGCCGCTGATGATTTCCGACACCGCGTAGCCATTGCTGGCGTAGTCGATGGCCGGCGCAAGCAGGCGGGACAACGGCATCGTGCCGTACTCAGACCGGAGCGCCTCCCAGCCGTCGACGACTCCGGGAACCGTGACGGAGTACACACCGCTGCTGGGAATGGCCGCCAGCTTGCGCGCCGCAAACGCATCCGGCGTTGCCGCGTACGCCGACCGGCCGCTTGCATTCAGGCCGCGCAGGGTCTTCGTCTTCGCGTCGTACACGATCGCGAACAAATCGCCGCCGATGCCGGTCATCGTTGGCTCGACGACCGCGAGCACTGAAGCAGCCGCGATGGCCGCGTCGATCGCGTTGCCGCCCTCCTGCAGGATTTTCAGGCCGGCCGCTGACGCGAGCGGCTGGCTGGTCGCAACCATGCCGTGACGCGCCATCACGACCGATCGCGTCGAGTGCGGGTTGGCTGCCGGGCGATCGCCAGGGAGCGGACGTGAAGTGCCCGCTTGTTGCGCTGATGACGCGTTCATGATGAGCGATGCTGCCAGCACGCCGAAGGCCAACGGTCTCATGACTCCCATACGGGTTGTCAGATGTGAAGATGAACGCGCGCCAGTCGCTCGAGCAACTGTGGCAGCGTCTCGGCGTCGAGCGCAAAGGCGCCGAGCTCCTGAGCCCACGAGAGTTTATAGCTCTTCGCCATCGCCGAGACCCAGATTTGGCGGACCGGCGCGTTGGGCGATACGACGAACCGCGCGTCGGACGGCTCCTCGAAGAGGAGGTTCAGGACCCCATGCTGCATCTCGATCTCGAAGCCTTCCCGATCGGCGAGCGCCATGAGCGAGCGGCGCGCCTGCTCGAGGGCCTCGTCGCTCTTGATGCGGAATTCCTGTTCGGTCAGAGTCGCCATGCCGTCTATTAAACCTTTCCCGCCGGGCTCGCGTCTAACTGGTGGAAGGCAGGTGAGGGTCATGTACGAATGGACATTTTCGGCGACCGCGGAATGGGTCGTCGGTATTCTGCTCGTCGTGGTGATCGTGGCAGCGCTGATCGCGTGACCCCCCCCGGGAGCAATAAGCAGCCGGTGTCACTTCGCGTTCGACAGCGTCTCGGGGTCGGCCACGTAGCTCCGGCGCGCCCGCGCCGTCATTCCCGGCTGCTTCATCCGTACGGTCAGCTTGTGCACGCGGCCGTCGAGCAGCGGCGGCGTGAAGCCGATCACGTACTGGCTGTGCAGCTCCTGCGCGACGCGCGTGAAGGTCGGCGCGAGATCGGCCGTTTTCTTCAACTCGAAATAGCCGCCGCCGGTCTCGTCGGCAATCTTCTTCAATCCGCTGTCCGGCTTGCTGCGCACCATCCGTTGACCGTCGAAATAATTGCTCTCGAGGCCGATGGCGTAGAGCATCACCTCGTCGGCGCGGG
Source organism: Acidobacteriota bacterium (assembly GCA_023265175.1). GTDB lineage: Bacteria > Acidobacteriota > Vicinamibacteria > Vicinamibacterales > CAVVIG01 > JAHFUI01. The sequence continues at coordinate 6,977 of JAHFUI010000018.1, forward strand.
CGCGGTCCATCACGGTCCCCAGCCGCGCATGGCTTTGCGTGTCGTCGCCGTCGGTGAATACGAGCACGACGCGGCGCCCGGCATTGCCGCGTAGCTCGTCGAGGCTGAGCGATACGGCGTCCCACAGCCGCGTCCCGTTGCCGTAATCGAGGTCCTTCGCCGCGCTCACGAGCTCGTCGCGATCGCTCGTGAAGCGCGAGCTGAGTGATATGTTGTCGGCGAACGCGCCCACGCGCCCCTTGTCCGCTGGCAGCAGTCGGATCAGGAACTGTTCGGCCGCGCTCTTCAGCAGCGGAATCGACGCGGTCATGCTCCCGCTCGTGTCGAGCATGACGATGACGGTGATCGGCTGGATCTCGTCCTGGAAGAATACCAGCGGCTGCGCCTTGTCGTTGTCGAGGATCTCGAAGTCCTCTTTCACGAGGTTCGGCACGAGGCGGCCCTGGCCATCGGTCACGGTCGCGAACACCGAGACGACGCGAGTGGGCTGGCCCTTGAACGTTGGCTGTTGCGCCAGCACAACTCCGGCGAACAGGATCGAGCAGACAACGCCGCTTCGCAGGCTCATAACCTCAAGCTTTGCACAAGAATCAATCACCGACTTGACTATCGGATATCCCTGAGTACACTGGGGATTACATCCTGAGACTGAGTCTCATTTTCTAAGGCGTCCGTATCATGCTACAGGCATTCGTCGTCACGCTCCGCGAGGGGCTCGAAGCCTTCCTCATCGTTGCCATCAGCCTTGCGTATCTGCGCAAGAGCGGCAGGCACGAACTGGTTCCGGCCGTGCGCTGGGGCATCGCGCTGTCGATCGTCCTCAGCATCGGTGCCGCCGTGCTGTTCCAGCGCGCCGCCAATCACTCGCTCTGGGAAGGCGTGCTGGCGACGATCGCCGCCGTCTCGGTGGCATCGCTGACGGTCCACATGTGGCGTACGGCCAGGCGCATCAAGAGAGACATCGAAGGGCACCTCCTCGCATCGACGATGAAGACCGGGACGGCGGCCTTCGTTGGCGTCTTCCTGTTCACGCTATTGATGATTACCCGCGAAGGCATGGAAACCGCGGCGCTCGTGGGGACGCTGTTGTTCCAGCACACGTCGACGGACATCATCATCGGCGCGACGCTCGGCACCGTCGTCGCGGCCGGCGTCGCATGGCTCTGGTCGCACTACGGTCATCGCGTCAACCTCGCGCTGTTCTTTCAGGTCACGGCGGTGTTTCTCCTCGTCTTCGTGGTGCAACTGCTGATCTACGGGTTCCACGAGTTGATGGAGGCGAACGTCTTCCCCTATAGCGAACCGCTGCATCTCGCCACCGAACCGTACGGTCCCGATGGCCGCTTCGGTCAGTACCTCACGTATCTGCTCGTCATGCTGCCGCTCGGATGGCTCGTCATGAGCGCCCTCTTCGCACCGCGTAAACGCGTGGCCCAGTAGTCGACACGATGACTGAGGGCTTGGGACGATCACCTCAGCCCCCGACCCTGAGCCCTCGGCCCTTCAAGCCGTCTTCCCGTCGTCGCCAGTACATCGACTGGGCGCGCGGCATTGCCGTTCTGCTGATGATCGAGGCGCACACGCTGGACGCCTGGACGCGGCCCGCCGCTCGAGCGACGACGGTTTTCCGCGACGCGACCATTCTCGGCGGATTTGCGGCGCCGCTCTTTCTCTGGCTGGCCGGTGTGGCGGTTGCGCTCTCGGCGGCAAGCGCGACGCGGCGCCGGGGTCACTCCAGCGCCGGCCTTGCGACCGTCTGCCACCGCGGGCTCGAGATCTTCATCCTCGCGTTTCTCTTCCGGCTCCAGGCGTTTGTGGTCAGTCCCGGCAGCCATCCGCTCACCCTTTTCCGCGTCGACATCCTGAACATCATGGGACCCTCGATGGTGGCCGTTGGTATCGTCTGGGGACTTTGCGCGACGCCAGCCTTGCTGGTCGGTGCGTACGCGGCGCTGGCCTGCGCGACGGCAATGCTCACGCCGCTCGTTCGTACCTCAGCGCTCGTCGGGACGCTGCCGGTCTGGATTCAGTGGTACATCCGACCGGCCGGAGAGCAGACAACGTTCACGGGGTTTCCGTGGGCCGGTTTTGTCTTCGCCGGCGCCGCGTGTGGAGCCCTGCTCGCGGCGGCGCGCAACACGGAAGACGAGCGGCGTCTTCACGGCTGGCTTGCGCTGGCGGGCCTCGCCATTCTCGCGATCGGATTTTACACGGCATCGTTGCCGTCCATCTACGGACAGTCGTCGTTCTGGACGAGCTCGCCGACCTACTTCGCGATACGCACCGGCATCCTGATGACGATGTTGTCGGTTACCTATGGAGTGGCGTGGACGCTCGAGCGGCGCGGCGTTTTTTGTCGGTCGCTTGAGCGGTTGGGACGCAGCTCGCTGTTCGTCTACTGGATCCATGTCGAGCTGGTGTACGGATACGCGACCTGGCCAATCCGCCATCGCTTACCTGTCGCGGGCACCTTCATCGCCTACGTCGTGTTTACGGCGCTGATGTACGCGGCCGTCGTGGCGAAAAGCCGGATTGTGGATGCATGGCAGATCCGCCACAGGGACTCCCAGCCGCACCCCGTGACGGCTTGAGGGGACGCCTGTTCTCATGTCAGTTGCCAGAACTCCTTGGTTACGAGATACTTAAATGCCCGTTTTTGAAGCTTCCACGAGGGCCTTCCAAAAGCATTCGGGACTCGACCTATGATCAACGTCGCCGCGATTCGGATGCAGCAGTTCGGGGTGCAGTTTTACCAGGCGTCGCTGACGGCCAGTGACATCGACAAGCTCGTGCGGTTCGAAGTTCTCAGTTACGGCGACAGCGCGCAGCCTCCGATGCGCGGAGGCAAGCAGCGGTTCGGCGCGCCGGCCTCGAAAGTGAATTGGGATCTGCTCGAACGCCGCATCGCGTCGAACGACAAGGCGTACCAGCGTCAAATCATCCGCCGCAAGATCGACGAGCTCGTGCAGTACTACGAGCAGTGCCGCCAGGCGCGCGACCTGCCGTCGATTCCTGGCGCGGTGATCATCTCGTGCGATGAGGAGCTGAACTTTCAGCCTGCGGGCGAGGATTCGCGCCTGGGGATCCTGAAGGTTCCCGAGCGCGAAGGCATCCTGCGCGCGATTGACGGCCAGCACCGGCTACTCGCGCTGCACGCCGACATCGATCGCTTCCAGGGCGAGGACTTCAGCGTGCCGGCAATCATCTTCGACCGCCTGCCGGAGGACCACGTCGTCCAGATGTTCGTGACGATCAATGCGAAGCACACGCGGCTGAACGCGTCGCACCTGGTCAGCCTCTCAGGCCGCCAGCTGTACAAGGACGAGAACCTGGCGACCGCGCACGACGTGGTGCGGGCGCTCAACGACCGAGAAGACTCGCCGCTCTGCAACGAGATCAAGCTGCTCGGCGTCGGCCGCGGGCGCGTCGCGCAGGCGCCGCTGGCGCAGGAACTGAAGAAGCTCTTCGCCACCGATACGTTCGGCGGCGCGCGCAAGACGACCGATTTTCACGAGGACGCGAAGAAGTTCTTCGTCAACTACTTCAAGCAGATCGCGCTGGTGTTCGGCGGCGCGTGGAACGGCCGCAAGTACAGCATCAAGTCGGCGTCGGCGCTGCGCGCCTTCGTCCGGGTCGCTCCAGACGTCATCCTCCGCCTGGATCAGGAGCACGCAGATCGATCCGACTTCCGGGCCATCGGACGCGCGATCGCCCCGTGGGGCCGCCGTATCGGCGATCTCCGCTTCGAGACCGAAGGCGCGTGGAAACGGACGGGGACGACGGTCGATTCGCTGGCGAAAGAGCTGCGGCTGGCGCTCCAATATCCGGAAGGGGCTGCCGTCTGACGACTGAAATGCAGAATGTGAAATGCACAATGCTTTTGCATTTTGCATTCGGCATTTTGCATTGAGATGGGAACCCTCCTCGTAACCGGCGGTGCCGGGTTCATCGGCTCCAACTTCGTTCAGCATGCCCTCGATCACACCGACGACCGCATCGTCGTGGTCGACAAGCTGACGTATGCCGGCAACGTCCTCAGCCTCGAGCGGCCGCTGAAGGATCCGCGCGTGACGTTCGTGCACGCGGACATCGCCGATCGCGGCGCGATGGCGGGCGTCTTCCGCGACGCGCGCCCAGACGCCGTGTTGAACCTCGCCGCCGAGACGCATGTCGATCGGTCGATCGACGGTCCCCGCCCGTTCATCGACACGAACATCATCGGCACCTTCGTGCTGCTGGATCTGTCACGGCAGCTCGTGGCAGAGTGTCCGCCCCAGGCGCGCGCCGCCTTCCGCTTTCTCCACGTCTCGACCGACGAAGTGTACGGCACGCTTGGGCCGATCGGATTGTTCAGCGAAGAGACCCCATATGCGCCGAACTCGCCATATGCGGCGAGCAAGGCGGCCGCCGATCATCTGGTCCGCGCGTACTACCATACGTACGGCTTGCCGGTCCTGATCACGAACTGCTCCAACAACTACGGCCCGTTTCAATATCCTGAGAAGCTGATTCCGCTGATGATCCTGAACGCGCTGGACGGCAAGCCGCTGCCCATCTACGGCGACGGCGGCAACGTGCGCGACTGGCTGCACGTCGACGATCACTGCGCCGGCATCCTGCTGGTGCTCACAAACGGCCGCGCGGGCGAACGATATAATATCGGCGGCGGCAACGAACGCACCAACATAGAGATCGTCGACCGCATCTGCGACGCGCTCCAGGCCTTGCGGCCGCCGGCGTCCAATTCCGCATTGACGAATCGATCGAGTTACCGAGAACTCAAGACGTTCGTGCCGGACCGGCCCGGCCACGACCGGCGCTATGCCATCGACGCTGCTAGAATCCGTCGCGAGCTGGGCTGGTCGCCCCGCCACCGGTTCGAAGACGGCCTGACGAAGACCGTCCGCTGGTACGTCGAGCATCGCGACTGGTGCAAAGCCGTTCAAGCCGGCCGCTACGGCCGCGAACGGCTCGGCCTTGGGGAGCGTCGGGGATGACGCGGGCGCTTTTGGCCACGAAGCCACGAAACCACGAAGAGGAAAACGTCGTGGTTTTCGTGTTTTCGTGTTTTCGTGGTTGCATTGTGTTCACGTGCTAAAAGGCATCATCCTCGCCGGCGGATCGGGGTCGCGGCTGCACCCGCTGACGCGCGCTGTCAGCAAGCAGCTCGTGCCGGTGTACAACAAGCCGATGGTGTACTACCCGATTTCGACGTTGATGCTCTCGGGTATCCGCCAGATCCTCGTGATCACCACGCCACACGAACAGGACGCGTTTATCCGACTGCTCGGCGACGGATCCGAAATCGGCCTGCAGATCGAGTATGCGGTGCAGCCGAGCCCCGACGGCCTCGCGCAGGCCTTCATCATCGGCCGAGACTTCATCGGCCGCGATCGCGTGGCGCTCGCGCTGGGCGACAACATCTTTTACGGCGCGCATTTCTCCGATTACCTGCGCAGCGCCGCCGCGCGCGAGACCGGAGCGACCGTGTTCGGGTATCAGGTTCGCGACCCGGAACGCTACGGGGTCGTCGAGCTCGACGCCGCCGGCCGGCCTCTCAGCCTCGAGGAGAAACCGGCGAAGCCGAGGTCGTCGTACGCCGTCACCGGCCTCTATTTCTACGACAACCAGGTCGTCGACATCGCGGCGCGGCTCGAGCCCTCGCCGCGCGGCGAGCTCGAAATCACTGACGTCAATCGCTGGTATCTCGAGCGATCGCAGCTGTGCGTGGAGAAACTGGCGCGCGGCATTGCGTGGCTCGATACCGGCACGCACGAGTCGCTCATCCAGGCGGCCAACTACATTCAGGCGATCGAAGATCGGCAGGGGCTGATGGTGGCGTGTCTGGAGGAGATCGCGTACCGGATGGATTACATTTCGGCCGGCGATCTGCAGCGGCTGGCCCGCTCGATGGAGTCGAGCGGCTACGGCCGGTATCTGCTTCGCGTGCTCGAACAGGAGTCGTGACGTGCGGTTTGCGCCGACCGATCTGCCCGACGTCATCGTCGTCGAGCCGGACGTTCACCGTGACGGCCGCGGATTCTTTCTCGAGACCTATCACGCCGGCAAGTACCGCGGCAGCGGCATCGACGGTCCATTCGTCCAGGATAACCATTCGCAATCGGTGGCCGGGACGCTTCGAGGACTTCACTTGCAAGTGCGCCGACCGCAAGGGAAGCTCATTCGCGTCATCCAGGGCGAGATCTTCGACGTTGCCGTCGACGTCAGACGCGGATCGCCCACGTTCGGTCGTTGGGTCGGCGTCACGATTTCCGCCGACAACTTCAGACAATGCTACGTGCCGCCGGGTTTCGCGCACGGCTTCTGCGTGGTGAGCGCGATGGCTCAGGTCGAATACAAGTGCACGAACCTGTACGATCCGGCCAGCGAGATCGGCGTCGCCTGGAATGATCCGGCGCTGGCCATCGCCTGGCCCGTCAACGAACCGCTGTTGTCGGACCGAGACCGGCGGCATCCGACGCTGGCGCAACTCCTCGACGTCCTGCCCGTGTGGAGTGGCTGAGCGCCTGCGGCCATGCCAAGGCTGAGACAAGCCGAGGGCGAGCATCAGCGTCAGCTCGCGCTGGGTGTAGGGCCCCAGCGCCAGTGAAGAAATGCCGTGACAACAGATCTGTAAGGCTCGCGACAACCTCGTTCGTCGCCGGACCCGCGCCCGGTCAAGACCTCAGATTTCCTTGGAAATGTCGCTGGTACGCCGCTTGCTCTTGGGATGAGCACAGTCGCTGGTCTGATTACGGCAGGGCGCCGTGAATGCTGGGGAGCCAGACCAGCAAGGCGAAAGGGCATCGCAATGACGCGACGCCCTTTTGTTTTGTACGGCGATAAAATCCCTTGTGCCGAGCAAGGCCTGCGGAGCTGCCACCAAGGACGCGTCCTTGGCGTCCTTTGTGGTGATTCAGCGCGACTGACTGTGACCGATCACGCATGAGAATCGACATCAACGCTGACGTCGGCGAATCCTTCGGCGCCTACTCGCTCGGCAACGACGCCGCGCTGATGCGCTCGATCACGTCGGCGTCTGTTGCGGCCGGATTCCATGCCGGCGATCCGTCCGTGCTGCGCCGGACCATCCGCCTCGCGAAATCCCACGGGGTGGCGGTCGGGGCGCATCCAGGATTTCCCGATCTCGTGGGATTCGGACGGCGCGACCTTCAGGTCACCCCCGAGGAAGCCGAGGATCTCGTGCTCTATCAGATCGCCGCGGTGGCCGGCGTCGCCGCGGCTGAAGGGGTGAAGCTGCAGCACGTCAAGCCGCACGGCGCGTTGTTCACCATGGCCGTCCGGAACGCCGGACTCGCCGCCGCAATCGCCAAGGCCGTCGCCGCGTTCGACGTCTCACTCATTCTGTTCGGGTTGTCGGGATCCGAGATTCTCAATGCCGGCCGTGCGTCAGGGCTTCGTGTCGCCGCCGAAGTCTTCGCCGATCGCGCGTATGAGCCGGACGGGTCGCTCACGCCACGAGCGAAAGCCGGTTCAGTGATTCACGATCCGGCGGCGGTCGTGTCGCGCGCGGTTCGGACGATTCAGGATCGGGCGGTGGTCGCCGTCGACGGCACGGCCGTACCGCTCGAGGCCGATACGATCTGCGTCCATGGCGACACGCCCGGCGCCGACAATCTCGCCGCCAGACTGCGCGCCGGCCTGGAGTCGGCCGGCGTGACGGTCAGAGCCATCGGATTGCCATGACGGATCTTCGTGCCTTCGTGTCGTGGCCACCGGCGTTACGAGCTTATCGGGGCGAAGGACGGCGGACCCCGGGGTAGATCCGGTAACCAAGGTCGATGAGGAGCTGCACGTTTTCTTCACCCTCGTGACACGCCTCTTCCGGAAGCTCAAGCCCCTTATCCCTGATACGCCTCATGGGAAACACCATCGTCCAGGGTCTCGTGTACACAGTCGGATCCTCGATCGTGATTTCGTAGTGGATCGTGTCCGCGTCGATGAGCGTGAAGCGTTCGACCATGTGCGCGGCGTCCGAGTAGAAATCTCCCTTCTGGTCGAACCACGGCATGGCGTTCTGATTGGTCACGTCGACAATGAGCGTATTGCCCTCCCACCGGCCGCGGGAGTCCCCCACCCAGAGGCCGATGTTCTTTCCGACATGAGGGCGTCCGTCCGTGGGAATGATGCGATAGGTGTGGGCCCGCTCCACGAGAATGACGACGTTTCCGGGAGACTGAAGGATCTGAAATCGGGTCGGAGTATAGAATACGCGTGGCACACCGGACGGAAAACACCCCGTGTTGGGTTCAACGTACTTCTGGCGGTTCTCCTTCGCTTGCAGCAGCGCCCACGGCTGATATGGGATCTTGCCGTCTGGCGGGTCCACAATCATGCTTCTTGCTCCGGAATCGTCGGCAGTCTTGGGATGTTCTTCGATGCTTTCGGTTCCGGATCCTGGAGCACGCCAAAATCCCTGAATGTCCGGCTTGCCGTCTGGAGTCCGCGGCGGGCTAAACGTCTTCGCTTTGGCCAACGCGCATGGATGGAAGAGCGCGGGCTCTTGCGGGCACCCGGTTTGTGGCAGGGGGGCCTGGCCAGCGCCAGGTACCGACGCTAGCAACACGAGAGCCACGGCGACCGTCATCGCACCGGCGCATCCTGAAAGCCGATTGCTCATCTGGAACCTCCCTTCGAGAAGCGAGCGTTGAATCGCCTCACTTCTTGCCCCTATCGGCCGCTTCCCAAGCGTAGGCGTAGCACTCGTATTCCAACAGTTGAACGTTCGTTTCCTGACGCCGATAGATTGGCATGCTCATCTTCCACGGTCGAGTGAATACCTTCGGATCTTCGATCGTGACCTCGTACAGCATGTGGTCAGGGCCCGTGCGCGTGTAGCGCTCGACCACGTGCAAGGCCTCGCTATGGAAATTTCCGGCCCGGTCAAACCAGGTTTGGGGTTCGAAAGAGGTCACGTCGACGACGAGCGTATCCCCCTCCCAGCGGCCCCGCGAGTCCCCCATCCAAAGATCGAAGAGGACGTTCTTGAGATGCGGGCTCCCATCCGTATAAATCTGACGAGTGACGTGCAGATCCTCGTAGAGGATCACGACGCGGTCGGAGAACTCAAGAATCTGAAATGGATAGGGCATGTAGGTGATGCGAGGCACACCCGGCATATAACACTTTGCCTCCGGGTCCGCGGTCAGACGGTTCTCGTAGTTCTCCTTCTTCTTTGCCAACGCCCACGGCTGATACGGGATCTCATTCCCTTCCACCACGCCCTGCCCGGCTGGGACGCCAAACCGCGGAGGCAATCCGAAGAGAAGCTGCGCAGGATGGTCCTGAATGTCCCAGGCGGCTGTGTTCATGACCTGCCAGATGCCCTGCAAGTCGGGCTGTCCGTGCTGAGTCCGCGGCGGCGTATACCCTCGAGAGGCTGCTGCCGCACTCTGACCCGCGGCCGGCGCCGAGACTGCCACTGCCATCAGCAACATACCGAATCCGACAAGTTCGACGGCGACGCGCTTTCTCATCGGGTGTCCTCGTGCGTTGCGGAGACGTCCCCGCGGGCCGATTGCTGGATCTTGCTCAGTGCACCGTTAGGGGCCGAGTCGCGCAGGCAGGCAGTTCACCCTTCGACAGGTGCGCCGCTGCCGACCTGGTTTGGACGAGAGTGAACGCGAGTTGTTGCGTCAGGGTGCATTTTCATACCACAACGCGGAATTCGGTGCAAGCTGTCGATGGTACCGTCGGGGTACCGCACTCCCGGGTCGATTATAGACGGGCAGTCATCTACAAACAGTCCTTCACATCTGTCTTACCTTCCGGCCCCGCTTTCATCCTTGAGCGCCCGCCGCAGCACTTTTCCCACCATGGTCTTGGGCAACTCGGTACGGAACTCCACCCGTGACGGAACTTTGTACGGCGCCAGATGCTGCCTGCAGAACTCGCGCAGCTCGGTCTCGGTAGCGCTCTGGCCCGCGCGCAGCACGACCCAGGCTTTCACCGCTTCGCCTTTCACCGGATCCATCACGCCGGCCACGCCGACTTCGGCGACCGCCGGATGGGTCGCGAGCACTTCTTCGATCTCGCGCGGCCAGACCTGATAGCCGCTCGCTTTGATCAGGTCCTTCTTGCGATCGACGATGAAGAGGTAGCCGTCTTCATCGAGGTAGCCGAGGTCGCCGGTGTGCAGCCAGAGGCTCCCGGCCGCCGTCCCGCCAAAGCCGGATCCAGCGGCGGGGATATCGGCGTGCTCGCGCAGCACGGCCGCCGTCTCTTCAGGACGATTCCAGAACCCTGCCATCAGTTGCGGCGCGGAGAACGCGATCTCCCCGGCCTCGTTCGCCGGCAGAGGCCGCGTGCCTGCCTCGGCATCGAAGATGCGGACGTGCACGTCGGGAAGCGGCATCCCTACCGATCCCAGCTTGTTCGGCCCATCGACCGGGTTCACGCAGAGCGCCATCATCGCTTCGGTCAGCGAATAGCCTTCGATGATGCGTCCGCCCGTCAGCGCCTCGAAGCGCTGTTTCGTGTCCGCCAGCAGAGCGGCCGCGCCCGAGAAGCAGATCTTGATCGATTTGAAATCGACCTTGCCTTGTTGCACGTCCGGATGATTGAGCAGCGCGATGTAGAGCGTGGGCACACCGTTGAAGAACGCCGGCTTCACGCGGCGAATGGTGGCCAGCATATCGCCCAGGTCGCGGGGATTGGGGACGAGCGCGAGCGGGTTGCCATTGACGAACGCCAGACCCTGGATGCCCACGTTCGCGTACACGTGAAAGAGCGGCAGCGGCGCCAGGATGACGTCGCGCTCACCGCCGAGGACCGATTCGGTCCAGGCTTTGATCTGAAGCCCGGTGAAGACGTACGCCGCGTGCGTACCGAGCGCACCTTTCGGGGTCCCCGTCGTGCCCCCGCTCATCAACAGGACGGCGGGATCGGCTGCTGTGATCGGGGCTCGAGCCGGCGCGCGTCCATCGTGGACTGGCAGCATGCGCGCGAGATCATGATCGGCGGCCGCCAGCTCGATGCGATCGCCGTCGCGAGTCTCGCGGGCGATCGTAAACAGGAACCGCAGAACCGGCGGGAAGTGCTCCTTGATGTTCGTGACGACGATGTGGCGCAGCGGCGTGCGGCTCTGCACCTGCTTCACGCGCCGGTAAAACCGCGTCAGCGAGACGATGGTCTCGATACCGTGTTCACGGAGCGGGCCTTCGAGCTCCCGCTCCGTGTAGGCCGGGTTCAGCGGCGCGACAATCGCGCCCAGCTTCCAGGCCCCGAATTGGGCGATCAGAAATTGCGGGCAGTTGGGTAGGAGCAGCGCGATTCGATCGCCGCGCCGGATCCCGAGCGCGTCGAATGCGCACGCGCACGCGTCGCTCAGGCGTTCGAGCGCGCCCCACGTGATCGTGGAGCCTTTAAACAGGATCGCCGGGCGATCGGTGCGTTCAAGCGCCGCATCGGCCAGGTAATCGACCAGCGTGCGGCTCGGGTACGGCGCCAGCGTCCGCGGCACGCCCACGTCGTAATGATCGAGCCAGGGGGCAGTTGGAGAGGAACTCACGCAGCGACAACGTAAAACGAAAAACGCCAAACGTAAAGGGTTCGCTCCCCGGTCCGCTTTGCGTTTGGCGTTTCGCGTTTTACGTTGCTGCCCGCGGAGCGAGCAGCATCAGGAGCAGCGCCTTTTGGCCATGCAGCCGATTCTCGGCCTGATCGAACACGATCGACGCCGGCGACTCGAAGACGTCGCTCGTGACTTCCTCACCGCGATGCGCCGGCAGGCAATGCATGAAGAGCGCCCCGGGTTTGGCGAGCGACATGAGATCCTCGTTGACCTGGTACCCCGCGAACGCATGGCGGCGGACCTCGGCTTCCGCTTCTTTTCCCATCGACGTCCAGGTGTCGGTGTACACCGCATCGACGCCGGCGACGGCGTCGGCCGCCTCGGTGAACAGCCGGAGCCTGGCGCCATGGACGGCGGCGTGCGTCGACTGCTGTAGCACCGTGTCGGGAAGCCGATAACCATCGGGGCTCGCGACGTGGAGGTTGACCCCGAGCAGCGCCGACGCGTGCGCCAGCGACGTCGCCACGTTGTTCCCGTCGCCGACATACGCAATCGTCCGACCGCGCAGGGCACCCCAGTGCTCGCGCAGCGTCAGGAAGTCAGCGACCACTTGGCACGGGTGCTCTGCGTCGGTGAGCGCGTTGATGACGTGAAGCCGGCACGCGCTGGCCGCGAACTGTTCCAGGACCTGGTGCGAAAATGTCCGGATCACGACGGCGTCGATCCACCGCTCGAGGTTGCGCGCGACATCGGCCACCGGCTCGCGCTGCCCGAGCGCCGCCTCCGGCTGCAGACCGATCACCGAGCCTCCAAGCTCCCGGACCGCGATCTCGAACGTCGTGCGAGTCCGCAGCGATGACTTTTCGAACAGCATCGCGACATACCGTCCGCTGAGCGCGGCCGCCGTGGGCGCCTGCGGACCCAGCACGCGATCGGCCTTGACCCGTGCGGCCAGTTCCAGACACCGCTCGAGGTCGGCGGCGTCGAAGTCGAGGACCGAGAGAAAATCCTTGCGAGGAGTCACCGAGGTTACGTTGGTCATAGTGATCCTGGAATTTGATCATCTAGTCATCTGGTTATCTGGTTATTTGGTTATCTGGTCATTGATTGATCGATCAAATGACCAGATAACCAGATAACCAGATAACCAAATAACCAGATTCATCCTTGTCACTACGTTCTGTAATCCGCGTTGATGCGCACGTAGTCCGCGCTCAGATCGCAGGTCCAGACCGTCGATGTCGCGCTCCCGACGCCGAGGTCGACCGACACGTCGATCTCTTTCCGCTTCAGGTACTCCGCCGCTCGAGGCGCGGCCTCATCATGGGGTCGTCCTTCGTCGAACAGAACCGTCGACCCGATCCTGACCGCCGCGCGCGACAGGTCGAACTGAACACCGGCGCGGCCGGCGACCGCGATCAGCCGGCCCCAGTTGGGATCGCCGCCGTGGATGGCGGTTTTCACGAGCAGCGAGTTGGCAATCGCCTTCGCGGTCCGCCGCGCTTCGTCGCTCGACGCCGCGCCGGTCACGATCACCGTCACCAGCTTGGTCGCGCCTTCACCGCCCCGCACGATCCCGAGCGCGAGCGCTCGGCAGACGGTCCGCAGGCCGTCGACGAATTCACCGTAGCTCGACTCGTCGACGATTCCACGGCCGGCGCCGTTGGCGAGCAGCACCACGCAATCGTTGGTCGAGCATTCGCCGTCGACGGTGATCGCGTTGAAGGTGTCGTCCACCGCCTCGCGCAGCGCGCGGTCGAGCAGCGGTTGGGGCACCGACGCGTCGGTCGTCACGAACGCGAGCATCGTCGCCATCATCGGCTCAATCATCCCCGAGCCTTTGGCCATGCCGCCGATGCCGATCGTGCGGCCGCCGATTGCGATCTGCGCCGCCGCTTCTTTGGGAAACGGGTCGGTCGTCATGATCGCGCGGGCCGCAGCGCCGCCCTGGTCCGCGCTGAGTGCGGCCGCAGCGGCCGGCAACCCATGCCTGATCTTCGCGATCGGCAGCGCCACGCCGATCACGCCGGTCGAGGCGACGAGCACCTGCTCGACCGGGCATCCGACCAGACGCGCGGTTTCCTCTGCCATGTCGCGGGCGGCCTGCAGCCCTTCGTCGCCCGTGCAGGCATTCGCGCATCCGCTGTTGACGATGACGGCTCGCGCGACGCCGTGCGATCGCGCGAGATGTTCGCGGCACACGAGGATCGGCGCCGCCTGGGCGAGGTTCGTCGTGAACATCGCGGCCGCCGTCGCAGGGACGTCAGAGACGAGCAAGGCCAGATCGAGCGGCCCAGCCGTGTCTGTGGAGCTCGCGTCGGGTCGTTCGCCGCTTCGCTTGATCCCAGCGCTGATCCCGGCGGCCCGAAATCCCTGCGGCGTGGTCACGCCGCTGATGATGCCGCTGGTCATGCGTAACGCGCAGCCGAATCGGCGGCAGGCATAGCGGGCCGGGCCCGAGCTTCGTCGAGGGGGACCACCATCGCGTACTGCCCGCACTGACGGAAATGCGGGCACTTCATACAGTCGGTGAAAATCTTCTCCAGCAGCCACAGGTGCGGCACGATGGAGAAGCCCATGCCGATGAAATACGCCGGCGCATGCGTGAACGCGCAGAGCTTTTCGTAGCTCTCGCGCCGCGCCCGGCGCCGCAGCTCGTCGACGATGGAGATCCCGACGCCGGTGCTGCGCTCGCGGCTGTCGACGGCGAGCGATCGCACCTCGGCAACGTGCGCGCTGAGCGGCGCCAGCTCCGCGCAGCCGACGATCGTCCGCCCACGAACGGCGATCGCGAATCGATCGGCGTGCACGTTGATTTCGGCGAGCGTGCGCGGCAGCAGACGTCCCTCTTCGAGGCTCGCGGTAATCAACCCGTGGATCCGTTTCGCGTTCGACGCCTCCGCCCTTCGAATGGTGACTGGGGCACGACGTCTCATGCGGGACCTCCGTCCGCTTCGACGCGGGCGAGTGCGGCATCGAGCCGCGCCAGTCCTTCGTCGAGCTCGTCTGTCGTGATGATGAGCGGCGGCAGGAGGCGAACGACGGTTTCCGCCGTGCGATTGACGACGACGCCTTGCGCGAGTGCGGCAGGCACCACGGGAGCGGCATCACGGTCCAGCTCGAGACCCCAGATGAGTCCGCCGCCCCGGACTTCCCTCACGATCGGATGCGCCGCCGCCATTTTCTTCAGCCGGTGTTCGACGTGACGGCCGACCCGTCCGATGTGCGCGAGCAAGCCGCCCCCGATCAGCTCGTCCAGCACGCACAGGGCGGCGCGGCAGGCGAGGAGATTGCCTCCGTAGGTGCTCCCGTGATCGCCGAATGAAATCGCGTGCGCGACGTCTTCGCTGATGAGCGCGGCGCCGATCGGCACCCCGCCTCCGAGCGCTTTTCCGACCGAGATGAGATGCGGCTTCAGCCCGATGGCGGCGGAGTAAAACGGATAGCCGGTGCGTCCGAGTCCGCTTTGTACTTCGTCTGCGATGAGGAGCGCGCCCGTGTGATGGCACGCGTCCGTGATGGCCGCGGCAAACGCGGGGGTCAGCGGCCGGACACCGCCTTCGCCCTGAATGGGCTCGGCGATGATCGCCGCGGTCGAATGCGAGACCGCCGCGCGAAGCGCCGCGGGATCGTTCGCCGGTACGAATCGGACGCCGGCGAGCAGTGGCTCGAACGGCGCCCGATAGTGCGGGTCGGACGTGACGGACAGCGCTCCGAACGTCCGCCCGTGAAACGATCCGTCGAGCGCGATGATCTCGGGTCGCGATTCGCCGCGGGTGTACCAATAGCGGCGCGCGAACTTCAGGCACGCTTCGACCGCCTCGGCGCCGCTGTTGCAGAAGAACGCGCGCGGGAGATCGGACAGGTTCGCCAGACGTTCGGCGAGCTGCCCTTGCAGCGGATGATAGAAGAGATTCGACGTGTGCATCAGCGTCTGCGCCTGTTCCGCAATCGCACGCGCCAGACCGGGATGCGCATGTCCCAGCGCCGCGACGCCGATCCCGGACAGCAGGTCCAGATACTCGCGGCCTTCGGCGTCGTACAGCCGCACGCCGGCGCCACGCACGAACGTTACTGGCGCGCGGCGATAGGTCTGTAGTACATGCCGGGCTTCGAGCGCTTGAACGTCGGCCATTACTGTCGTCATCTGGGATCTCGCATCTGGTCATCTCGTCATCTGGTTATCTGGTCATTTATCTGGTCATTTGTCGATCCGTCGGCCGCTCAACGACCAGATAACCAGATAACCAGATAACCAGATGACTAAATTCTGTCCGCCGCTATCCGTGTCGCCCCAGCCGGCACGGTCGCGCCTGCTGTTGTCGCAAGCGCCTTCGGATCACGCCCATCCACGATCACGATGTCGTCCACGCCGTGTGCCAGCGCGTCCCGGCACGCGCGGAGTTTCGCGATCATTCCGGCGGTCGCGGTGCCCTCCGCCATCAGCTCCGCGATCGTCGTCGGGGCCAGCAGTGGGACCGTCGCGCCATCGACGCCGAGCACTCCGGCCGTCGTCCCCGCGATGACCAGGCGCCGGGCGCCGAGTCGCGCAGCGAGTGCACCGGCGAACACGTCCGCGTTCACATTGAAGAGCCGCCCGTCCCGAGCCACGCCGATGGACGCGATGACCGGCACGAATCCGTGTTCCAGCAACGTCCGCACGAGCCGTGTATCGGCGCCGGCCGCCGGCACGCCGACGCGGCCGAGATCGACGACGCGGCCATCAAGCGTGCGGTGCGGCAGCGCCGGCTCCGACAGCCCACAGGCGCCATCCGCTCCCGTCAGGCCGACGGCACCGACGCCCGCGGCCGTCAGTGCGGCGACCAGCCGCGTATTCACCGCTCCGGCGAGCACTGACACAACGACGGCCAACGTCGGCTCGTCGGTGATGCGGAGTCCCTCGACCTGCCGCCTCTCGATTCCCGCGGCCTTCAGCGCCGCGTCGATCTCTCGGCCGCCTCCGTGGACAACCGCCAAGGGTGTCGAGGCCGCGATGTCCCGGACGGCGGTCACGACGAGGCGGAGGGGCTCAGGATCCTCGAGCAGCTCGCCGCCAAATTTCAGGACCAGCGGTCTCGTCGCCCAGCTCCAAGTTTCGACGACAAAATGCAACCACGAAGACACGGAGACACGGAGAAAAAAAACTCCTCTTCGTGTTTTCGTGTCTTCGTGGCCAAAGTCTCTGTCACCAGAGGCCCGTGCGCTCGGCCGTTCATGAAACGCGTGGGGCCCCACCCCCACCCCCACGCCCGACGCGTTCGCGCGGTGACGCTCCGCGTAGCTGCCACGCTCGACGAGCGCGTCACCACAGGCCCGTGCGCTCGTCTAGGCCGAGCATCACGTTGAGGTTCTGCACGGCCTGCCCCGACGCGCCCTTGAGCAGGTTGTCGATGACCGACACGAGGACCGCGCGGCCCGACGGGTCGACGCGCCAGCCGATGTCGCAGAAGTTCGTGTGCGCGACGTGCTTGATTTCCGGCAGCGATGATCCGACGAGTCTGATGAACGGCGCCGCCGCGTACGCCCGCTGGTAAATCTCCGCAAGCGTGTCTTCGGTCGTGCCGGGCGCCAGACGGACGTACATCGTCGAGAGGATGCCGCGATCGAGTGGGACCAGATGCGGCACGAACGTCACGGCGTGCGGTGGTGCCGCTGGCGCCTCGTGCGCCGCAGACGCCACGCCCTGCTCGATTTCCGCGCCGTGGCGATGGCTGAACACGGCGTAGGCGGCCAGACTGCCGTGACATTCGGAGAAGTGCGTTCGCTCGGACGGCGTTTTTCCGGCACCCGAGATGCCGGATTTCGCGTCGACGATGATGTCGCTGGCCGGCACGAGGATGCCGGCACCGGCTAACGGCGCCAGCGGCAGGAGCGTCGCGGTGGGATAGCAGCCCGGATTCGCCACCAGACGCGCGTCGGCGACGGCGTCTCGCTCCAGTTCCGTCAGGCCGTACGCCACGCCGTCCGGCGTCCGGTGCGTTTCGGGATACCACCGCGCGCGCTCGGCCGGATCCGTCAATCGGAACGCCCCGGACAGATCGATGACGCGCACACCCGCCTCGACGAGGGCGGGGGCGAGCCCGGCGGCCGCGGCGTCGGGCAACGCCAGGAACACGATCTCGGCTTCGCGGAGCGTCTCGGGCGAGAGCGGCGTGATGTCGCCGCTCCACAGCCGTGCAAGCCCGGGCAGCTTTCTCGATGCGGTCGCCCCCGACGACATCGCGGCGGTCAGGTTGACAAAGGGATGCCGCGACAGCAACCGCAGCAGCTCCTGGCCCGCATAGCCGGTCGCACCGGCGACGGCGATGCGGACGCGCGCGGCAGTGCCGCGCTCGGGCGCCGGCGATCCTGGTTGCACAAGTGTATGCATCGAAAAGTATATTTATACACATGCGCCCAGGTTGGATCAACAGAAATCGATGTATAGTAACAAGGCGTCGCCGCACATCGCCGGGTGAAAGCGATCGCGGCGGGGTGACGCTTCGTTACGAGCCACATGAAAGCGCGCCGTCAATCCGTCATTCTCGAGCTCATCGATCGCGACGCGCTTCACAGCCAGGAGCAGCTTCGCCGCCGCCTGCACCAGCGCGGCTTCGACGCGACGCAGGCGACGATCTCGCGCGACATCAAGGAGCTCGGACTCGTCAAGCGCGCCGGCGACGGCGCGTATCAGCGCTCGGGTGTGGACGCGACCAGTCCCGAGACCGCGCTGGCGGCGCTCGAGCGCGCGGCCGGCCAGTTCCTGCGGCGGGCGGATCGCGTGCAACAACTGGTCATCCTTCGGACCGGCAGAGGTGAGGCGCAGGCGCTCGCGGAAGCGCTCGATCGCGCGCAATTGCCGGAGGCCGTCGGGACGATCGGCGGCGAGGACACCATTCTCGTGATCGCGCGCGATGGCCGCCGTGCCGAGGCGCTGATCAAGCGGCTCGAGAAACTGGCGGGGAAGTAAGACGGCAGGCCTAAAGGCCTGCACTACGACAGCTATGGAACGAATCGTGTTGGCGTACTCGGGCGGGTTGGATACATCGGTGGCCATTCCCTGGCTTGCCGAAAAGTACGGCGCCCAGATCATCGCCGTGACGATGGATCTCGGCCAGGGCAAGGAGCTCGAAGAGGTGCGCGATCGGGCGCTGGCGGCCGGCGCCGTCCGGGCCCACGTCCTCGACCTGCGCGAGGAATTTGCGCGCGAGTATGTGCTGCCGGCGCTCAAGGCCGACGCCCTGTACGAAGACCGCTATCCGATGGCGACCGCGCTCAGCCGTCCCCTCATCGCGCGCAAGCTCGTCGAGATCGCCGAGATCGAGCAGACGAGTGCCGTGGCGCACGGCTGCACCGGCAAGGGCAACGACCAGGTCCGTCTCGACGTCACGGTGCGCGCGCTCAACCCGCACCTGAAAGTCATCGCGCCGGCACGCATCTGGGGCATGACCCGCGCCGACGAGATCGAATACGCGCGCGCGCGCGGCGTCCCGGTCCCTGCCACCGTCGAAACCCCCTACAGCACGGACACGAATTTATGGGGCCGATCGATTGAATGCGGCGCGCTCGAGGATCCCTGGCAGGAGCCGCCCGAGAACATCTACGCGGAGACCAAGTCGGCCGCCGAATGTCCGGATCATCCCGCCTATATCGAGCTCGGCTTCTCGCGCGGCGTGCCAACCGTCATCAACGGCGTGCCGATGCCGCTGCTCGATTTGATCGCGAGCCTCGGCATGATCGCCGGCGCGCATGGCGTCGGCCGCATCGACATGGTCGAAAACCGGCTGGTCGGCATCAAATCGCGCGAAATCTACGAAGCGCCGGCCGCCGTCGTGCTGCACGCGGCCCACAAGGAGTTGCAGAAGCTCGTGACGACGAGAGATCTGGATCGGCTCGCGCGGTTCCTGAGCGTGCAGTATGCCGATCTCGTCTACAACGGCCTGTGGGTCACGCCGGCGCGGGAGGCGTTGGACGCATTCATGGAGAAAGTGCAGGAGCGCGTGACCGGCACCGTGCGCCTCAGGCTGTTCAAAGGCGACTCTCGCATCATCGGCCGTCAGTCGCCGTTCGCTTTGTACGATCACGGGCTGGCGACCTACGACGCCGGCGACACGTTCGATCGGTCGGCCGCGGAAGGATTCATCAAAATCTTCGGGTTACCCGTCGAATTGAGCGCCCGCAAGGCTCCCAACGTCGACAGTCGCCAGTCGACGGTCGTCAGTCATGGAGGCGTCGTGCGGTAGACAGTCGAGCGTGACTGTCGACTGACGACTGACGACCGATGACGAATCTGTGGTCGGGTCGATTCGAGAGCTCGCCGGATCAGGTAGTCTTCGAGTTCGGCGCGTCCTTCCGCGTCGATCGGCGCCTCTTCGAGGACGACGTGACGGGAAGCGCGGCGTGGGCGAGGGCATTGGCGAAGGCCGGCGTCCTCGGACGCGACGAAGCGCGTCAGATTGACGCGGCGCTGGGCGACATCCTCGAGCGGGGCCGATCCGATCCGGCCTTCGTCGACGGCCCGGACGAAGACGTCCACAGCTTCGTCGAACGGCTGCTCGTCGAGCGGCTGGGCGATGCCGGGCGGCGTCTCCATACGGGTCGTTCGCGCAACGAACAGGTCTCAGTCGACCTCCGCCTCTATCTGCGGCGGCGGATCCCGTTGCTGCAGCGCGCCGTCGAGGCGTCGGTCGCGGCGCTCGCGCGTCAAGCCGCCGAGGCCGGCGACGCCCTGATGCCCTCGTACACGCACCTGCGGCCGGCACAGCCGATTCTCGTCGCGCACTTCTTTCTCGCGCACGTCGCCGCGCTCCGGCGCGATCACGATCGGTTCGACGCCGCATGCGCCGAAGCCGATGCCTTGCCGCTCGGGTCGGGCGCAATCGCGGGCACGAGCTACGAGATCGACGTGGAGCAACTGGCGCGCGATCTCGGCTTCTCGCGCAGCGTCACCAACAGCATCGATGCCTCTTCGGATCGGGACTTCGCGTCGACGTTCCTCTATGCCTGCGCGATGACGATGGTCCACCTGAGCCGATTGGCCGAAGACCTGATCATCTTCTGCGGCGACGAGCATCACTTTTTCGACCTGTCCGACGCGCTCAGCACCGGCAGCAGCATGATGCCGCAGAAGAAGAATCCCGATCCGCTCGAGCTCGTGCGCGGGAAGGCGGGTCGTGCGCTGGGTCATCTGGTCGCGCTGCTGACGACGCTGAAGGGGCTGCCCAGCGGGTACAACAAGGATCTGCAGGAAGACAAATCTGCGGTGTTCGACGCGGAGGACACGCTGGCCGGCAGCCTGGCCGCCGTGCGGTCGGTGATCGACGGGCTCACGCTCAACCGCCAGCGCGCCGAAGCCGCGGCATCGGGCTTGCTGCTGGCCACCGATGTCGCGGATTATCTGGTGGGCCGCGGCGTCCCGTTCCGGCGGGCGCACGAGATTGTGGGCGCACTGGTGCGGAGGCTCGTGGCGGAGGGACGCGACTTCGGATCGCTCACGATGGAGGAATGGCGTACCGCCAGCGACCGGTTCGATGCCGACGTCGTCAGCCACGTGGCGTCGCGCGCATCGGTCGCCGCGAAACGGACGCCGCAATCGACGGCGCCGGACGCTGTCGCCGCGGCGTTGGCGGCGGTCGGGGAGTGGCTGGCCCGGGCCGGGTCGACCGGCTGAGGGTATTGCCAGTCGGAATCCAGCTCTGCTAGTATGGCAGCGCCTTTCGCAGTTCCTTCCCCGCCTGAGAGGTTCCTCGGGAGATTTTGATGCAGCAGCGGCAGCTTCGGCTTGGTGACATTCTGGATGATTACTGTCCGCGCGAACGCCGCGTCACCAACCATGTCATCGTCGCCATGATCGGACCGGATGTGAAGCAGACGCGCTGCTCCACCTGCGAGACCGAACACGGATACAAGCACGCGAAAGTGCCGCGCCAGCGCCGGAAGTCCGAGACGCCCGCGGCCCTCTATTCGCAAGTGCTGGCCGGCGGTCCGAAACGGGTCGCGCACGAGCCGCCGTCGGAACCGGAGGCGTCAGCTTCGGATCGGTCCAACGGAGCCGAAGCGGCCGCGCCAGCAGCGCCGGAACGGGAATCTTTGGCCGAAGCCCACTCTCACGAAAACAACTCCGGTCCGCTGCACGCCCGCGACGATCTGCCGGCGGAGTCTGATGAGGCCGAGGCCGAGGAATCGGAAGAGCACAGGGACCTGGAGGAAGGACCGGTGCATCGGCCGCTGATTCGCGCCACGTTGCCGCGGCCCGAGGGCGCGCCCCCGCCCACGCGTCCGGCTCCTGATTTCACCATTCGGCAGCCCGCGGGCCGCCAGGGCCGATTTCGGCCGCGTCACCAACGCGATCAACGCGGGTCGTCACCGTTTCCCGTCAACCGCTCCGGCAATGCCTCCGGCGGCGGCATGCCGCGGCACGGCGCGGGGCGTTCACCGATGATGTCGCGCGGCGGCCGGCGGCACGGTCCCGGACACAAACGTTCGAAGTAGTGTCCGGCTTTAGCCGGACCGACATCCATGTCCGACCTTTCCGGAAAACACGGCCTCGTTGTCGGCGTCGCCAACAAACGGTCGATCGCCTGGGCGATCGCGCAGGCCGCTGGAGCGGCGGGCGCGCGGCTGGCTCTCACCTATCAGGGTGAACGCCTCGAAGAAAACGTCCGCGAGCTTTCGGAACAACTCGAATCGGCGATCGTCATGCCGCTGGACGTGACCAACGATCAGCAGATTGCCGACGTCGTGGCTACCATCGATCGTAACTTCGGCGGCCTCGATTTTCTGCTCCACGGCGCCGCGTTCGCGCTGAAGGCGGAGCTGGACAATCCGTTCCTGGAGACGTCACGCGAAGGGTTCCGCATCGCGCTCGACGTGAGCGCGTACTCGCTGATCGCGCTGACCCGCGCGGTCGTGCCGTTGATGGAACGCCGCGGCGGCGGGAGCGTGGTCACGCTGACGCATCTGGGTAGTCAGCGCGTCTTTACCAACTACAACGTGATGGGGGTGGCGAAGGCGGCGCTCGAGGCATCGGTCCGCTATCTCGCGAGCGATCTCGGCGCCAGAAATATCCGAGTGAATGCGGTCTCGGCCGGTCCGGTCAAGACGCTCGCGGCCATGGGGATCAAGGATTTTTCGAGCATTCTTCACGTGAACCGCGAGCGCGCGCCGCTCAAACGCAACGTCGAACTGGCGGAGGTCGCCGACGCGGCGCTCTTTCTGCTGAGCCCGCAATCGCGCGCCGTGACCGGCGAAATCCTCTTCGTCGACGCGGGCTTCAACATCACCGGCATCTAAGAAGTTAAAATGTTGTTGGCCAAGCCTTGCTCGCCCGCGCTCTCCAACAGCTCCTGCATTCCCGCGATCTCGGCCTGACGAGTGCGGCGACGGATCAGGAACACAATGCCGGGATGCACGAAGCTGGATCTCCGTGCTGGAGTCGAGCTTCATCGTCTTCCGGCTGCCGCCGCTTCACGCCAATCTCAACAAGCGCTTGATCAAGACGCCCGAGCTGTTCTTCTATGACACGGGCCTCCTGTGCTACCTCCTCGGCATCCGCACGCCGGAGCAACTCGAGCTCCATCCGCTGCGCGGCCCGATCTTCGAGTGCTGGGTCGTGTCAGAGATCCTGAAGTACCACGTCCATCGCGGACAGATGCCTCAGTTGTTCTTTCATCGCGAATTCGAATGGACCTCTGGCGGACCCCGCAGGCGCGGGGCTGGGGAGACGATGATGCGACAGGTTGGCCGCGTGCGGCGACGTTTTCTCAGTCGTCCCCGTGTCCGCGCTTGCCGGCCGATCGGGCTTCCGGTTCGAGCGCGTACTCGACGATCTTGCGATAGAGCGTGCCCCGGCTGATGTCGAGCACGCGCGCGGCTTCTTTCTTATTCCACTTCACCGCTTCGAGCACGCGCACGATGTGCGCCCGCTCCGCGTCGGCCAGCGACGGCAGGCGATCGCTCGGCTGCTGGTGCGCCGGTCCCGTGGCGTGCAGGAACTCGACGTCGCGCGCGCGGATCGTGCGGCCCGGCGCCGACAGCGCGGCGCGGGAGACGGTGCTTTCGAGCTCGCGGATGTTCCCCGGCCAGGAGTACGCCGCCAGCAGATCGAGCGCCTCGCGCGAGAAATCCTTGCTGTCGAGCGGCACGCCCTGCGCGGCGCAGTAGCGGCCGAGGAAGCGTTGCGCCAGCACCGGGATGTCGACCTGGCGCTCGCGCAGAGACGGGAGCCGGATGGCGAACGCGTTGACGCGGTAATAGAGGTCCTCGCGAAACCGGTTGTCGCGCACGAACTGCTCGAGCGGCCGGTTGGTCGCCGAGATCAGCCGGAAATCGACCGAGATCGACTTGTGGCCGCCGAGCCGCTCGAACCGCCGCTCTTCGAGCACGCGCAGCAGCTTGGCCTGCGCGATGAGCGACATGTCGCCGATTTCGTCGAGAAAGAGCGTTCCCTCGTCGGCCAGCTCGAGGCGTCCCGGTTTGCGGTCGTGCGCGCCGGTGAACGCGCCCTTTTCGTAGCCGAAAATTTCAGACTCGAACAGCGTATCGGGGAGCGCCGCGCAGTTGACCGCCTGGAACTTTGCCACGCCTCGAGGGCTCAACTCGTGAATCATCCGCGCGACGACTTCCTTGCCCGAGCCGGTCGGCCCGAGGATCAGCACCGAGATGTCCGACTTGGCGGCCGTGCGGATCCACTCGAACACGATCAACATCTTCTCGTCGCGGCCGATCATCTCGCGGAAACGCTGGACCGACGGCGATTGATCCTCCATGCTGACGGCGGCGCGGCGTTCGAGGAATCCGTCCAGCAGATCGGCGACCGCGGGATCGGGCGGGCGCGCGGCGGCGTACTGCGGAGGAGTGCCGGGCACGACCCGCGCCACCCTGAACTCGACGAGCTCGTGCAAGCAGTTTTCGACGTCGAGCCGCAACCGGCCGAAGGTCTGCATGAGCGACTCGACGTCGAAGCTCTCGTCGGGTCGCGCGCTCAGATACCGGAGGATACCCGCGCGCAGCGGCGATTGGACCAGCGTACGAAAGCGCACCTCCAGATCGGCGGGCGCGTCCGAGGGCCGCGCCGGCGACGCGACGCGCCGTGCACTGAACGTCAGATCGTCCATGGTGATTCTTGACTTCTAACTTCCTGAGGGCCCGAAGCCCGTCCGCCGCCGCGGTAGTACTCGTTCTGATACCGCTCGATCAGCGTTTTCATCTTGATCGCGTCATCCTTGCGATGCCCATGGCAGCGGATCGAATCGCTGCCGCCCGTCGTCTCGATGAGCACGTCGGACAGCAGCAGCTTCGTGTCGATCTTCACCGACGCGACGTGCGTCAGATGAATCGACTCTTCCTGCCGCCCGATCCAGCGTGGCGTGTACTGTACGACGCTGTCGGGGGAGATCAGCACCTGCGTTGGAAACAGGTGGTTGCCCGCACTCAGGCGGCTCGC
Organism: Acidobacteriota bacterium; assembly: GCA_023265175.1. Taxonomy (GTDB): domain Bacteria; phylum Acidobacteriota; class Vicinamibacteria; order Vicinamibacterales; family CAVVIG01; genus JAHFUI01. The sequence continues at coordinate 31,933 of JAHFUI010000018.1, forward strand.
GCGAAACACGTCGCCGGCCGCGAACGGCTGGCTCTTGCGCCAGAGGGTCCAGCCGACGAGGCCGACGACGGCCAGTGCCGCCACGGCCACCGGGACGATCCAGCCCGACTCGCTACTCATGACTGCAGATGTTAAGCTATTTCACCTCTAAGGAGATCCTGTTGCCGTACCGCGCTCCCGGATCATCGGGCAAGTCCCGCCAGCAGTTCTTGGGCGGGAAACCCATTCGCTACTACCGGCCCCGTGGCAGCGCGGACATCCGTCATCTCATCGACGAGGGATTCCAGGCGTTCAACGCCGGCCGCCTGTCGGAAGCGTGCCAGATTTTCACCGGCAAGATGCTTGCGCCGGAGAACGAGACGACGATCGGCTTGACGATCGCCGGCGCGCTGACGCCGGCGGGCCTGGGCGGCTGCGTGATCGAGATGATGGATCGCGGCCTGGTCGACTTCATCATCTCGACGGGCGCGAACCTGTATCACGACCTGCACTATGCGCTGAACTTCACGCTGCGGCGCGGGTCGCCGTTCGTCAACGACGTGGAATTATACGAACAGGGCATCATCCGCATCTACGACGTGCTGTTTCCGGCGGACGTGCTGCTCGAGACCGACGCCTACATCCGCGACTTCATCGTCCGCTCCGGCCTGAACGAGCCGACCTCGACGTCCGAATTTCATTACCGTCTCGGCTGCGATCTCGTCGAGCGCTATCCCGGCTGCCAGGAACATTCCGTCGTTGCGCGCGCGGCGCTGGCCGGGGTCCCCCTCTACACCTCGTCGCCGGGGGACAGCTCGATCGGCATGAACATCGCCTATCACGAGCTGATGAACGACAGCCGGTTCATGATCGATCCGAACAAGGATGTCAACGAGGTGTGCGCCATCGTGCTGGCTGGCAAGCAGAACGGCTGCGTCATTCTTGGCGGGGGGTCGCCGAAGAACTTCTACCTGCAGGCGCAGCCCACGCTCTGGGAAGTCTACGACATCCCCAAGGGCGGCAGCGACTACTTCATCCAGATCACGACCGATTCGGTCGTATGGGGCGGGCTCTCCGGCGCGACGCCGGCCGAAGCGGTCAGCTGGGGCAAGGTGAATCCCGGCGTGCTGCCCGACACCGTGGTCGCGTACAGCGATTCGACGATTGCGTTTCCGCTGTTCTGCGAGTACGCGGTCGGATCGCCCAACGGTCGCCGGCCGCGCAAGGAGCTGGTGCACAAGCGCGACCAGATGGTGGCGGCGCTTCTGAAAGACGCGAAAGCGGCGCACGAGAAACGCTTGGCCAAGACTCAATAAAGGTCAGTTCGCATTCGGCATTTTGCATTTTGGCATCGTGCATTCCATGGGTACCCTGTCCTCCGAGCTCGGCCCGCACGCCGAGCGTCTCTCGCCGCGGCCGCGGATTTATGCCGACGCCAACGTGCCTGCCGGGTTGGTCGCCTACATGCGCGCGCGTCTCGACTGGGACGTCCTGTTCGTCATGGAGGACGACGGCCTGCGGCGCGCCCCCGACATGAAGCACTACCGCCTCGCCCAGCAGCTTCGGCGGACGCTGATCACGATGGACCGCGACTACCTCGACGATCGCCGCTTCCCGCCCGCCGAGGGGAGCGGCGTGCTCGTCATCCAGGCGCCGGACGAGCGGCTTCTGGCCGCACTGCTCGATCGAGTCGATCGCGCGTTGTTCCGCCACTCGGACGAGGCCGACGACAGTCAATCGATGGCGCTCCCTCTTGCCGGACGCAAGCTGCACGTTCATACCGATTGGGGTCGGACACCTGACATCTCATGATTGGAATTCATCTCCGCGATCACCTGGCCGTTGCTGTCGCCGTCGACGAGGGCGGCGTCGTGCGTGCGCGCGCCGAACGGCCGGTCGGAGACGATCCCGCTGGAGCGGCGCTGGCCGCGGTCGCAGATGTCGTGTCGGCGTCGGGGGTGCCGGCGATGGGCGCACCGGCGATTGGCGTGGCCGTCACAAACCCGGAATCGCCCATCGCGCGCGGTCTCGTGGAATCACTGAAGGCTCGTTACACGGCCGCGCTCGTCTGTGATCGGGCCACAGCATCGGGCACGGCCGCCGCCGTGGCGGAAGCATGGATCGGCGCGGCCCGCGGACGGCGCGATGTCGTGTATCTCGCCGTCGCCGAGCACACAGCCGCGGGCGTCGTCCGATCCGGCATTCCTCTCGTCGGCGCGCACGGTCGTGGCCTCGCCGTCGGCTGGCTCGCGCTCAACCCGGTCGAACGCGAAGACTATCGAAGGACCGGCTGTCTCGAAGCGGAGGTCGCCGCTTCGGGGATCGTGCGTCGCCTGGTCTGGCGCATCAAAGCCGGCGATCGCTCGCGGATTCAGGACGTGGTCGCGGATGATTTGACGGCCATTACGATCGATCATGTGTTCGACGCCGCACGGGCCGGAGACGGCGTGTCGATTTCGGTCATGCGCGATACCGCGAAATATATCGGGATGGCGGCCGCCAATCTCGTCGTGGTGGCGGACCCCGATACGCTGGTGCTCGGTGGTATCATGGCATCGGCCGCGGACGTGCTGTTCGAGCCCGTGCGCACGGAAATCGCGCGACGGCTGCCCGAACCGGTGACGACAGCGTTGAAAATCGTGGCGGCGACGCTTGGGTCGGATGCGGCGGCGATTGGGGCCGCCCGGCTTGCGGCGGTCGCGGTGCCATGATCGTCCTGTCGGGCGCCGATCTGGTGTTGCCCGACCGCATCGTCTCGCCGGGCACCCTCGTCATCGACGGTGGCCGCATCGTCGACATCCGATCGGGCGCAACGAGCGCCGGCCATTCGCATCCGCTCTTCGCCTTCCACAATCATTTCGTCGTGCCCGGGTTCATCGACGTCCACGTCCACGGCGTCGAGGGCGTCGACGTGCTCGATGCGGGCGACGCGGTGGCGACGCTGGCCGCGAGACTGCCCAGTTACGGTGTGACGGCGTTTTGTCCCACCACGGTCGCGTGTCGACCTGACGCGCTGCGGCGGACTCTCGATCAGGTGCGGCGTCTCCGCGCGGCGCCGTCCGGCCGCGCCGCACAAGTGTTGCCCGCGCACCTTGAAAGCAATTTCATCAACCCGGAATATCGTGGCGCCCAACCGCTGCAGTGCCTGCGAAGTCCGGCTGAAGCCGGACGCCACGTACGGGATCAACCCCCAGTCCCGGAATCCTTCACCGCCGATGACATCCTGCGTGAAATCGAGCGCGCCGCTCCCGACGTCGGCATCGTGACCATGGCGCCGGAGCTCGATGGTGGACTGGAGCTCGTCCGCTGGCTGAAGGCGCGCGGACACCGCGTATCGCTCGGCCACTCGTGCGCCAGCTACGACGAGGCGCTGGCGGCCATCGCCCTCGGCGCGAGCCACGCCACGCATCTGTTCAACCGCATGCCGCCCTTCGAGCATCGCGCGCCCGGTCTCGTGGGCGCCATTCTGCAGACCGACGAAGTGGCGGCGGAGCTCATTTGCGATGGCTTCCATGTCCATCCCGCCGCCATCCGAACGGCGATCGCGGCCAAACGCCCATCGCGCGTGCTGGCGATCACTGACGGCACGGCGGCCTCGGGTCTTCCTGTCGGCGCGCGTGCGACCTTGGGTGGACAGCCGATCACCGTCGGCGAGTCCGCCGCGTTTCTCGACGACGGCACGCTGGCCGGCAGCGTGACGACGATGGACCGCGTGTTTCAGGTGCTGGTGGGCCGGGTCGGCCTGTCACCGGTGGACGCGGTCACGCTGTGCGCGACGACACCGGCGCGGGAGCTGGGTCTGGTCGGCCACGGCGTCCTGGCTGTCGGCGCGGCGGCCGACCTCGTGGTGCTCGATGCGCAACTCGGGGTCGTGCAGACCTACGTAGCCGGCGAGCTAGCGTACCCGAGAACATGAAATTGAAGATTGAAGCTAGCCAGAACTTGAGGCGGCATTAGTGGCCTTTCCGGAAGACCCGTTCTCGGACTCCCGTCGCCGACGCCCAACGCGACAGAATCGCATGTCAACGCCGGCTCACGCCGCCCTGGATCCTTTTCGCTGGTTGTCGACCCGCAGCCGGCGCTCCTCCTGAACCGCGTTGCGCTGGTTGTCGAGGTTTTCTCTCACGATGGCCAGCGAGCGCATGCGATCGGATTCGAGAAACAGCGCCGCGTCGAGCTGGTTGGCCGGCATCGTTTCGAAGTACAGCGTGCGCTCCTTGTTCGTCGTACCGTCCATCGTGCCGCCGTGGCTGTAAATCGTGTAGAAGTGCTCGCCCGTCCCGACGTTCTCCGATCCCTTGAACATCATGTACTCGAACAGGTGAGCGAATCCGGTCCGTCCGCTGCGTTCGTCCCGCGAGCCGACGTTGTAGGCGACCGCGACGGAAAAGACCGGCGCGGCACGATCTTCGGAGATGATCGCACGCAGGCCGTTCTTCAACGTCGAGTCGGTGAACGTGACGGTCGGCGCAGTGACCGCCCCGATCGACACGGCGCACAACGCCGCGAGGACGACCGCGATGAACAACCTGGTTGCCGGAGAGCGCTTCATAAGATCCTCACATCCCCACATCCTCACATCCTCACATGAGACGTGTCTGCGTAAGTCGTCGGGTCCGTCACACCCGCGTCGATGAACGCGTCATGCCGTTCGCGGCATTTGCTGCAGGCGCCGCAGTGGAGGTGAAAAAGGATCGGGTTCATGCACGACAACGTGAGATCGAAGGGGACGCCGCGCGCCGCGCCGCGCCGGATGACCTCGGCTTTGCTGACCTTTTCGTACGGCGCGTCGATCTCCAGCGGATGCGCGAGGCCGAGCGACAGCGCCCGCGCCATCGCCCTCCGAAATTCCGGCGTCGCGTCGGGAAACGGATTGTGGGCGAGCGTGCCGAGGACCACACGCCCGATCCCGGCGGCGGCGCAGTACACGCCGGCTTTGGCGATCAACACGATATTCCGGCCGGGCAGATAGACGTCTTCGTCCGGCGTGTGATACGCGGGCGGCCGTCCCTGAATCGCCCAGTGCGTCGCGGCGTACACGTCGCGCATGTCGACGGTCAACGACACAAGGGGCCGGTCGGAGACGGCGCCGCTCGCCATCAAGCGCGCGATCATCCGGCGTTCGGCTGCTTCCCACGCCAGGCCGACGCTGATGTACACCGGCTGGACCTCTCCGCGCGCGGCCTCTTCCGCCAGCAACACCGCGCTGTCGAGGCCGCCAGAGACGAGCACTGCTGTTGGCATTTGGTAAGTTAGTGAGTTGGTGAGTTGGTAACTTGGTAATTTGAGTGCACTCAAGCATAATTTACCAAATTACCAAATGTATTCCGTTACCAAGCAGATCGACTTCTGTTACGGCCACCGCCTGCTCGATTACGACGGCATCTGCAGGCACCCGCACGGACACAATGCGGTCGCCGAGATCGAGGTGCGGACCCCGACGCTCGACGGCCGCAACATGGTGTGCGATTTCAGCGACATCAAGCGGATCATGAAGAGCTGGATCGACAAGGAGCTCGATCACAAGATGGTGCTCCGGCACGATGATCCGCTCGTGAAATTGTTGCAGCAGCTCGGCGAACCGATCTATTTGCTCGATAGCAATCCGACCGTCGAACGCATCGCCCGCCTCATCTTCGACTACGCCGGCACGCAGGGCCTTCCCGTCGTCCGCGTGAAGGTCTGGGAAACACCGACGTCCTATGCAGAGTACTCGGGAAGAAGTGAGGAAGTAAGGAAGTAAGGAAGTAAGGATGTGCGCATAACTTCCTCACTTCCTCACTTTTATGTTTCACCTCATCGTCTTCGACCTCGACGGCACGTTGGTCGACTCTCGACAAGACATCGCCGACGCGGCGAACGCGACGCTCGTCGCCTTCGGGGCGGCGCCCTTGTCCGAAGAATCGATCGGACGGATGGTCGGCAACGGCGCGCCGACGCTCGTCGCGCGCGCGTTCGCGGCGGCCGGCGTCCCGCAGCCGCCGGATGCGCTCGATCGCTTCCTGTCCATCTACGACGGTCGGCTCTTGAATCACACGCGGCCGTACGCGCGGATTCCGGAAGTGCTCGCGCAGCTGGCGACCGGCGCGCCGCTCGCGGTGCTGACCAACAAGCCGCGCGCCGCCACGCTGCGGATTCTGGACGGTCTCGATCTGTCGCGGTTTTTCGAGCTGGACCGCATCGTGGCCGGCGACGGTCCGTTCCCGCGCAAGCCGGACCCCGCGGGATTGACGCATCTCATGGCGTCCACCGGCGCGTCCGCCGACCAGACGGTGCTCGTCGGTGATTCGGCGGTCGACTGGAGCACCGCGGCGGCGGCGGCCACGAGGGTCTGTCTCGCGCGCTACGGTTTTGGGTGGGAGGGCTTCCCGACGGATCGGCTCGACGAGAACGCGTGGGTAGTGGACGCACCTGATGAGATCCTTCGATATTTGTAGTGTTTCGCGAAAGAAGTTCTGCCTCACTGCCGAAGATCTCCACCTCGACCTCGGCTCATTGAAGCTGATGAAGCGCCGCGGAGCGGACTCTTGATCGCGCAAATCGCAGACCTCGCTCGCCGAGCGGCGGACCGCTGCTCTCATCGCTCTCATTGCTCCCAGGGCCGACCTCCTCGCGGCGCGCGGGTGGGGGCCGCCCTGCTCGCGCTCCTGTTGGGCAATTCCACAGGGTTAACCCAAACGCCGCCGTCTGCGGGGCAGCCACCCGCCATCGAGCATCCCGACGACCTCGAGCCCGATCGCCCCGACGTCACCAACGGCACCCACATCGTGGACGTCGGTCTTCTGCAGATCGAAGTTGGCGGCCTGTTCAACCACTCCGGACCGGACGGGCACGATTTCGGCACGCCGATCACGGCGCGTGTCGGCGTGGCCGACTGGCTCGAGCTCCGGGTGGGCGGCGACGGCTTCCTCGCATCTACCGATCCGCAAGGCACGCAACGCGGGATCGGAAACGTGCAGCTCGGGGCGAAGCTGAGGCTGTGGGCCGATCCGGGCGGCGTGCCGGTGTTGTCCATCCTGCCGGCGATCAATCTCCCGACGGCGAGCGAACGCAAAGGGCTCGGTTCGGGCCAGGCCGATTTCACGATCGCACTGCTGACCGGCACGGATTTTCTCGCTCGAGGACACGTGGACTTCAATTACGGCATCGGCCGCATCGGCGCGGGCACCGGGCTGCCGCGTTTTACGCAGCACCTGGTCGCGCTGTCGGCGAGCGCCGAGGTGCCGGGTCCGGTGACGCCCTACGTCGAAAGCTTCTGGTTCTCGCGGCAGGATCCGGACGGGGGGCACGTGCTGGCCATCGATACGGGAGCCATCTACGTCATCAACCCGCAATTTGCGCTCGACGGCGGCGTCCAGGTCGGCCTGAGCGACGCCGCGCCGTCATGGTCCGTCTTCGGCGGCGTCTCGGTCGTGGTCGGGAATGTGCTTGGCGATCACGGCGTGCACGCACGGCAGAAAGAAGTGGCGCACCGTCGAGAGCGGCGCGCTTCGACGGTCGCGCGTTGATCGTTGCCCTTTCTGCAGAACACGCTGCGCACGCTCGTGCTCGACGTCCAGAGCGCGTTCATCGACGTGCAGCTCGCCAAGTCGCATCTGGACCTGGCGCGCGAATCGCTCTCCGCGTTCAACGAGATCGTCGGCATCAACACGGAGCGCGTCCGGACGGGCGATCTCGCCTCGGTCGAGCTGGCGCGGTCACGTCTGGCGGCCTTGCAGTTTCAGAACGAGGTCAAGAGCCGCGAGGCGCGGCTGGCGGTCGCCGCGAACCGGCTTCGTACGCTGCTCGGCCGCAGCGACCTCGGACCGATTGAGGTCACCGGCGACCTGCGCCGGGAAAGCCCGGCGACCGGCGTCGAGCTGCTCGAGCGCCGCGCGTTCGACGCGAGGCCGGATCTGAAGGCGCTCGTACGCGATCAGGCGCGATCGGCCGCCGAGCTCCGGCTGCAGATCGCGCAGGGCAAGGTCGATTACACGATCAGCGGCGAGTTTCACCGGCAGGTCGCGCCGAACCAGATCGCGGGCAACGAGTGGGGCGTCTTCTTCAGCGCGCCGGTCCCGCTCTTCAACCGCAATCAAGGCGAGATCGAGCGCGCCCGGCAGGAGGTGCGCCAGAGCGAGGCGCGCGTCAGAGCGCTTCAAGCCGACATCACCAGCGAAGTTCGAAGCGCGTGGCAGCAATACGCCACCGCGCGCGATCTGGTCGAGACCATCGAGCAGCACATGCTCGCGCAGGCGCGTGACGTGCGCGAGACGACCGCGTACTCGTACCGCCGAGGCGAAGCGAGCTTCATCGAACTGCTCGACGCCCAACGGACCTTCAACGACACCATGCAGAGCTATAACGAGGCGCGAGCCGAGTATGCGCGAAGCCTGTACGCGCTCGACGCCATGACCGGGAGTGCACGCCCGTGACTCATCCTTCTCACCTGTCCGGGGCGCTAGTCGGCCTGTTGACGCTCACCGCCGTGGTGGCGTGCGGCCGCCAGGAACCATCCACCTCGGCGGCCGAGCCCGTCGTCACCGCCGGATCGATCGTGGTGCCGAGCGGCTCGCCGATGCTGAAGCAGCTCCGCCGTGAGGTGGTCGTGGCCGCGGATCTTCCCACAGACGAGGTCGTCGCCCCCGGCAAGATCGAGGCGAACCCGAACCGCGTGTCGAAGGTCGTGGCGCCGCTCGCCGGACGAGTCGCCAGCGTCCTCGTCAAGGTTGGCGATGCGGTGCGGCGGGACCAGCCGCTGTTCACGATCGAGAGCCCCGAGGCCGATGCCACGATGTCCGCGGACCTCCAGGCGGAGGCGGCCCTGACGCAGGCGCGGGCGGCGCTGGTGAAGGCCCAGGCCGACGCGGAGAGGACCCGGGACCTCTTCGAGCACAACGCCGTCGCGAAGAAGGAGTCGCTCAACGCGGAGAACGCGCTCGCGCAAGCCATGGCCGCCGTCCAACAAGCCGAGGCCGCGCGCGATCAGGCCGAGCGCCGCCTCGGCGTGCTGGGGCTGACTCCGCACGACTTCAGGCAGCAGGTGGTCGTGCGGTCGCCGTTGTCAGGCAAAGTGCTCGAGCTCAGCATCGTGCCGGGAGAATTTCGCAACGACACCACCGCCGCCGTGGTCACGGTCGCTGACCTCAGCACGGTGTGGGTCTCGTCGCAGGTTCCCGAAACCTACATCCGTTTCATTCGGCCTCACGAAAAGATCGAGATCAGCCTCATCGCGTACCCGAGCGAAATCTTCGAGGGGCACGTGTCGCGCATCGCCGATACCGTCGATCCCCAGACCCGCACGGTGAAGGTGCAGGCCGAGATGGACAATCCGCACGGCCGATTGCGGCCGGAGATGTTCGGCAGCATCCATCACATCGAATCGATGGTGCGACTGCCGGTCGTGCCGCCCGGCGCTGTCATCGAGGCCGGCGGCCGGTCGGTCGTGTTCGTCGAGTCGTCGCCGGGGCGGTTCGACGAACGGGCCGTCGTCGCCGGCAAGACGGCCGGAGGCCTCACGCGAATCGTCAGTGGCGTCAAACCTGGTGAAACGGTCGTCGTCGACGGCGCGATGCTTCTGCACGGCCTCATGAAAGGCGCCGCGTAACCGTGATGCTCAAACGGCTCGTGTCCGCCGCGTTGCATCAGCCGCTCTTCACGCTGCTGGTCACCGTGCTCTTCATTGGAGCAGGCCTGCAGGCGTTCCGTTCGCTGCCGGTGGAGGCCTTTCCCGACGTCACCGACGTGCAGGTGACTGTGATCACGCTGGTCCCGGGGCACGCCCCGGAAGAGGTCGAGAAGCAGGTCACGATCCCGCTGGAGATCGGCCTCAGCGGCCTGCCTCACTCGGTGCGCATGTTCTCGCACACGCAGTTCGGCCTCTCGTTCATCATCCTCACCTTCGACGATCAGGTGAATGACTACTTCGCCAGACAGCAGGTGCTCGAGCGCCTGCCAACCGTGGACCTTCCGCCGGGACTGCAGCCGCAGCACGCCCCGTTGTCGACGCCGATCGGGGAGGTCTATCGCTATCGCTTGCGCGGGGATCGCATCGATCCCGCCGAGCTTCGCTCGATCCAGGACTGGACGGTTGAGCGCTATCTTCGACTCGCGCCCGGTGTCGCGGACATCGTCAGCTTCGGCGGGTTCATCAAACAATATGAGGTGAACCTGGACCTCGTGCGGATGACGTCGCACGACGTGTCGATGCAGCAGGTCCTGACCGCGCTCGGACGCGGAAACGCCAACGCCGGCGGCAGCTACCTCGAACAAGGCGAGCAGCAATACATCGTGCGCGGCATCGGACTGTTGCGATCGACCGACGACATCGGTGAAATCGCGATCGCGCAGCACGGCGGCGTGCCCGTGCTGGTTCGTGATATCGGCAGCGTGAGCATCGGCGCCGTGCCCCGCCAGGGCATCACCGGGCAGGACGGCGACGATGAAGTCGTCACCGGCGTCGTGTTGATGCGAAAAGGCGAGAACCCGTCAGGAAGTGCTGGCGGCGGTGAAGGAGCGTGTGGCGACGCTGAACGGCTCGCTCCTGCCGCCTGGCGTGCGGATCGTGCCGTTCTACGACCGCACGTGGTTGATCGGCACCACGCTGCGGACGGTGTTCACGAACCTGTTCGAGGGCGCCGTGCTGGTCACCGTGGTGCTGTATCTGTTCCTCGGGAATCTGAGAGCCGCCGGCATTGTCGCCGCCATGATCCCGCTCGCGCTCCTGGCGACCTTCATCGGCCTGACGATCCGGGGCATTCCCGCCAACCTGCTGTCGCTCGGCGCGATGGACTTCGGCATCATCGTGGACGGCGCCGTGATCGTCGTCGAGAACGTGTTTCGACGGTTAGGCGAGATCCACGGCTCTCACGATGCCGCGCTCCGCCGCGAGACGATTCTCGATGCGACCGTGCAGGTGGGTAGACCGACGCTGTTCTCGATGCTCATCATCATCCTGGCCAATATCCCCATCTTCACGTTGCAGCGGCAGGAGGGGCGCATTTTCGCTCCCATGGCCTACACGATTACGTCGGCACTCGTCGGGGCGCTGGTGTTCTCGTTGACGCTCGTGCCGCTACTCTGCTTCTTTCTGCTCCGCCATGTTCCGGAGGAAGAGAACTGGCTGGTGCGCGCGTGTCACCGCGTGTATCGTCCGGCGCTCGAGACAGCGCTCGCGCACAGGGGCGCGGTGATCCTCGGGGCGATCGCGATCCTGGCGCTCAGCTTCGGGTCGGCCACGCGCCTGGGCAGTGAGTTTCTGCCCGAGCTGAATGAAGGTCCCATCTGGGTCAATGCGATGTTGCCCGAAGGGATCTGCGTGCGGGAGACTTTGGGTGGGCGGTAAGGCTGCCGGCCACGCCGGCAGCACCAACGGAGACGCAGCGCACGTTTCTCCAGGAAATTCCCGTCCTGAACGGGCCTCCAAAAGAAAACAGGGTTTTGCAACAGCCTTTAGCTAGTTTCTGTCGCGAAACGCCTAAGTTGATGGGAAATAGGCGGTTGGCGGTTTTGCTTGACATGTATGTGTGTAGTATGACACATATACAGTGTCATGCCCAAGATTGAATCGCCGACCGATGTTGAGCGCTGGTTCCGGGCACAGGCTGCCAAGCTGTGGCCTGCGGCGCTGGGGTCGCTGAGTCTTCGAAAAAGTCCGTGTATGCGCGACCACTGCGCCGCCTGTGCAGGCGGCGAGCAGCACACGAGCTATGTGCTGTACGGCCGCAGCAAAGGACGACGCCTCGCCATCTACATTCCTGATGCTTCAGCGCTCGCGAGAATTGACCCAGGGTTGCTCACCAAAATTGGACCACTCCACATTCAGGCCTGATCGAGACCCATAAGGGATCATCGACACGGCAGCACGATGCCGTGTGGGGCGC
>JAHFUI010000278.1 GCA_023265175.1 Acidobacteriota bacterium
ATATCGCGGACGCGTCCACCGGGCAGATTGTGCGCAAGCTGACGAGCACGGCGTCCGATCCCCACTACTCGAGCATTCAGTTCATCTACTCCGCCGGCGCCTGGGACAGTGCGAGCCAGCGCATCGCGATCGCGGCGGTGGCGTCAGGCCGCCCGGCCCTGGCGATTTTCGACGCGCGAACCGGCGAGCAGGATCGCGAGCTTCCCGTGGTGGAGGTCGACGAAATCCTGAACCCGACATGGGCGCCCGACGGGCATGCGATTGCCTTTGCCGGGATGAAACAAGGCCTGACCGACCTGTTCATCTACGACCTGACAACCGCGAAGCTGCGCCAGCTCACGAACGACCCGTTTGCCGATCTGCAGCCGGCCTGGTCGCCCGACGGGACGCGCATCGCGTTCGCCACCGATCGCTTCTCGAGCAACCTGACCGCGCTCGCGATTGGGGCGTACCGGCTGGCGCTCATCGATCCCGAGACCGGCGCGATCGAGCCGGTACGGGCCTTCACGAGCGGCAAACACATCAGCCCGCAATGGTCCCCCGACGGCCAATCGTTGTACTTCATCTCGGATCGAGACGGCATCTCGAATCTCTACCGTGTGGCGCTCGCGAATGGCGATCTGAGGCAGCTCACGACCATCGGGACCGGGGTGAGCGGCATCACGAATTCGAGCCCGTCCATGTCGGTCGCGGCCAGGACCGGCGTTGTCGCATTCAGCGTGTACGAAGGCGGGAAGTACGACATCTACGCGCTTGACGGGACCACTCGGGGTGGACCGCCGGTCACGCCGTCGACCGATGCGGCGGTTCTTCCCCCTGCGGATCGGAAACCGAGCGAGGTGGCGGCGCTGCTCGCAAACGCGATGTTCGGGCTCCTGCCGGCACAGGCATATTCGACGGCCCCGTACAAGCCGACGCTGTCGCTCGAAGGTGTCGGTCAGCCGATGGTCGCCGTCGGCGCCAGTCGCTTCGGCACCGCCATTGGCGGAGGCGTCTCCCTCCTCTTCGGCGACATGTTGGAGAACCACCTGCTGGCAACGGCCATTCAGTTCAACTCGGGCTGGTCCGGCAGTGAGGAGATGCCCCCATGAGAACGTCCAGACTCATCGCGAACGTGCCTGCTACGGGATGAAGCGGGCCGCAAGGTCGCCCATTACTTCAAGAAGACTTCTTAGAGACGCGGTCGCCCCGCGCAAACGCTAAATAGTGGGCGGGCGCCCCTGCGCAAATGGCTTGAGAAGCAGGCTGGCTCGTGCCAGACTGCCGTACTTCCGGGGGAACCGCGGATCCGTCTCGAGACTGTTCGATCGTGAGGAGGAACGTATGGGGCGAAGGCTGTGCATTCTCGCGGCAACGATCGGGCTGTTTGCAGGGACGGCCTCCGCGCAGGATGCCCGGACGGTCTTGCAGGCCTCGGTCAAGGCCATGGGCGGCACCGATCTGAAGACCATCCAGTATTCCGGCGCCGGCTGGTTCTCGCAGATTGGCCAGACCTACGGCCTGGCGGAAGACTGGCCGAAGTATGAAGTCACTGGCTACACACGCCTCATCGACTATGACGCCAGGTGGTCGCGCGAAGACTACACCCGGAGGCAGGGCAACTATCCGACGCTAGGCAGGACGCCGATGCCGGAGCAACACGTCACGGCGATCCAGAGCGGCAACTACGCCTGGGACATGCAGGGCAACATGCCCGTGCCCCTGACGCGTCCGTATCTCGATGGCGTCCCCTTCGCCGATCTCCGGCAGCTCGAGCTCGCGCTGACGCCACACGGATTCCTCAAGGCGGCGCTCGCCGCATCCAACGCCACCGCGATCACGCTGCCCATCGTCGGAGCGTCCGACTTCGGCCTCTCGCAGTTTGGAAGAAAGGTGACGATCGTCTCCTTCACCATCCTCGGGAGGTACAAGATGAACGGGACGATCAACGACCAGAATCTCGTGGAGCTCGTAGACACATGGTTTCCCAATCCCGTCTACGGCGACATGGACTACGAGATGCGCTACACCCAATATCAGGATTTTGGCGGCGTGAAGTTTCCCACGCTCGTCCACGTACACCAGGGCGACCCGAGACTGAACCCCGCGCACAATTACTACGAGCTCAAGATCGCCAGCGTGAAGGCCAACGTGGCTGTTCCGACGATGCCCGTTCCCGACGCGGTGCGGCAGGCGACGGCGCCGCCCGTGAAAGTAGAGAGCCAGAAACTCGCCGACGGCGTCTGGGTGCTTGGAGGCGGGACGCACAACAGCATGCTCGTCGAGTTCCGTGATTTCGTCGCGGTGGTCGAAGCCCCGCAGAACGAGGCGCGGTCGCTGGCTGTGATCGCGGAAGCGAACAGGCTCGTCCCTGACAAGCCGATTCGTTACGTGGTGAACACACACCACCATTTCGATCACGCGGGTGGGCTCCGCACCTACATCTCCCAGGGCACCACCATCGTGACTCACGAGTCGAACAAGGACTATTACCTGGACATCCTCTTCCATCCGACTGCATGGACGTTGCAACCGGACCGGATGTCGATTTACAACCCCATGTACATGATCAGCAGGCGACCTGCGCCGATCGACACGGTGGGGACGAAATACGTCGTCAGCGACGGAGTACGCATGATGGAGATCCTCCACGTGCAGGACATGGCCTACGAGTTGGGGGATCCATCCTACAGACAGGGCAATCACGGCGCTGATATGTTGGTGGCCTATCTCCCGAAAGAGAAGATCCTGCTGAATGCGGATCTCTACTCACCGCCGGCGCAGGGCGCGCAGCCGACAGTTCCAACGGCCGGTATGCGGACCCTCTATCAGAACCTGCTCAAGCTGAAACTCGACGTCGCGCAGCACGTCCCCATCCACGGACGCGTCGGGACGAACGACGAGTTCGTCAAGATCGTCGGAAAGCTTGATTAGATTAGCTACGGCGCCGTCGGGAAACGCGCGAGCCGGTCGCCGCGCACCGACCCCACCCAGATCTCCTTCCCGACCTGAATTGCCACCGTCGCGAAGTTGAAGACGTCGTTGTAGGGGTAGCGAATAAGCTCCTGGACCTTCAGCGTGCTCGGATTGATCTTGATCACGTGCGACGTCGCCATTGCGAACCCACCGGTGGCCGGGATCTCCTGGCCGGCCGCCAGGAGCGAGCCGTCGGGCGCCCACCGAAGGTTGTCGAGGCGAAATCCGACCGGGATGTCGTCTCTCTTGACCGGCGTCTGTCCGCGTGAGAATCGAATGAACGACTGATTCCCCCATCCGCCCATGTAGAACCATTTGCCGTCTTTTGATATCTCGATCCCGTTGGCACCGGAGGCCTCGCTGCCCGGGACGATCTTCCACCCGGTGCCCGTGTGCCATTCCCAGAGCTCGCCGTTTTTCTCACCCGCCTGCATGTTGGCGCGTCCACGAGCCGCGCCACGCGGTTGAAAATTCGTCGCCGCGAAGCCGCCCTCAGGCAAGCTGACGACGGAGTTCAGGCCCACCGGATCGGGCGCAACCGCGCACCCAACCCACGTCAACGTTGGCGACTTGGCGCGGCCGTCGAACTCGAAGACTTCGATCGATTCCCTGTTCCCGTGGTGGACGACGTACAAGGTGTGAAGCGAGTTCCTGCCGGGACGCAGATAGAGGCCGTGCGCCCTGAACTTGTCCTTTTCTTCCGGGTCTATCGGGCCGGGACACGAATCGTAGGTCACGGCGTCCAGCCGCTGCTTGGGTGCGGCGGTCGGGTAGAGAGCGGTGGTGGTCTTCTGGCGGACGTTGACCAGCGTGATTGCCCCAGGGGCCGCATCCCCGGAGGCAATGACCCACTCGGACCCGGGCACGACGACGAGATCTTCAGGACCGACGAGACCGCACACGAACTGGACATTTCCTAGCGGGTCGCACCCTGCTGCTTTGGGTCCGGCGGTTCCCTGAGGCAACGCGAATGCGACCGTCAACCCGAGCAACATCAGCAGTCTCATCGAAGTTCCTCCAGCAGACATCTTCCAAAGCCGCAAGACGCTCACAGTTTGACCAGAAACCGACAGATGTCAAAGGAGATCCATTCAGGGGTCTTCAGGACTCAGGCCCCTCGTGTCCGAGTCGAATCACGTCAACGCCAAGCGCCGCCACAAGCGCCCGGTCAAGCTCGACGAATCTCGACGAAGCGAGGCTGCCGACAAAGTGCGTCAGCATCGACTTAG
>JAHFUI010000019.1 GCA_023265175.1 Acidobacteriota bacterium
GTAGACGCCGGCGAGCCGTGCCGCTTCTGCGAGGCTCGCCCGGGCAGGTGCGGCAACAACGAGCACGGCCAGAAGGGCCACGGTCGTCAGTCGCCAGTCGTCAGTCGCCAGTCGAAAAGCGGTCGCCAGTCGAAAAGCGGTCGCCAGTCGAAAAGCGGTCGCCAGTCGAACAACAGTCGCCGATCGAACAGCAGTCGCCGATCGGAAACACCACGGACGCCCATTCGACGGACGACTAACGACTGGCGACTGACGACGGACGACTGGCGACTGACGACTGATGGGGCTCACAGGCTTGTCCTGAGCTGCTGCTTCTCCGCGTGCCGTTCCAGCGCGAGCGCGATTAATCGATCGAGCAACGCGGGATAGTCAAGCCCGGTGACGGCCCACATCTTCGCGTACATGCTGATCGTCGTGAAGCCGGGGATGGTATTGAGCTCGTTGACGTACACGACACCCGTCTCGCCCGCCAGCAGGAAATCGACGCGAGCCATGCCGGCGCAGTCAACCGCCTTGAATGCGTTGATCGCGAGCCTGCGCACCTCGCCGGCTTGTGCTTCGGTGAGCGGCGCCGGGATCAACGTCTTGGAGTCGTCATCGATGTATTTGGCCTGGTAGTCGTAGAACTCGCGTGACGGCACGATTTCCCCTGGCACCGACGCCTCGGGTTCGTCGTTGCCGAGCACGGCCACTTCGATTTCGCGGGCGTGCGGCACCGCCGCCTCGACCACGATCTTGCGATCGAAGCTGGCGGCGAGCTCGATCGCCGCGCGCAGTTCGGTCGCGTGCTTCGCCTTCGAAATCCCGACGCTCGATCCCAGGTTTGCCGGCTTGACGAACACCGGAAGCCCGAGCCGATTGACCACGGTCGTCACGACCGCGCGTTCGTCGCGTCTCCAGTCGCGTGTGAGCACCACTTCGTAGTCGCAGACCGGCAGGCCGCGCGCCGCGAACACCAGCTTCATCGTCGCCTTGTCCATGCCGACAGCAGACGCGAGGACGCCCGCCCCGACGTACGGAACGTTGGCGAGCTCCAACAGTCCCTGCACCGTGCCGTCCTCGCCGTATGGTCCATGTAGCACGGGAAATACGACATCGAGCGTCAGACCGGACACGACCGAGACGGACGATGAGCGGTCGATGCTGAGGAGTGTCTCGCCACAAGGATGTGCCACCAGATGCGCCTCGCGGGCGACGTCCGTGGGCGCCGCTTTCGTGGCAATGACGTCAGCGGCCGATACGAGCATCGGCG
Source organism: Acidobacteriota bacterium (assembly GCA_023265175.1). Lineage (GTDB taxonomy): Bacteria > Acidobacteriota > Vicinamibacteria > Vicinamibacterales > CAVVIG01 > JAHFUI01. The sequence continues at coordinate 1,253 of JAHFUI010000019.1, forward strand.
GCCGCTCGGGCAGCGCCCATCGGCCGTCCTTCTCGATTCGAATCGCCACCGCTTCGTAGCGATCAGGATCCAGGTTCTTGAAGACGGCGGCCGCCGAAGCGAGCGACACTTCGTGCTCGCCCGATCGGCCGCCGTAGATGACACCGATGCGTAGCTTCTTCACGTCCTCAGGCTTTTTCCAACGTTAATCAAAATGAACCTTCGTGTCCTTTGTGTCCGTTGTGGTGAATCAGCGCCCAACCCAGATTGTAAACTGTCTTTTCCGCCGTGTCCGACACCCCATTCTCCTTCCGCGTGACACACACCGACGGCCTCGCGCGCCGCGGCACCATGACCACCGCGCACGGCACGGTCGAGACGCCTGCGTTCATGCCGGTCGGCACGCAGGGCGCCGTCAAGGCCATCACGCACCGGGACCTCGAGAGTCTCGGCGCCGAGATCATGCTCGCCAACACGTACCATCTCTACCTGCGCCCCGGCGACGCGTTGATCGCGCGGCAAGGCGGACTGCACCGCTTCGCCGGGTGGTCGCGGCCGATCCTGACCGACAGCGGCGGCTATCAAGTCTTCAGCCTCGCGTCCCGGCGGACGATTACGGAGGAAGGCGCGCGCTTCAGGTCGCACCTCGACGGTTCCGCCCACCTCTTGACGCCGGAGAAGGCCGCCGACATTCAGGCGCACCTCGGATCGGACATTGCGATGGCGCTCGACGAGTGCGTGGCCCATCCCTGCGGCGTTCGTGAGGCTGCGGACGCGACGGCGCGAACGCTCCGGTGGGCGCGCCGTGGGCGCGATCGCGTGCTCGCGCTCAGGGCACGCACGGTGGACGGCGTCACGATCAGCAACGACGGACAGGCGCAGTTCGGGATCGTGCAGGGCAGCGTTTACCCGGAGCTTCGCAAAGAGAGCGCCTCCGAAACGGTGGCGGTCGGGTTTGAGGGGTACGCGATCGGCGGTCTCAGCGTCGGCGAGCCGACCGGCGTGATGTACGACATCGTCTCGCAGACCGCTCCATGCTTGCCGGCACATCAGCCTCGGTATTTGATGGGAACCGGCATGCCCGAGGATCTCGTGGAATCGGTGGCGCGAGGGATCGACCTGTTCGACTGCGTGCTGCCGACGCGCAACGCGCGCAACGGCCAGCTCTTCACCACCGAAGGCCGCCTCAACATCAAGAACGCGCGGTACGCCGAAGACGCGCGACCGCCCGATCCCGCCTGCGCGTGCTACACGTGCCGCACCTTTTCACGCGCGTATCTGCGCCACCTTTTTCTCGCGGGAGAAATCGGCGCGGCGACCCTTAACACGTTGCATAATCTGAACTTTTACCTTGACACCATGAGACGGATTAGGGACGCTATAGCGTTTGGCCGGTTCGAACGTTTCAGGCTAGCGTTCCACCAGAGCTTGTCCCGCCAGGCACTCGATTCATGACTATCTTCTATGTCGGTCCGGTGTTCGCCATGGGCGGCATTCCCGAAGGGGGAAGCCCGTGGGTGCAGTTCGTCCCGTTTGCGATCGTCCTGGCGATTTTCTACTTCATCATTCTGCTGCCCATGAAACGCAAGCAGCAGAAGGTGCAGCAATTCCTCGACGGCCTGAAAGTCAACGATCGCATCGTGACCACCGGCGGCATTTACGGACAGATCACTCGTCTCGGTGAGCGAACCGTCCAGGTTCAGATCGCCGACAAAGTGCGGATTGAAGTCTCGAAAGCGGCGATTGGCGGCTTGCAGGGACAGGAAGCGGTGCAGGAACCGGCCGGCGAGCGCGCGAGTCAGTAGCACGAGGCCGAGCTCGTACAGCCCGGAGAGCACATGCCGAATCTTCGCTGGAAATTGATCTCCATCATCTCGGTCCTCGTGATCTTCGCGAGCGTCGGCGTCTACCCGATCGTGGCCTCACGATACGGGATCCACTCGCCGTCGTGGCTGATGGAGAAGCAACTGAGGCTGGGTCTTGATCTCAAGGGCGGCGTTCATCTCGTGCTGCGCGTGAAGACCAACGAGGCGCTGCAGTTGCAGACCGACCAGGACATGGAGCGGCTGCGTGAATCGCTGTCGAAGCTCGGGATCAACCCCACGCTCACGTCTCCGGATCCGACGCATTTTCGCGTGGAAGGCGTTCCGCCGGCGCAGGACGCGGCGTTTCGGCGGGCGGCCGATGACGTGAAGACGGACTTCGATCGCAGCTCCGGCACCGCCGGGGCCTACACGTTCGCCATGAAGCAGAGCCGCCAGGTCGACCTCCGCGAGGAAGCGGTGGTGCAGGGCCGGCAGACGATTGAGCGGCGCGTCAACGAGCTCGGCGTCACCGAGCCGAGCATCGCGCAGCAGGGGCAGAACAGCGATCAGATTCTCGTGCAGCTGCCCGGCATCACAGACGTGGATCGGGCGAAGGAGATCATCCGCGCGACCGGTCTCCTCGAACTGAAGATCGTCGAGCAGGGGCCGGCGGCCACGCGCGAGGCGCTGCTGGTGAACGGTCAGGTCCAGGGGGGGATGGATATCGTGCCCGGCGTCGCGTCGGCGGGCGATCCCGCCGCCGGAACGGTGTACTACCTGGTACGCAAGGCCGCCGCGGTTTCCGGCAAGGACCTGCGCAACGCGCGGCCCACCATCGACGAGAACAATCAGCCGGCGGTCAGCTTCACGCTGAGCAACGACGGCGCGAAGCGGTTCGGGACGGTGACGAGCGAAAACATCGGGCGCCAGCTCGCCATCATTCTCGACGGGCACGTGCAGTCGGCGCCCCGGATCGAGACACGGATCGGCGCCGACGGCCGGATCACCGGCAGCTTCACCCAGGAAGAAGTGCAGAACCTGTCGCTCATCCTGCGGTCGGGCGCGCTGCCCGCGTCGATGGACTACCTCGAGGAGCAGACGATCGGCCCGAGCCTCGGCGCCGATTCGATTCGCTCCGGCTTGATCGCGTCGACCGTCGGACTCGTCCTCGTCATCGCGTTCATGCTCGTCTACTACAGACTGTCCGGCGTGAACGCCGTGATTGCGCTCATCTTCAACCTCGTCATCCTGCTCGGGCTGATGGCGTACATCGGCGCAGTCATGACGCTGCCCGGCATCGCCGGCTTCGTGCTCACCATGGGCATCGGCGTCGACTCGAACGTCCTGATTTTCGAGCGCATCAAGGAGGAGCTCGAGGCGCAGCGTGGCGTCCGGGCTTCCATCAACGCGGGGTTCGCCCGCGTGATCTGGACGCTGTTCGACACGCACGTCGCGGCGCTCATCTCGTGCGCGTTTCTGTTTCAGTTCGGGACCGGCGCCATCCGCGGTTTTGCCGTGACGCTCTTCGTCGGTCTGATCTCGAATCTTTTCACGTCGATTTTCGTATCGAAGACACTGTTTGAGCTGGCTCTGGCGCGCCGGCATCAAGTCGCCGCACTCTCAATCTAGTCATGCAACTCTTCACACACACGCACTTCGATTTTCTCCGCTGGCGCTGGCACGCCGTCGCGCTCTCCTGGGTCGTCATCATCGCGGGGATCGTGACGATTTGGACGAAGGGCATCCCCAAAGGCGTCGAGTTCGCGGGCGGCACCGTGCTCATCGAGCAATTCGATCAGGCGGTCTCCGTGGATCAAGTACGGATGGTGCTCGATCGCAACTACCCGGGCGGCGGGCAAAACGCGCTCGTGCAGTCGTATGGAAACGACCCGCGGCTGCACCTCGTGATGATTCGCGTCCCGGAAGTGGGCGCTGAATCGGGCGCGTCGCTCAGCACCACCGCGCAGCAGGTCGAGGACGCGCTGAAGAAGGGCAACCTCGGCGTTCCCCATCGCCAGGGGGCGTCGATCGTCAGCGCGACGGTCGGGCGCGAGCTCGAAGGCAAGGGGCTGTGGGCGACCGCGCTGTCCCTCATCGGCATCCTGGCCTATCTCGCGTTCCGTTTTCAATTCAGCTTCGGCGTCGGCGCGGTCGTCGCGACGATCCACGATCTGCTCATCACCTTCGCCTTCCTCGCGTTCTTCCGGTACGACCTGACGTTGAACGTCATCGCCGCGATCCTGACGATGACCGGCTATTCGACCAACGACACGATCGTCATCTTCGACCGGATCCGCGAGAACCTGCGCTCGATGCGCCGCGACTCGATGCGGGACGTGATCAATATCTCGGTGAACCAGACGCTGAACCGGACGATCATCACCTCGGGCACCGCCCTGCTGACCGCGCTCGCGCTGTTCTTCTTCGGCGGCGAGGTGCTGCACGGCTTCGCGTTCACGATGGTGGTCGGCATCATCACCGGGACGTACTCGAGCGTGTTCATCGCCGCGGCGATCGTGAGCTTGTGGCGCGGCACCGGACCGACGCGCGCGGCCGCCCACGCGCCGGCACCCGCCACGGCGCCGGCGCAGCCTGCCCGCCGCTCGAAGCCGCAGCGCAAGGCCAGAGCCTCGTAAGGGTTTGCCGGATCTCGCTCTCGCTAACCTCACCAAGGCGGCCCTGCTCGGCATCGTCCAGGGCGTGGCGGAGTTTCTGCCGGTCTCATCGACCGCGCACCTGCTGGTCGGCGCGCGTCTGATCGGCTACGACGACCCGGGCGGGGTCTTCACGGTGATGATTCAGCTCGGCTCGATCTTCGCCATCATGTGGCTGTATCGCGAAAAGATCCTCAACGTGCTGGCGGGCTTCTCGTCGGATCCCGAGGCGCGCCACTTCGCGCTGATGATCGTCGTGGCCACCGTCCCCGCGCTCCTCGCCGGCGCGTTGCTGTCCGGTTTCGTCAAGCGCGTGCTCTACGCCAGCTTCAGCGTCATCGGCGCGGCATTCGTCGCCGGCGGGATCATCATCCTGATCGTCGAGCGCTACCGGCCGGCGCCGGCAATTCTCGACGCGGATCGCACACCAATCGGTCGCGCGCTGGCGATCGGCGCCGCGCAGATGTTGGCGCTCATCCCGGGTGTCTCCCGATCCGGCGCCACCATCGTCGGGGGCATGGCGGCCGGACTCGATCGGCCGGCCGCGGCGGAGTTTTCGTTCTTTCTCGCCATGCCGACGATGGCCGCGGCGTTCGGGCACGATCTGCTCGAGGTGCGACATCATCTGGGACGCGAGCGCGGACTGGAGATCGCCGTCGGTTTCGTCATGGCCTTCATCGCGTCGGCCCTCGTCGTCCGTCCCTTCTTGAGCGTCGTCAGACGATCTGGATTCGCGCCGTTTGCGTGGTATCGCATCGTCATCGGCGTCGCGCTGCTCGCGTGGGTGTTCGCCGGGGTGTGAGAGATGCACTGGTTGCGGCGCAGCTTCATCGCCGGCTTCTTCGTCACCGTTCCGCTGTTCATCAGCGTGGCCGCGTTCATCTGGATCTTCAACGTGGTCGACGGCCTGACGACTCCTCTCTACGATCGGCTGCTCGGCCGCCGCATTCCCGGCCTGGGGACGTTCTCGACGGCCGTCGCGATCGTGCTCGTCGGCGCGCTGGCGACCAACGTCATAGGCAAACGGCTGCTGCAGCGCGCGGAGGGCTATCTGCTGCGCGTGCCCGTGTTCCGCACGATCTACGCGCCGGTCAAGCAGCTCGTCGTCGCCTTTTCGCCCGACAACGAGTACGGCTTCAAGCGGGTGGCTCTGATTGAGGACGGCAGGGGCGGCTTCGCGTTGGGATTCCTGACCCGCGAGTTCACGGTCGATCGCGGCCGGGGACCGGAGTCGTTCATGGCGGTCTACGTGCCGACCAACCATCTGTATCTGGGCGATATCGTCATCTGCGAGCGCGAGCGCGCGACGTTTCCGGACATTTCGGTCGAAGAGGGGATTCGCATTTTCCTGACCGGCGGCATGGCGCTGCCTGCGCGGGTGCGCGGCGGCGGGCAAAGCGATTCCGCCGATGGCGGTGGGGACTTGCGAGTATAATCAGAATTTTGTGTTTTCAACGTCGTTCCGGCTTCCCACCTTCGCGCCGCCGCGAAGCGACTTGCGCTTTGGCGGTCCGCTGAAACTCGTGGTTGCTGGCAAGTGACGGCGGTCGTCCGGACCGTCTGCGAGAGGTGAGATGCGCGTGACCGTCCAAGTAACGAAGCTTCACGTGAAACCAAGGGGTGAGGATCCGCGCGAGTCGCCGCGCTGCTTCGTTGCCAGGCAAGTACGGCTATCGGGACGCGTGGCCGTCGCCATTGTGCTGACCCTGGTGGTCGGTTCCATCTTCGCCGCGCCGCGGACCGCTTCCGCCCTTCAAGGTCAGCCCGAACGTGCGGCTGTGCAGGAGCGCGCCAGCGGTGAGGCGAGTCTCATTCTCCCGGACCTGTCAGAGGTCGAGTTTCGGGGCATCAACGGTCGCTCGCTGCTGGTGGCCGGCCTCGTGATCTGCGCGTTGGGCCTGCTGTTCGGGTTGATGACGTTCACGCAGCTCAAGAATCTGCCGGTCCACCCCTCGATGCTCGAGGTCTCCGAGCTGATTTACGAGACGTGCAAGACGTATTTGATCACGCAGGGGAAGTTCATCCTTATTCTCGAAGTGTTCATCGGCGTGATCATGGTGGTCTACTTCGGCGTGCTCGAACGGCTCGAACCGATCCGGGTCGTCATCATCCTGCTCTTCAGCCTCATCGGCATCGCGGGCAGCTACGGCGTCGCCTGGTTCGGCATCCGCGTGAACACGTTTGCGAACTCGCGTGCGGCGTTCGCCAGCCTCCGAGGGAAGCCGTTCCCGATCTACGCCATCCCGCTGCGCGCCGGCATGAGCATCGGGATGCTGCTCATCAGCGTCGAGCTCTTCCTGATGCTCTGCATTCTGCTGTTCATTCCGGGCACGCTCGCCGGACCGTGCTTCATCGGCTTCGCGATCGGCGAATCGCTCGGCGCCGCGGCCTTGCGCATCGCCGGCGGCATCTTTACCAAGATCGCCGACATCGGATCCGACCTGATGAAGATCGTCTTCAACATCAAGGAAGACGATGCGCGGAACCCCGGCGTGATCGCCGACTGCACGGGCGACAACGCCGGCGATTCAGTCGGACCGAGCGCCGACGGATTCGAGACCTACGGCGTCACCGGCGTCGCGCTGATCTCCTTCATTCTCCTTGCCGTCACGAGCGCCCGCGTCCAGGTGCAGCTGCTCGTCTGGATCTTCGTGATGCGCATCATGATGATCGTCGCCAGCGGGTTGTCGTACTACGTCAACGAAGCCGTCGCCAAGGCGCGGTACGGCACCGTGGACAAGATGAATTTCGAGGCGCCGCTCACGTCGCTCGTGTGGCTGACCTCGTTCGTGTCGGTCGCGGCGACCTACGCCGTCTCCTACATGCTCATCCCGGATCTCGGCGACGGCACGCTGTGGTGGAAGCTGTCCACGGTCATCACATGCGGCACGCTGGCCGGCGCGATCATCCCGGAGCTCGTCAAGGTCTTCACGTCGACCGAGTCCGCACACGTCAAGGAGGTCGTCGCCTCCTCGCGGGAAGGCGGCGCATCTCTGAACATCCTGTCCGGCTTCGTGGCCGGCAACTTCAGCGCCTACTGGCTCGGGCTCAGCATCGTCTTCCTGATGGGAGCGGCGTACGTCGTGAGCACGCTCGGCACGAGCATGAGCGCGTTGATGCTGGCGCCTGCCGTGTTCGCCTTCGGCCTGGTGGCGTTCGGGTTCCTCGGCATGGGACCGGTCACCATCGCGGTCGATTCGTACGGGCCGGTGACCGACAACGCGCAGTCGGTGTTCGAGCTGTCGGTCATCGAAAGCATTCCGGGCATCAGGGAGCAGTTGAAGCGCGACCACGGTTTCGACGTGCACTTCGAGCACGCGAAGGACCTGCTCGAAGAGAACGACGGCGCGGGCAACACCTTCAAGGCGACGGCGAAGCCGGTGCTCATCGGGACGGCGGTCGTCGGCGCGACCACGATGATCTTTTCGATCATCTTCCTGCTGACGAACGGGCTCACGCAAAACACCGACAAGCTCTCGCTGCTGCACGCGCCGTTCTTCCTCGGGCTCGTGACCGGCGGCTCGGTGATCTACTGGTTCACCGGCGCCTCCGCGCAGGCGGTCACGACGGGGGCGTACCGGGCGGTCGAGTTCATCAAGGCCAACATCCGCCTCGACAGCGCCGAGAAGGCGTCGGCCGCCGACAGCAAGAAAGTTGTCGAGATCTGCACGCAATATGCGCAGAAGGGGATGTTCAACATCTTCCTGACGGTCTTCTTCTCGACGCTCGCGTTCGCCTTCCTCGAACCGTACTTCTTCATCGGGTACCTCATCTCGATCGCACTCTTCGGCTTGTATCAGGCGATCTTCATGGCGAATGCCGGCGGCGCCTGGGACAACGCCAAGAAAATTGTCGAGGTCGAGCTGAAAGCGAAGGGGACACCGCTCCATGCCGCGACGGTGGTTGGCGACACGGTCGGCGATCCGTTCAAAGACACCTCATCGGTCGCGATGAATCCGGTCATCAAGTTCACGACGCTCTTCGGCCTGCTTGCCGTCTCGTTAGCGGTCAGGCTGACCGCCGAGCAGGGTGCGCTCGTCAGCCACGCGCTATCCGCGGTTTTCTTTGGTCTTTCGATGATCTTCGTCTGGCGTTCGTTCTATGGGATGCGGATCGGCTCGGCAAATCGCTGATTCGTAGGCCATTTGGCGGGTTCTGGTGTCTAACAGAGGGACAGAAACGCTCATTGACACTCAATTTTTAGTCTGACTATAATCGGCGCTCTTTACCCGTGGGACCAGGTGCCGTGAGGAGGAATTCCCGTGCCGCGTGACATGTTCGGCGATATCGTCGAGCCGTCGATCAAGGTGGGCAGTAAGAAGTGGTATACGGTCCCGCTGTCGATCCTCGTGCACACCATAATCATCGCGTTGCTGATCATCATCCCGTTGATGGCCTTCGACGCGCTCCCGACCCCGCCGACGATGATGGCGTTCGCTGCGGCGCCGCCACCCCCGCCGCCCCCGCCGCCGCCACCTCCTCCTCCGGCCCAAGCCACCGCGCCCAAACCGGTCGAGACGGTGAATCCAACTGCGGCGCCTGTGGAAGCGCCGCGCGAGATCAAACCGGAAACCGGCGTGGAATCGCAGGTGAAGGGCGCGGTCGGTGGCGTTGAAGGCGGCGTCGTCGGTGGCAGCGTCGGCGGCGTCATCGGTGGCCTTGTCGAGGCACCGCCGCCCCCGCCCCCGCCTCCACCGGTTGCGGCGCCCGTCCGGGTTGGCGGCGCCATCAAGAACCCCAACAAGATCAAGGACGTCAAACCGATTTACCCGCCCATCGCGCAGTCAGCGCGCGTCCAGGGCATCGTCATCATCGAGGCGACAATCGGGACCGACGGAAGGGTCCAGGATGCCAAGGTACTGCGCTCGATTGCGTTGCTCGACCAAGCCGCGCTCGACGCCGTGAAGCAGTGGGTCTTCACGCCGACAACACTCAACGGCCAGCCCGTCCCGGTCATCATGACCGTCACGGTCAACTTCACACTGCAGTAGGAATGCAATGGTGCGGTCCGCGGACCGTGCCCGACTCGTGACTCGTGGGGTCAGGCTCCAGCCGGACCAACGCAATTCGATGGAGGATGCACCGTGGATTTAATGGCAATGTGGGCGCAGATGGGATACGTGGCCAAGGCAGTGGCTTTCGTGCTCTTTATCATGTCGATGTGGTCGTTCGGCGTGGCGATCGAGCGCATCTTCACTTTTACGCAAGCGCGAAACCAGTCGAAGATGTACGCGCCCCAGGTGGCCAAGCACTTGAAAGACGGACGGCTCAAGGACGCGATCGCGATTTCCCAGTCGAAGAACTATCGCTACAGCCATCTCGCGAAGGTCGTGCTCGCGGGGCTGCAGGAATATCAGTTCCAGCAGGAAAGCGGCGGCGGCCTGAGCCGCGAGGACCTCATGGACACGGTGCGCCGTTCGATTCAGCGCGCCTCGGCGTTGACCGCCTCGGACCTCAAGAAGGGCGTGTCGGCGCTCGCGACGATCGGCTCGACGGCTCCCTTCGTCGGGCTGCTTGGCACGGTGGTCGGCGTCATCACGGCGTTCCAGGGCATCGCGGCCAGCGGATCGGGTGGTATCGCGGGAGTCTCCCAGGGGATCTCTGAAGCGCTCGTCGAGACGGCGCTCGGACTCGTCGTCGCAATCCCGGCCGTCTGGTTTTACAACTACTTGACCGGCCGCATCGAGTACTTCAACGTGGAGATGGACAACTCTTCGTCAGAGCTCGTCGACTACTTCATCAAGAAGACAGCGGCGTAAACAGACATTCCAACCCGACCTTGAGCGCGAGGAGATCGACATTATGTCTATGGATCTTGGCGGCGGGAAGGGCGGAGTCAAATCCGATATCAATGTGACCCCGCTCGTCGACGTCATGCTGGTGCTGCTGATCATCATGATGCTCGTCGCGCCGCTGCTGCAGCAGGGCGTCCAAATCAGGCTGCCGGCGGCGGAGAACGGCGGCGACCACCCGGAGACCAGTAACCAGACGGTCGTCACGATCGGGGCCAACAAGGACCTCTATCTGGACGCCAAACCGATTCGGGAAGGCGAGATGGTCACCAAAGTCACCGAGAAGCTCGAAAACCAGAAGGAGAAGATCGTTCTGATCAAAGCCGACGAGGAAGTCGAGTACAGCGCGGTGATGTCGGCAATGGATCAGTTGCGGCAGGCGGGCATCGAGGACATCGGGCTCATTACGGTCAAGAGAACGTCTTCTGGCGCGGCGAAGGGAGGGCAGTAATGGCCCATGCACACCACCACCTCGGCGCCGAAAAGGTCGTCACGGCCGAGGTCCCCCAAGCCAGCAGTGACATGAACGTGACCCCGCTCATCGACGTCCTCCTCGTGCTGCTCGTCATCTTCATGTCGACCTTGAATCTCACCCAGAAAGGTCTCGACATCAACCTGCCGGTCGAGACCAAGAAGGCGACCGACCAGGCCGTGGATGTGAGCCAGATCATGCTGGAATACTCGGCGGACAAACACATCTCGATCAACCATGCCGACGTGACGCTCCCGCAGCTCGAAGAACGACTTCGAGCCATCTACGAGGCGCGCAAGGACAAGACGATGTTCATCAGTGGCGCCGGGACGCTGCGTTACCGGGAGATCGTGGAGGTCATCGACGCGGCCAAGGGCGCTGGCGTCGAGAAAGTCGGGATCGTCACCGAAGGCATGCGCAAGGCCGGCGGCGCGGGCAATTAAGCCGGGATTTCAGAACCGCACCCGCACGCCCCGCTGTGCCTGCCACCGCGATCTGAGGTCGTCGCGCTGGAACTGGCCCTGGTCGCTCCACTTTGACGCTGACGGTCCAGGAGTTGCCGAGCGACGTATTGGTCAACAGCAATCTAATTTACCGTAGGCGGTGACGTGGATCAGGTGCGCGAGCGCCCGAGGCTCCCCGCCGCCAGCTCGGCCTCAAACAGCTCGACCTGTTCATCGACCATCGCGTAAGTGTGCTGCTTCTCGGGAAATCGCGATTCGCGAACATCAGCGACATACGCTTTGAGGGCTGTCAGCACCGCGCCGCCGATATCCGCGTACTGCTTCACGAATCGCGGCACATGACCGTCCGTCAGTCCGAGGAGATCGTGCCACACGAGAACCTGACCGTCGCAGGAAGCACCGGCGCCGATGCCAATCGTCGGAATCCGAATCGCCTTGGTGATGTGCGTCGCAACTGGCGGCGGCACCGCCTCGAGCACCAGAGCGAAACAGCCGGCCGACTCGAGTGCGACGGCCGCAGCTTGGAGGCGCCGTGCCTCCACCGCCGTGCGCCCTTGCGGCTTGTACCCGCCGAGCATCGTGGCCGATTGCGGCGTCAGCCCGATGTGGCCCATGACCGGGATTCCCGCGTCCACGAGGGCCCGAACTCGCGAGAGGGCCGTTCCCGCTCCCTCGATCTTCACCGCATCGGCGCCTGCCTCTTTCACGAATCGCACGGCGTTTTTGACCGCGGTCCGATTGGAGACTTGGAACGAACCGAACGGCATGTCCGCCACGATGAGGGGCCGCCGCGCGCCGCGCGCGACCGCGCGCGTCAGGACGAGCATGTCGTCGACCGTCACAGGCAGCGTCGACTCGTAGCCCAGGACCGTCATGGCCGCGGAATCGCCGACGAGCAGGATGTCGACATCGGCCGCCTCGGCGAGGCGTGCGCTCGGGGCGTCGTAGGCGGTGACCGTCACGATCTTCTCGCCCCGCTGCTTCATGGCGGCGAGATCGGTCAAGGAAACCTTGGTCTTCATACCCTCTGGATGATTATCGTTCGTCGAGGGGAATGTTGTCGATGAGGCGGGTCCCGCCTACGCGGGCCGCGATCGCGAGCGTCGGCCGTCCGTCGAAGTCAGCGATCGCGACGTAGTCCGGCTCGACGCCAGCGAGCGCCGCCCGGGCCGCGGCCACCGCGTCGCGTCCCAGACGATACGCTGCACGGCCTGCCCCCAGCGCGCGCGGGATCGCGAGAGCCCGTTCGCGTTCCGCGGCCGACAAGCGAACGTTTCGGGAGGACAGCGCGAGGCCGTCCTGGTCCCGAACCGTGGGCACCACGCGGATATCGAGCTCCAGATTCAGGTCGCGCACCATCTGCCGGATGACAGCGACTTGCTGGACGTCTTTCTGGCCGAAAAACGCGACCTGCGGCCGCACGATCGTGAACAGTTTGAGGCACACGGTCGCGACGCCTCGGAAATGGCCCGGTCGAAAATCTCCTTCCAGGCCAAGGGCCGCCCCTTCGACGTCAATCCACGTCGCGTGACCGCGCGGGAACATGTCGTCGATGCTCGGTGCGAACAGATAGTCGACGCCCGACTCCTCGGCGATGCGCACGTCGCGCGGCTCGTCGCGGGGATAGGCGGCCAGATCAGCGGGATCGCCGAATTGGGTCGGGTTCACGAACAGGCTCGCCACGACCGGGTCGCATGTCGCCCGTGCCGCACGGAATAGCGCGATGTGGCCGCCGTGGAACGCACCCATTGTGGGAACCAGGCCGATTGTGGATCCGGTGCGGAAGGGCTGGAGAAGGCGGCGGAGCTCTCCAATGGTCCGAGCGGCCTTCATCCGGCCGTCACCTCGGCCAGGGCGCGATACATCGTTTCCAGCTCCGGCGCGTGCGCGCGGAGGGCCGCCAGATGCGCGTCGACGGTGGACCGGTCGCCACGTGCGATCGGCCCAGTGAGCTCGAAGCCGTTGTCGATCGTCCGGCGCATCAGCGGCAGCAGCGCCTCGGACGGCGCGCCCGCCGCGTCGAACAATCGCGACGCCGCGCGAAAGAGCGTCACGAGATAGTTGGAGGCGATGGCTGCGCCCGCGTGGTACAGGTTTCGCGACTCGTCTCGAATCTCAAAGGGTCGCAGACCCAGAACCTCCGCCAGCCAGATCGCCTGATTTCTGGCGGCGTCATCCTCAGCCGTGACTGCCGCCCACGCCCCGTCGAGTTGTTCGGCGCCGCGCGCGCGGGTGAACGTCTGGAGCGGGTGGACGCTGAAACGGCGGGTATGGGGATCAAGCGCTGCGAGCGGTGTCGCGCCGCTGACGTGCGCAACCCATGGACCAGGCTCGATCCCGGCGGCCACATCGCGGATGGCGGAGTCCGGGACGCACAGCAGGACGAGATCGGCTTGGTCGTCGCGCACCGGCCCCACGGCGATGCCGCGTTCAAAAAGCCGCGCCGCGATCGCCGAGCCCACACGGCCGTGACCCACGACCTTCACGCGTTCAAACATTTGAGGCATCTCCCCGTCATGCGAGGCTGAAAAAAAGGCCGCCGGAGGTCCGGCGGCCTTTTCGACGCTGATCGATTCGGCGATGCGCTTACTGGCCGGACGCCTTCTTCTTCCGCAGCGCGTCTGCTTTTTCCGCCAGCGCTTTCGCTTTGTTGATGAGGTCTCCCTGAACCTTCGGATCTTTCTCCGTGTTCGCCTGCAGGCGCAGGAGCAGTCCTTTGATCACGAGCGCTTCGGGGTAGTCCGGCTTGATCTGTAACGCCTTGTCGATGGCCTTGAGGCCTCTCTCAATGTAGTCCCGCTTCTCGTTCTCTTTCAGGGACGTGTCGCGGAATGCCTGGTCCCAGTAGAAGGTCCCAACGGTGTACTGCGCTTCCGGATTCTTCGGCTCCCGGTCCGCTCGTTCCTCGGTCGCCTTGATCATCTTCTCGACCTGGCCCTGACGTTTATAGTAGCCGGCCAGCGTCATGTACACCGCCGGGTCGTCGGGCTTGACCTCTTTGGCCTTCAGAAGGACGTCTTCCTCGCTTTCGTAGACGCCGGCATTATCGTAGATCGTGGCCAGCATGAAGTAGTTGCTCGCCTCGCCCGGGTCGAGCTGAATCATGCGCTGGACGACCGGTTCCGCTTTGGCCGGATCGTTCAGTTTGTCGGCGCCATAGCCGGCGACCAGGAACTCCATCGAGAGCCTGGCGAGCTTCTTGTCCATCGGGTCGCCGGACTTGGACAGTTTCTCGGCGGCGATCTGATAATTCTCAATCGCCTTGGTCAGGAAGGCGTCGTTGGCCGGCTCGCCTTTCTTGCTCGGTTTGAACTGATTGTCGTAGCTGTTCCCCAGGTAAAAGTAGGCAGCCGCGAGCTTGGGATCGTCAGGAGCGGCTTGCACGGTCTGTTCGTAGAGCGCAGCCGCGGCCTTGTAATCCTGCTGCTGGTAGGCTTGATTGGCGGCCTTGAAGCTTTTCATGCCCTTCAACTGGCCCATCCTGCTGCACCCGACCATCGTCAGGACCAGCACCGCAACGGTTGTGAGCGATAATCCTGACGAGGAACGCATTCGGTCCCCTTTGTGCCCGTTAATCGGCATGTTCGATCCTTCTTGTGTTATGACGCCGTGAGCTCGTGCAGGAACCCACCGTCCGGGTCGCTCGTTCTGGTGGGAAAGTTGCCGTGGCTGAAACCGGGTCAGTATAGTGAACACAAAAAAGCCAAGTCAAGGACACTGCCCCGTACGTGATTAGACACCAGATTCCATGATTCGCTTCGAGGATCTCCTCGACAAGGTGCGGGCGTACGCGCCTGAAGCCGACGTCGAGCTGCTCAGGCGCGCCTACGTCTTCTCGGCCTTCGAACACAAGGGACAGGTCCGTCACTCGGGCGAGCCATACCTGATCCACCCCCTCGCGGTCGCCGATTTCCTCGCCGACATGAAGCTGGACGCGGTCGCCATCGCGGCCGGCCTGCTCCACGACGTGGTCGAAGACACGCTCACGACGATCGAGCGGATCCAGGAGCTGTTCGGCCCCGAGGTCGCCCACGTCGTCGAGGGCGTGACCAAGATCAGCGCGATCCCGTTCTCGTCGAGCGAAGAGCGGCAGGCGGAGAACTTCCGCAAGATGCTGCTCGCGATGGTCGATGACATCCGCGTCATCCTGGTCAAGCTCGCCGATCGCCTGCACAACATGCGGACGCTCAACCATCTCGCGGAAGAGCGGCGGCTCAAGATCGCCCAGGAGACGCGCGACATCTACGCGCCGATCGCCAACCGCCTCGGGATGGGCAAGGTCAGGAACGAGCTCGAGGAGCTCTCGTTCCGCTACCTCGAGCCGCAGACCTACGAGTCGCTGCGTGCGAAGGTCGATGCGAAGCGGCGCGCGACCGAAGGGCTCATCGAAACGCTCAAGACGACGATTGCGGCGAAGCTTCACGAGGCCCAGGTGCCGGTCATCGAAATCGACGGCCGCATCAAGCGCCTGTACAGCATCAGCCAGAAGCTCAAACGCCAGAAAATCGAGCTCGAGCAGGTCTACGACTTCATCGCGCTGCGTATCGTCACCGAGAGCGTGAAGGACTGTTACGGCGTGCTCGGCATCATCCATCAGACGTGGTCGCCGGTGCCCGGCCGCATCAAGGACTTCATCGCGATGCCGCGGCCCAACGGCTATCAGTCGCTGCACACATCGGTCGTCAGCGAGCACGGCATGCCGTTCGAGGTGCAGATCCGGACGATCGAGATGCACCGGATGGCCGAGGAAGGGATCGCGGCGCACTGGAAGTACAAGGAAGGGCGCGTCGGCGATCAACGCGACGAGCGCTACTTCACCTGGATGCGGCAACTGCTCGAGTATCAGCATGAGTCGCGCGATCCGCAGGAATTCATTCAGAGCCTCAAGGTCGATCTCTATCCGGAGGAGGTCTACACGTTCACGCCGAAGGGCCTCGTCAAGGCGTTTCCCCGTGGCGCGACGCCGATCGACTTTGCGTATTCCATTCACACGGACGTCGGTCATCAGTGCGTGGGCGCCCGCGTCAACGGCAAGATGATGCCCCTCCGTACCCGCCTCAAGAACGGCGACATCGTCGAGATTATCACGCAGGCCGGGCACAAGCCGAGCCGCGACTGGCTCAACGCCGTCGTCACCTCGCACGCGCGCTACAAGATCAAGCATCTCATTCGGTCGGAGGAGAATGCGCGGTCGATCGAGCTGGGACGCAAGGTGTTCGAGAAGGATGCGCGCCGGTACGATCTGAATCCGAAAACGCTCATCGAAGGGGAGGTGTTTGCCAAAGTGATCGCGGAGTTCGGCTTCCGGAAGGCTGACGAGCTCTTTGCGGCGATCGGCTACGGCAAGGTGGCCTCGAAGCAGGTGCTGACGAAGGTCGTCCCCGCCGATCGCCTGCGGGAGAAAGCGCCCGAAGGTCCTGTCGCCGCTGCGGTCCGGCGCGTGCTCGGCACGGGCGAGGAAAAGATCAAGGTCCGCGGCTTCGATGACTTGATGGTGTTCAGGGCGCGGTGCTGCAATCCAATCCGCGGCGAGAAAATCGTCGGCTACATCACGCGAGGCAAGGGCGTATCGGTCCACTCGGCGACGTGTCCCAACGTCGTGAACCTGCTCTACGACCCGGAGCGTCGCATCGAGGTCGAATGGGACAAAGGCAGCGAGGAATCCCGCTACACCGTGAAGCTCACGATGGAAGTCGAAGACCGGAAGGGGCTGCTCGCGGCCGTCAGCGCGCGCATCGCCGACATCAACACGAACATCAAGAACATGGAAGCGCGAACCGGCGAAGAGGGTGCGCGCATCGACATGACCGTCGAGATCAGCGATCTCAAACACCTCGAAAAGGTGATCAAATCGCTCCGTTCGGTGGATGGGGTGATCGGGGTTGAAAGAGCGGGGCGGGCCGGGTAAGGCTAGTAAGCCGCGATCGCTTCGATCTCGATTCGCACGTCTCTCGGCAGCCGCGCGACCTCGACGGTCGCGCGCGCGGGATACGGCTCGGAAAAATAGGCGCCGTACACCTGATTCATCGCCGCGAGGTCGTTCATGTCGGCAAGGAACACCGTCGTGCGCACGACGTCGGCAAACGCCAGGCCGCCGGCTTTGAGGACCGCGCCGATGTTGTCGAGCACGCGGCGGGCCTGAACCGTGACGTCGCCGTCGACGAGGTTGCCCGTCGCCGGATCGAGCGGAATTTGGCCGGCCACGAACAACAGGTCGCCGGCGCGAATGGCTTGCGAGTACGGCCCCACCGTTTTCGGCGCGGCGGGACTCGACACTGCGGTTTTCACGGCTGGCTGGTAGGCCTAGGCCGCTTTGACGACTTTGTGCGATCGGAGGCAGCGCGTGCAGACGCGAATGCGTTTGATGCCGCCGTTGATCATCGCCCGCACGGTCTGAAGATTCGGCTCGAACCGCCGCGCGCTCACGTTGTTCGCGTGGCTATGCTGACGCCCCACCACCGGACCCTTTCCACAAATCTCGCAACGCTTCGCCATAGGGACATTTCTCGAATCTGATACTTGCGTAACAACCAGATTACCAGATTCTGCTGTGCCGGCCTAGGGAATGATGACCCGCCGAATCTGGTGCGGCGCTTCCGCCTCGGTGGCTTCGTTGTCCTGTTGGCGGATCACGCGGCCAATCAGGTCGAGAAACGCGCGGCGATTGCCGGCGTCTTCCTGCGTCGCCTCACGTGCCGCCGTCTCGGCGCGGCGTAGCACGACGGCCGCATCCCGCTCGAAGCCGCCCCCTCCGTGTTGTCCCGCTTCCGCAAGCAGCGCTTTCAAGGCGTTGGCGAGCCGTTCCGCCGAGAGCGACGCTGGCCGGTGCTCGTAGATGACGCCGCGCGAGGCCGTCTCGAACGTCGAGGCGAGCGCCGCCGCCGCGTCTGCCACGTCCGCGTCGATGAGCGGCTGGAGCTCGGGCGCCTCGTAGCGGACGAGAAAGGTGACGACGAGGAAGAAGATGCGCGACTGGCGTTCGTTGAGATCGCGCATGGACCGCACGAGCGCGGCGAGGTCGTGCTGCTGCCGGCGGATGAAGGCCGCGGGAGGATGCTCGCGCGATGCGGCGAGGTAGCCACAATCACTCGGACACGCGATCTGGACCAGCCGGTTGGTGCCGCAACAGACCGCGCAGATCTCGTGCCCGAGCGCCGGACACGCCCGGCGCGACTTTCGTGAACCGCACAGGGGACAAACCACAGCCGCTCCATTGTATAATCGTATAATCACGCCGAAAATCACCACATTCATCGGAACGCTGCTTGCAGTCACCCGGCAGGAGCCGAGCCGGAGGCCCTGCCAAGCGCCTGCCGCTGCCCGCGAGCGAGTTGAATATGAGCGATACCGAAGCGGTGTTTCGCCGTGAGTCGGCTGTCGAGTACTTCAAGGATCTCGTCGATGGCGCGCTCGAGCACCAGCATGTCAACGCCGGCGAGCTCACGGCGTTCTACGTCGTCCACCTGCTCGCCGGGTTCTTGCAGCGTCCGGCCGACAATGACGGCGAGCCGCTGGCGCTGAAACTGGCGGCGGCGCTCGAAGCCGGCGGCCTGCGTCAGCGAACGACCCTGAAGCAGATCGGCGACCTCTCGCTGTTCATCTCCGGCTTCTTCTCGGATTCCCTGCGGCGCAAGCTTGTGGACGTGGACTACTACGTTTCGATTGGCGGGTACGCGTACAACACGCTCAGCCGCCATGAGAGCGATACGTTCTCCCCCGTCTTCGCCGAGCTGGCCGAAAAGTTCGCCGCCTTTGTCGACGTGCTGTCTGAAGTCAGCGAGCGCACCGCCTGCAGCTCGAACGCGGATCTCCTGCGGCTGTACGAGAAGTGGCTGAAGACCGGGAGCCGCCGAAGCGGCGAGCTGCTCGTCGCGCGCGGGATCGTGCCGAACTCCTCGATCAAAAACAGCCGGATCCAGTAGCCCTCGCTCCCATCCTGACAACTTTTGTTGTCGCTCAGTCACAACCTGACAGTAATCCGCTACACTCGGACCGTCTCCAGCAGGTGACAGTTGTCGAGGTTCTTCAGCAGAACCGCTTGACGAGGCAAGGCGTCTAACTGATCGGTCAGTTTGAACGAAAGGCCGAATGCCGTGCGGGCTCATCAGTAAGTGCCTTGAACATTGCGGCTTACGGTATTTGATAATTCACCGACGCGACCAAACGCGCGGTGATCCTGAACCGGTGTCAGGGGAAGAACCGAGTGGTGTGATGCGGCCAAGTATTGATTTTGACAAGACTTTAATTCGTGGTAGCATTGGCAATTCGTTTGCATAATAATCGACGCAACGATCCACGGTAGCCCGCGAACGGGCAGGGAAGGGAGGCGGTCATGAAGGGCATTCAGAACGCCGTCGGCGCCACGACGGCCCGGTCGCGATATATCGATCTCAAGAACATGCTCGAAGAGCGTCGCCGCGAGCTTCAGGCAGAGGTCCAGGGTAAGATGCGCGACGTTCGGGCGGTAGGGGCCTGGGGCGGCAAGGTGAGCGAGGTCCTGGACGCGGTTGAGAGCTCCGAGGCCGACATTCAGGAAGACATCGAGTTCGCACTGATCCAGATGAAGTCCGAGACGCTCAACAAGGTCAACGATGCGCTCGTGCGGCTGGAGCAGGGCGACTACGGCAACTGCTTCGATTGCGGCGAGGAGATCGCGGAAAAGCGGCTGCGCGCGCTGCCGTTCGCGGTCCGCTGCAAGGACTGCGAGGAGGCCCGGGAAGCCGTCGAGCAGCGTGAGCGCCAGCTCGCACAGCGGCGCGGCACGGCGTCCCTCTTCCTCGACATGTAAGCATCCGGCGTCCTTCGATGGGCTCCGCCGGTGGCGGAGCCCATCCCCTTCTCCACCGGCAATCCACTGAAGATTGTAGATTTAAGATTTCAGATTGAAGATTGCCATGAGCGATCAGGATCAGATCGAGCACCTCAAGCCTGAGGACCCCTCGAACGGCGATCGGCCGTTGACAATTCCATCCGAGCTGCCGATCCTGCCGCTGCGGGACACGGTCCTTTTCCCGAATTCCTTCATGCCGCTCGCGGTCGCGCGGGAGAGCTCCGTACGCCTGATCGACGATGCGATTGCGAATGGCAAATTGATCGCCGTCTTCACCCAGCGCGACGCCTCGACGGAAGAGCCGGCGCAGGACGACCTCTACGCCGTCGGCACCGCCACACACATCCACAAGATGTTCAAGCTGCCGGACGGCAGCTTGCGGCTGATCGTGCAGGGCCTCGCTCGGCTGACCCTCGAAGAGATTGTCTCGGCGCAGCCCTACCTGCGCGGGCGCGTCCGCGCCGCGGCCGAAGATTCGAGCGAGGACGATCGACTCGAGATCGACGCGCTGGCGCGCAACATCAAGACCAATTTTCAGCAGGTGGTCTCGCTGTCACCGCTGCTGTCCGACGATTTGCAGACGCTCGCCACGAACATCACTGAACCGGGACGCCTCGCTGATTTCATTGCCTCCTCGCTGTCGACGATCAGCACGGCCGTCAAGCAGGAGATCCTCGAGATGCTCGACATCCGGGCGCGGATGGACAACCTGAACCGCATTCTGATCAAGGAGCTTGAAGTCCTCGAGCTCGGCTCGAAGATTCAATCGCAGGTGCAGTCCGAGGTCGGCAAGAACCAGCGTGAGTATTTCCTGCGCGAGCAGATGAAGGCGATCCAGAAGGAGCTGGGCGAGGGCGACGACCAGACGAAGGAAATCGAGGAGCTCACCGAGAAGATCGAGGCGGCCGGCATGCCTGAGCTCGTGAAGAAGGAGGCGCTGCGCGAGCTGGACCGGCTCTCGAAGATGCCGGTGGCGGCGGCCGAGTACACCGTGTCGCGCACGTATCTCGACTGGCTCGTCGCACTGCCGTGGAACAAGCGCACCGACGAAGTGATCGATCTGCCGCTCACCAAGAGCGTGCTGGACGCCGATCACTCTGGCCTCGAGAAAGTGAAGGACCGCATTCTGGAGTACCTCGCGGTCCGCAAGTTGAACCCCAGCGTCAAAGGGCCGATTCTCTGCTTCGTCGGGCCTCCTGGCGTCGGCAAGACGTCGCTGGCGCGTTCCATTGCGCAGGCGCTCGGCCGCAAGTTCGTGCGCGTCTCGCTCGGCGGCATGCGCGATGAAGCGGAAATCCGCGGCCATCGGCGCACCTACATCGGCGCCCTGCCGGGCCAGGTGATCCAGGGACTCCGGCGCGCCGAGTCGAAGAATCCTGTGTTCATCCTGGACGAGATCGACAAGCTCGGGTCGGATTTCCGGGGCGACCCCTCGTCGGCGCTCCTCGAGGTGCTCGACCCGGAGCAGAACAACACGTTCCGGGATCACTATCTCGACGTCCCGTTCGATCTGTCGGAGGTGCTCTTCATCACCACGGCCAACGTCCTGGATCCGGTTCCGCCGGCGCTCAAGGACCGGATGGAAGTGCTCGAAATCGCGGGATACACCGAGGAAGAGAAGCTCGAAATCGTCACCGATCACTTGGTCGACAAACAGGTGAAGAATCACGGCTTGACGCCGGAATACATCCGCTTCACGCGAGAAGCCCTGCGGCAGGTCATTCGTGGCTACACGCGCGAAGCGGGTGTGAGAAATCTCGAGCGCGAGATCGGCGCACTGTGCCGCAAGGTGGCCCGGCGCAGGGCCGAAGGCAACGAGACGCCGATCGAGATTGCGCCCGCCGTCGTCATCGAGATGCTGGGCGCGCCGAAGTTCCTCGACGAGGAGATGGAGGAGCGCACGAAAGATCCGGGCGTCGCGATTGGTCTGGCGTGGACGCCGGCCGGCGGCGAAGTGCTGTTCATCGAAGCGTCGCGCATGGCGGGAACCGGTTCCCTGACGCTGACCGGTCAGTTGGGCGACGTCATGAAGGAGTCGGCGAGGGCCGCGCTCTCCTGGCTCCGCACGCACGCGAAGGAATACGGGATCGACCCCGATTTCTTCAAGAACGCCGAGATGCACGTGCACGTGCCGTCCGGGGCGATTCCCAAGGACGGTCCGTCGGCGGGGGTGACGATGGTCGCGGCGATGGCGTCGGAGCTGACCGGCCGATCTGTTCGCGGCGACATCGCGATGACCGGCGAGATGACGCTGTCGGGCCGCGTGCTGCCCATCGGGGGCGTCAAAGAGAAGGTGCTGGCCGCGCGCCGCGTCGGCATCCGCGAAGTGATCCTGCCGAGGCAGAACGCGAAGAACGTCAACGAGGACCTGCCCCCGGAGCTTCGCGCCGAGATGACCGTGCACCTCGTCTCGACGATCGACGAGGTCCTCGCGCTGGCACTGGTTCCGGTGTCGAGCGACGTGCCGGACGTGAAAAAGAAAAAGGACGAAGGCAAGAGCGACGTCAGAAGCGGGCGAGGCTATGCACCACCATCCCCCGCATAGTTGCTAGCCTCCAGCCCCTAGTCTCCAGCCTCTAAATTAGATGAGCGTCAGCCCGTAGGCGGTCTTCAGATCGATGATCTCGCCGCGGGCGGCCATCGCCTGCGCTTCCGCAATCGTGAACGCCTGTGCGTGGATGTCTTCGTCCTCGTCCGGCTTGTGAGGCGAGTCCGGCGGCGGCGCGTGCAGCTCCGAGACAAGGAAGTAGATCAGCTCTTCATCGCAAAACCCCGGCGCGGGAAACAGGCCTCTCAGCCGCTCGAGATGTCCCGGCACCAGCCCAATCTCCTCTTCGCACTCGCGCGCCGCGGCCGATTCCGCGGTCTCGTCGGGATTCAGGCTGCCGGCCGGCAGCTCCCATGTCTCGCGGCGGATGCTGTGCCGGTACTGCCGGACCAGAACGACGTGGCCGGCATCCGCCATCGGCAGCAGCACCACCGATGGCCGATGGCGGATGGTCTCGACCTGATATTCGCGACCGTCGCGCAGCAGCCGCTCCACGTCGATTGAAAACACCCGGCCTTCAAAGACGATCATCGGGGGGCCTCTCGCAACTTGAGATTTCAGATCGAAGATTGAAGATCGAAGATTCTCGGGTCGCCCATCCAATCTTCAACTTGACAATCCAATCTTCAATCTCAAGTCTTCAATCTCAAATCTCACCGCTCTGCCGCCCGCAGCGCATCGAGAACCCCTTGCAAATCGGCAGGCAGCGCGCTCGTAAACTCCATGCGGCGGCCGTCTGACGGATGTTTGAAGGCGAGCCACGCAGCGTGGAGGAACGGCCGCTCCAGGCGCGTCACCGGCTTGAGGTCGCCCGGCACGCGCCGATGGACGCCGCCGTACAGCGGATCGCCGACGATCGGATGGCCGATCGCGCTGAGATGGACGCGAATCTGATGGGTGCGGCCCGTGTGAATCGCCACCCGCGCAAGCGTCAGCGCCGGATGGAGATGTTCGGCCCGCACGATGCGCGTGACCGCCTCGCGGCTGCGGCGCGCGCGCGCGGACATTTTCTTGCGGTTCACCGGATCGCGTCCGATGGGCGCATCGATCCGTCGTCCCGCCTGCACCACGCCCCAGACGAGCGCGACGTATTCCTTTTCGACCTCGCGCTCGCGGAACTGCCGCGCGAGCTCTTCGTGCGAAGCGTCGTGCTTGGCGGCCACCATGAGGCCCGACGTGCCACGATCGAGCCGGTGGACGATGCCGGGACGTTTCTCGCCGCCGATGCCGCTGAGGTCATCGACCCAGTAGAGCAGCGCGTTCACCAGCGTGCCGCTCGCGTGGCCGGCGGCGGGATGGACGACCATGCCCGCCGGCTTATCCACCACGATGAGATCGTGATCTTGATAGATGATGGCGAGCGGCAGCGCCTCCGGCGCCGGTTCCGCCTCGACCGGCTCGAGAAGCTGGACCGAGATCTCTTGTCCGGCCTTCACCGCCTGATTGGGTTTCGCATCACGCCCCGCGACGTGGACGTGGCCGTCCTTGATGAGTCGTTGAATCTGCGACCGGGAATGGGAGGCCAGAACGGACACGAGAAACCGATCGAGCCGCGTGCCGTCGGCATCGCCGGCAACCGTGAAGATCACGCCGCCCGCTTGCGCGCGGACTTCGGCGCCGGCGCCTTCGCGCGCGCGAGATACACGAGCATGGCGATCGCCAGCGGCGCCAGGATGATCGAGATGAACTGGGACGTCGAGAAGATGCCGACCGTCCCGCGTTCGTCACCGCGGAAGAACTCGATGATGTAACGCGAAATCGCGTAGAGCAGCATGTACAACCAGAACGTTCGCCCGGCGAACGGCTTGCCCTTCTTCTCCGTCAGCAGCAATACGAAGAGAATGAGCGCCTCAGCGCCCGCCTCGTACAACTGTGTGGGATGGAGATGCACGCCGAGCGGCGTGCCGACATTGGCCGCCGCGAACGGATCCGTGAACGTGATGCCCCACGGCATCGTCGTCGGCTTGCCATAACAACAGCCGGCGAAGAAGCATCCGAATCGGCCGACCACGTGGCCCAGCGCGATTCCCGGTGCGAACACGTCGCAGGTCGTCCACAACGGCAGACCGGCCCGACCGATGTACCACAGGGCGACGATGACCGCGAGGATCAGGCCTCCATAGAACACTCCGCCCGAACGGGCCAGCGTGAGCAGTTCGCGCGGATCCGCGCGAAAGGACCGGAAGTCGGTGATGAGCAGCAGCAGTTTGGCGCCGACAAGAGCGCTGATGATGATGTAGATGCCGAGGTCGAGCACGCGGACCGCGTCGAGGCCCCGGGCCTTCGCGCGGACCATCGCGAACTTGAGGCCCAGCAGGTACGCCGCGGCGAGCAGGACGCCGTACGCGTAGACGGTAATCGGGCCGAGGTCAAACAGTCTTGGATACATGCGTCCGAACCCTCAGCATGTCGAGAATCATGATCGCCACGCCGACGGTGATCGCTGAGTCCGCGACGTTGAATGCCCAGAAGTGATGCGTCTCCCAGTACACATCGACGAAATCCACCACCGAGCCGGCGGCGATCCGATCCAGAAGATTTCCGGCGGCGCCGCCGATGATGAGCGCCAGGCCCGTTCGCGCCACGAACTGGTGAGGCGCGAGGCTGGCCGCGTACATACCGACGCCGATCAGTGCGGCGGTGGCGACGGCGGCGATAGCCACCGTCTTGAACGGGAAGTCCGAGGTATTCAGGATCCCGAACGCCGCGCCCGTGTTCAGCACGTGCGTGAAACCCATGAAGCCCGGCACGATCGTGATGCTCGAATACAGCGGGATGTTGGCACGCACGAGGGCCTTCGTGAGCTGATCGAGCGCGACGATGACGATCGGCAGCCAGATTTCGAGGCGCCGGATGCGCACGCGGTCCTCGCGTGCGATCGCCCCGATGTCCTCCGACGAGGCGCCGGCGGGTTCCGTGAGTGCCGACTCGGTGTGATCAGCCATTGACGTTGCGTTAGGCGCGCGGGGCCCCACTTTCATTAACTCGCGCCGGGGCCCCACCCCCGGCGCTGTTGCTCGGCGCATCCACGCCTCGCAACGGCTCAAGGCTGCCACGCGCCCTCGTCCGGCGGGATCAGCGATTAACCGCCTCGGAGAGGGCATCCTGGCAGCGCTCGCACAACCCCGCCGATTCCCGCTCGCTCGACACCTTGCCGACGTACCGCCAGCAGCGCTCGCATTTCACGCCGCCCGCCCGTTCGATGGCGACCCCGACGCGTGCCTCGGCAGTCGCTTCGACATGGCTCGACGCACGCCCCTCGACGGGGCTCGGTGCAGGCCGTAACTCTACCTCGGAGACAATGAACAGCATCGGCAGCTGGTCGGCGTGCCGTTGCAGAAATGCCAGCTCGGTCCCAGGCGCGGAGAGTACCACTTTGGCCTGAAGCGAGCTGCCGATCCGCTTGTCTTTGCGCAGAGGCTCGATCTCGGCCAGCACCTGCTCGCGCACCTTCATCAGTCGATCCCATCGCTCGACGAGCTCGTGGTCGGCGACGGCTTCGAGCTCCGCCCGCGTCGGAAAAACGGCCATGTGGACCGACTCTTCGCGGCCTTCGACAAGCTCAGGCCGTGGTGAGCCCGTCGAACCACGCGTGCCCTTGTCGGGCAGAAATCGCCACAGCTCGTCAGCGGTGAACGACAGAATCGGCGCGGCGAGGCGGGTGAGGCCGTCGGCCATCAGGTACATCGCCGTCTGGGCCGATCGCCGTTCTGCCGAGCGCGCGGCAAACGTGTACAGCCGATCTTTCGAGACGTCGGCGTAGAACGCGCTCAAATCGAGTGTCGTGAACGCGTTGAGCGCCTGGAAGATCGTGCCGTACTCGTATTCGTCATAGGCGCCGAGGACGCGCTGCGCCATATCGGCATAGCGGGCGAGGATATATCGATCGACTTCTTCGAGGCGTCCCACGTCGACGAGATCGACACTGGGATTGAAGTCGTACAGATTCCCCAGCAGGTAGCGCAGCGTGTTGCGGATCTTGCGGTAAGCCTCGACCACCCGCGCCAGGATCTCCTTACTCAGGTGAATCTCCTGCGTGTAGTCGCTCATCGACACCCAGAGACGCAGGATGTCGGCGCCGCTCTGCTTGATGATGTCGGCCGGCTCAATCGAGTTGCCGAGCGACTTCGACATCTTCCGGCCGTCTTCGGCGACGATGAAGCCGTGCGTCAGGACCTCGCGAAATGGCGCGCGGCCGCGAGTGCCGAGGCCGACCAGCAGCGAGCTCTGGAACCATCCGCGATGCTGGTCGCTGCCTTCAAGATAGATGTCTGCCGGCCAGGTCAGGTCCGGACGCACCGACAACACGGCTTCGTGACTCGATCCCGAGTCGAACCACACGTCGAGGATGTTCATCTCGCGGTCGAACGAGGACCCGCCGCAGGACGGACACGTCAGGCCCGGCGGGATGAATTCCTCGGTCGGCCGCTCGTACCATGCGTCTGCGCCGAACTGTTCGAACACCTTCGCCGTCTGCTCGACGAGCGCTGTCGTGACGATCGCCTCGCCGCAGCTTGTGCAATCGACGGCCGGAATCGGCACACCCCACGCCCGCTGCCGCGAAACACACCAGTCGGGCCGATTCGCGATCATGTTGTAGATGCGATCGTGTCCCCACGCCGGGATCCATGTGACGTGATGGTCGACCGCGTCGAGCGCGGCTTCACGCAGCGTGCGGCCTTGGTCCGGCTCTAGCCGGACCCCGTCCAACCGAATGAACCACTGTGACGTCGCCAGGAAGATCACCGGGTTGTGACACCGCCAGCAGTGTGGGTACTGATGCACGAAGGTCTGCCGGTGCCACAGCCGGCCCCGCTCCTTCAGCGCACTTTCGACTTTCGGATTCGCGTCGAACACGCGCATCCCGCCAAACAGGCCGACCGAATCGAGAAAGTGACCGCCGGGTCCGACCGGCGCGTAGATCTCGAGGCCGTACTTCATTCCCGTGTTGAAATCGTCGGCACCGTGGCCGGGCGCCGTGTGGACCGCACCGGTGCCCGCTTCGAGCGTGACGTAGTCGCCGAGCACGCCGACCGAGTCGCGTTCGTACAGCGGATGGCGAAATCGGACGCCTTCCAGCTGTTCGCCCTTGATGCGAACGATCGGTCGATCGAAGGCACGCCCAACCTCCTGCGTCACGGCCGGCGCGAGCGCCTCGGCGACGATCACGGCGCGCCCGTCCACGTTGAAGGCGGCGTAGTCGAGCTCCGGATGAAAGGCGATCGCCAGATTCGACGGGATTGTCCACGGCGTCGTCGTCCAGATGAGCACCGAGACGTCGCGTCCCGCCAGCTCCGGGACGCGCGCGCCCAGATCCGCAGCGCCATCAGCGGCGAGCGGAAACTCGACGTAGATGGACGGCGACGTATGATTCTCGTATTCGACCTCTGCTTCGGCGAGTGCCGTGCGGCAATGAATGCACCAGTGAACCGGCTTCTTTCCCTTGTAGACGAGTTCCTGATCGACGAAGCGGCCGAACGCGCGCGCGATCGCCGCCTGATACTTGAAGTCCATCGTCAGGTACGGATCGTCCCAGGTGCCGAGAATGCCGAGACGCTGGAACTGCTCGCTCATCGTGCCGACGAAGCGCTCGGCGTACGCGCGGCACGCCCGGCAGAAATCGGCGACCGGCATCTGTCGTTTCTTCGGGCCGAGCTCGCGGTCGACCTGCAGCTCGATGGGCAGGCCATGGCAGTCGTAACCCACGACGTACGGCGCGTCGTAGCCCGCCATGGATCTCGACTTGACGACGAGATCCTTCAGAATCTTGTTCAGGGCCGTGCCGATGTGAATGTTGCCGTTCGCGTACGGCGGACCGTCGTGCAGCACGAATTTCGGCGCGCCGCTGCGCCGCGCGCGGATCTTCCCGTACAGGTCCATCGCGGCCCACCGAGCGAGGGCGTCCGGCTCGGTCGCCGGCAGGCTCGCCTTCATCGGGAAGCCGGTGCGCGGAAGGTTGACGGTGTCTTTCCACTCGGGCATGGGTATCCAACAATTTTATAATGAACCGATGGCCACCCCCGCATTAGCTCGACAAGGTTGCTCGGTGCGTGTGACGACCCTCGACAACGGGTTGAAAGTGCTCGTGCAGGAAGATCACACCGCGCCGCTTGCTTCCGTGTGGTGCTGGTACAAGGTCGGATCGAAGGATGAACGGCCTGGCCTCACCGGCGTCTCGCATTGGTGCGAGCACATGAACTTCAAGGGGACGACCAACATCCCGCGCGAGCAGGTCAAAGGCATCATCGAACAGTTCGGAGGAAGCTGGAACGGCTACACGTGGATCGATCAGACGACGTACCTGGAGACCGCGACGCGCGACGCGCTGGATCGCATGCTGTTCATCGAGTCGGAGCGCATGGCGAATTGCCTGTATCACGCCGACGACTGCGAGTCCGAACGGACGGTCATCATCTCGGAGCTCGAGGGCGGAGAAAACGATCCCGATCAGCTCCTCGATCAGGAAGTGACCGCCACCGCGTTCAAGGCGCATCCGTACCGCCACCCGACCATCGGCTGGCTGTCCGATCTCCAGACGATGAGCCGGGACGACCTGTACGGGTACTACCGACGCTATTACATACCGAACAACGCCACGCTCGTCCTCGTCGGCGACATGGAGACTGACGACGCCTTGCGTCGTGTGGATCGCTATTTTGGCGGCATCGCGCCGGGACCGGCGCCATCGCGTCTGCGAACGGTTGAGCCGCAGCAGACAGGTGAACGGCGCCTGACCATCCGCAAAGAGGGAACGGCGGCGTACGTGAAACTCGCATTCCACGCGCCCGCCGTCACCGGGCCGGACTTCTTTCCGCTGCTGATACTCGATGCGGTGCTGACGGGCGCCAAGGGACTCAATCTCTGGTCGAGTTTTCGGATGCCGCCGCCCCAGAGGCGCGCGCGCCTGTACCGGGCGTTGGTCGAGCGTGGCCTCGCCTCGATCGTCGGCGGCGCGTTGTTGCCGACGCAGGAACCGTTTCTGTACACGGTATCGGC
Organism: Acidobacteriota bacterium; assembly: GCA_023265175.1. GTDB lineage: Bacteria > Acidobacteriota > Vicinamibacteria > Vicinamibacterales > CAVVIG01 > JAHFUI01. Next base: position 30,793 of record JAHFUI010000019.1, read on the forward strand.
GACCGCGACTGACGGGACCCCGCTCACGTCGGTCGAGACCGTTCTGCTGGAGGAACTGGATCGGGTCGTGCGCGACGGGATCACGGATGCGGAGCTGACAAAGGCAAAGACCCAGCTCAAAGCGCGTTTGGTCTTCGACAACGACAGCATCACGAATATCGCGCATCAGTTCGGGTACTTCGAGACGATTGCCGGCCTCGACGTCTTTCTCGAGATGCCGTCCCGGATCGCCGCGGTCGTACTCGACGACGTGGTCCGCGCGGCGCACGCGATTCTCTGTCCATCGAACCGGACAATCGGCTGGTTCGATCCCATCGCGCGATGACCCTTCCCACGCCGCTCGCGTCAAGTCGGGCCGGTCTCGCGGCGACGCGTACAGCTCTTCCCAACGGCGCGGTCGTCATCGCAAAAGAGACGCGTGCGATACCGGCGGTCACGATCAACCTCGCTGTGCGTGCCGGATCGGTTTGTGATCCGAGCGCCGCGCCGGGCGCCGTCCATCTTCTGTCGCGGGTCATCGATCGTGGGACCACGACGCGATCGGCCGGCGACATCGCCGAAGATCTCGACAGCCGCGGCATCACGCTGACGGTCGGCGTCACGCGCCACGCCCTGTCGCTCATATGCACCTGTCTGTCAGAGGACTTCGACGCGGTGTTCGCCCTGCTCGGTGACATCGTCATGTCGCCGTCTGTCCCTGATGACGAGCTCGCGATCCGCAAGGCCGAAGTCACGACGGCCATCCGACAGGACGAAGACAACCCGGCGGTCATCGCCGTCGAATCGCTGATGGGATTGTTGTATCCAGACGGTCATCCGTACGGGCGCCGCACGAAGGGCAGCGCGGACGTCGTGGAAGCTCTGACGCGCGATCGGCTCGTGCGGCTGCACGTGGAGCGCTTCGCACCGAGCGAGCTGACAGCCGTGGTCGTCGGCGATGTTCCGACCGGCCGCGCGACCGGCGTCGCGGCGCGTGTCTTCAGTGACTGGCGCGTACCGCCGCCCGCACCGGTGATGTTGCCCCGGGTCAAAGGGTCGACGCGTCGACAGCGCCTCGTCATTCCGATGATGAGCAAGGCGCAGGCGGATGTGGCTTACGGGTTCACGACCATCGCCCGCGCCGATCCGGCGTACTACGCATGCTGGCTGATGAACAACGCGCTCGGCCAGTATTCGATGGGCGGACGACTGGGCGACAGCATTCGCGAGCGGCAGGGGATGGCGTATTACGCCTTCAGCAGTCTCGACGCGAACGTCGTCGAAGGTCCACTGACCATCCGCGCGGGCGTCGGTCCGGCCAACGTCGACCGCGCGATTGCGTCCATCGACGAAGAGATCCGGCGTCTCACCCAGGAAGGCATTTCTGCGAAGGAGCTGAAGGAATCGCAGCAGTACCTGATCGGAGCGATGCCGCGTGCGCTCGAGACGAACGCGGGGATCGCCGGCTTTCTCCAGGTGGCCGAATTTTTCGGCCTCGGCCTCGACTACGACCTGCGGCTGCCGGACTTTCTGCGGTCGGTCACGCTGGACGACGTACACGCCGCGGCAAGACGGATCCTGGATCCTGACCGTGCGACGATCGTGATCGCCGGACCTTACTCAGATCGATGAGATTGCAGGATTGCAGAATGGCGGGATGGCAGAAAGGATCTAACGGCTTTCCTTCTTGCCCTACCTTCCTGCAATCCTGTAATCCTGCAATCCTGCCATGACGCGCGCGGTGTTCTTCGACGTCGACTTCACGCTGATCTATCCGGGCCCGATGTTTGGTGGCGAAGGGTATCGCGCGTTTTGCGAGCGATACGGGATGAAGGTCGACGCATCGAAGTTCGACGCCGCCGTGACGAGCGCCGCATCGCTGCTCGATGGTCCGGACGACACACCGTACGACGCGGAAATCTACGTGGGGTACACGCGGCACATCATCGAGCGGATGGGCGGCGGGGGGGACAGCCTCGATGCGTGCGCGCGTGAGATCTACGCGGAATGGGCCGCCTGCCAGCATTTCGAGCTGTACGACGAGGTCCCGGCCGTCCTGGGCGAGCTCGCGGTCGCCGGCATTCGAATCGGGTTGATTTCGAACTCGCACCGCTGCCTGGCGTCATTCCAGTCGCACTTCGAGCTGCAAGGGTTGATCGCGGCGACCGTCTCATCGTCCGAGCACGGTTTCATGAAGCCGCATCCGAGCATTTTCGCGGCCGCGTTGCAGCTTGTGAACATGCCGGCGGCCGATGCCGTGATGGTGGGGGACAGTGTGCGTCAGGATGTCGACGGTGCGCTCGGTGCCGGCATGCGTGCCGTCCTGCTCCATCGAGGGTCGATGCCGGCGCCACGCGAATCGGAGCTGCGCGCGAGGGGGGTGCCGATTATCGCCTCACTTCGCCAATTGCCGGACGTCCTTTAATTCACCAACTTACCAATTCACCAATTTCTTCATCTCACCCCGGTGGCCACTTCATGTTCCGGCCGCCGAGCAAGTGCAGGTGGATGTGGAAAACTGTCTGCCCGGCACCGCGGTTAGTGTTGAAGACGGTCCGAAAGCCGCCCGCCGAGATCCCGCGTTCCTTGGCGATGGCCGCGGCGCGCCGCACGAGTTCGCCCACAAGCTGATCGTCCTCGACGCGGAGATCGGTGAGCGACGTGATGTGCCGCTTCGGCACGAGCAGGACGTGCGTCGGCGCCTGCGGGTTGATGTCGTTGAACGCCAGGATACGCTCGTCTTCGTAGACGATCGATCCGGGGATTTCGTGATTGATGATCTTGCAGAAAAGACAATCGGCCATGATGTGGTGAAATGATTTAGACCCGCTGTGTGATCGCCGTTCGCGCGATTCCCTGCAGATCGCGGCGGAGGCCGACCATCGCGAGCCCGGACGTCTTCGCAACCAACTCCTCGACCGACACATCCTGGCCGAAGCCGAACTCGCACATCAAATAGCCGCCAGGCCGCAGGCGGCCGGCCGCCTGCCCCACGAACGTCGCGACCAGGTCGAATCCGGTCTCGCCGCCGAAGAGCGCGACCGACGGCTCATGCTCGCGCACTTCGAGCTGCAGCGCGGGCCGATCGCCCTGGCGGACATACGGCGGGTTCGCGACGATGAGATCGAAGGTCTGGTGGACGCCGTCGAGTACGTTCGTCCGAAGGAATCTGATCCGGTCGGCGACGCCGTGGCGTTCAGCGTTTCGCCGGGCGACATCGAGCGCAGCATCGGAGATATCGGTCGCCACGACACACGCGCATGGAAACTCGCGCGCGAGCGCGACCGCCAGACATCCGCATCCGGTTCCCACGTCGGCGACGGCCATGCTTCGTGTCCGATCGGCGCCGAAGTGTTCCAGCGCGGCTTCGACGATCAGCTCGGTTTCGGGCCGCGGAATCAGGACCGCCGGCGAGACTTCGAACGAGAGGTCCCAGAATTCCTGCCGGCCCGTGATGTACGCGGTCGGCTCGCGCGCGGCGCGCCGGGCGATCAGCGCGTCGTAGCGTTGCGCGAATGTGGACGGTTCGGGCTCGTTCGAGGCGGTGAAATACCGGGCGGCATCCCACCCGAGGACGTGTTGGGCGAGCATGCGGGCGCTCAGCTCGGCTTCATTGGCGCCGATGCCGGCATCACGCAGGGTTTGGCGGGCGGCTGCCACGCGTTCCTGAATGGTCAAGACACCGCCGTGGCGTCTTTCAGCTTTTCGGATTGGTGGTACGCGATCACGTTGTCGAGGAGCTCGGCCAGATCGCCGTTGAGCACATCGTCCAGTCGATAGGTGGTGAAGTGCGCGCGATGATCGGTCACACGTTGTTCCTTGAAATGGTACGTGCGAATCTTTTCCGATCGATCGCCGGAGCCCACCTGGCTGCGCCGGTCCTTTGCGATCGCGTCCTGCTGCTTGCGCAGCTCCATTTCGTACAGCCGCGAGCGCAACACCTTCATGGCTTTCGCACGGTTCTTGATCTGTGACTTCTCGTCCTGCTGGGAGACCACGACGCCAGTGGGAATGTGCGTGATGCGTACAGCCGAATACGTCGTGTTGACGCTCTGGCCGCCAGGCCCGCTCGAGCAGAACGTGTCGACGCGCAGCTCCTTTTCGTTGATCTTGATGTCGACTTCTTCGGCCTCTGGCAGGACGGCGACCGTGGCCGTCGACGTATGGACCCGACCGCTCGCTTCGGTGGCCGGCTCGCGCTGCACGCGATGCACGCCGCTCTCGTACTTCAGCCGGCTGTACACGCCGCGCCCCTCGATTGTCGCAATGACTTCCTTCAGACCACCGACGCCGGTCTCGTTGCTCGACAGGATCTCCAGCCGCCATCCTTGGCGCTCGGCGTACTTGCTGTACATCCGGAACAGGTCGGCGGCGAACAGCGCCGCTTCGTCACCGCCCGCGCCCGCGCGGATTTCGAGGACGACGTTCTTCTGGTCGTTGGGATCCTTCGGCACGAGGAGCGCCTTGAGCTCGCCGAGGAGGACGTCGCGTCGCGCTGTCAGCGATTTCAGCTCCTCGTGCGCGAGCTCGCGCATGTCCGCGTCGGCGCCCGCGCTCGCGAGCTCCTCGGTTTGCGCGATGTCGCGCGCGATCGTCTTGTACTCGCGGAAGCGCTGGACGAGCGGCTCGATCTCGGACAGCGCCTTGGCGTGCTTCCGGTACTCGGACGAATCCCCTTGCACCTCGGACGTACCGAGAATCTCCATGAGAGCGTCGTACTGCCGCTCGACGGCTGTCAGCTTATCGAACATATTTTCTAGCGAGGCTGCGCCTCAGACCCACGAGAAACATGACGGTCCCGGCGCAGCTTCGCTAGTTCCACCTTTATCACAGCCCCGCTTCGCGGGGGCTAGCCGTCTTGACTGAAAACTTGACCCGTGTGGTGCAAGTTTTGGGACTCAAGACGGCTAGCGCGTGGGGCCCCACCCCCACGCGCTACCAGACCTTCGCCCTCGAGCGTAGACTCTCGGGCTCGGCAGACTTCCTTCATCCCCCGGACACCGGCGGGAGAAACGCAATCTCGTCGCCGTCGCGCAGCGGCGCGTCCATGCGCGCGTAATCGGCGTTGATCGCGGTCGAGATCGATCGCCCGTACGGTTCCAACGCGGGGTACTCCGTCGCGAGTTGCCGCCAGACGCTGCCGACGGTGGCGTCCGGGCCGACGTCGCGAGCCAGCTCGGACGCGCCCGCGACATCGCGAAGCCGCGCGAACAGCCGGACGGTCACACGCACGCGATCCGCTCCGCTTCGGCGCGCGCCGTCTCGTTCGTCGGGTCCGCGATCGCGCCCTCGATCCAGACGTCGCCGCCGTCGAAGAACTCGCGTTTCCAGATCGGCGCGATTTGTTTCACGCGCTCGATGGCGTACCGGCACGCCGCGTAGGCATCGGCGCGATGGGCCGACGCGGCGGCGATCGCCACGCTCGCTTCGCCAATGTCCAGCCGTCCGATGCGATGGTGCAGCGCCAGCCGAGCGCCCGGCCAGCGCGCACGCGCCTCAGCGGCGATCCGCTCGAAGGTTTTCAGCGCGAGCGGTTCGTACGCTTCGTACTCGAGATATCGGACGCGTCGTCCGGCGTTGTGGTTGCGCACGAGGCCGAGAAACGTCACGACCGCGCCATCCGACCCCGCCGATTCCTCAGATCTCGCGCACGCCACCGCGACGAGGCGATCGAGCTCGATCGCCTCAGGACCGATAGCCAGGAGCGGAACCATCTCCCTTTCAGTATACGAGGGGCGGGGGGATCTGGGCATTTGGTTATCTGGTTATCTGGTTATCTAGTCAATTGATCAATCAATAACCAGATAACCAGATAACCAGATAACCAGATGATCAAATGTTGATTTTCCAAAAGTGATCCAACGGCCCGTGGCCGCGACCGATCGCCAGCGCGTGTTCGATCGCGCCGGCGACGTACCCTTGGGCGCGGACGAAGGCGTCCACCAGCGAATGGCCGGCCGCGAGGTTCGCCGCAATGGCGGACGCGAACGTGCACCCGGTCCCGTGTGTATGCGGAGTATCGATGCGGACCGTCTGCAGTTCGGTGAACACCTTGCCGTCGAACAGCAGGTCGACGATCTCGGCGCCTTCGCCATGCCCGCCCGTAATGATGACGGCCGAACCGCCGATTTGATGAATCTCGTAGGCCGCCGCGCGCGCGTCTTCGATCGATCCGATGCGCCGGCCGCTCAGCACTTCCGCCTCGGGAATGTTCGGCGTCACGACCGCGCATCGCGGGACGAGCTCGGCCCGCAGCATCTGGATCCCATCATCGTCCAGGAGGCGCGCGCCGCTTTTCGAGACCATCACGGGATCCACGACGACCAGCGGTAGATCGAGCTCTTTGATCGCCGCGGCGACCGCTTCGACGATCGCCGCCGTCGCGAGCATGCCGGTCTTCGTCGCGTGCAACACGATGTCGCCGGCCACGGCTTCAATCTGTGCCGTCACGAGATCGGCCGATAGCGGTACGATCTCCATGATCCCAACCGTATTCTGCGCGGTGACAGCCGTAATCGCACTCGTGCCGTACACGCCAAATGCGGCGAACGTCTTCAGGTCGGCTTGAATGCCCGCGCCGCCGCTGGAATCGCTCCCGGCGATCGTGAGCGCCGTCTTTGGAGGAGTCATTGAGAGACGTGAGAGCTCGAGGCCTTGCCGAACACCAGAAGGTACTGAAATTGAAACGGCGGGAGATTCTCGCGCCGGTCCAGCCGGAAACCAGCCGCTGAGGCGGCCTGAATGACTGCTTGTGGATCGACGCGTTCGTCGGGCGACGGTCCCGGCCCGCCTTCTCCCAGATTGAAATCGACAATGCCGAGCGAGCCTTGGGGCTTGAGCGATCGCTCGACGTTTTTCAGTAACGGCACCGGATCCTGACACGACGACCCGACCGCGCACGCCATCTCGTGGTAGGCATCGACGATGAGCACCGCGTCGATGCCATGAGGCAGCTTCGGATCGTTCGCGGTCCCGAGCAGGATCTTGACGTTGGACAGGTTCTCGCGCCGTGCGCGACGACGGATGAGCTCCGTCATCTGGGGCTGGATATCCTCCGCGTACACCACGCCTCGCGGTCCCACGCGTCGGGCAAGCTGAACGGTGAACCAGCCTCCGCCGGCCCCCACGTCGGCGACGGCGGCCCCGTCAGAGATATGCAGCGCATCCATGATCTGGTCGGGTGGCTGCCATTGATCGCGATCCGGCGGCTCGATCAGACCGAGATCCTGCGGCGGGAAGAGACGGTTCTTCGGCTCACTCTGGCCGGGTGGGTCTGGCAGGCCGGGTAGGTCTGGTGCGTTGGTCGAAGATAGAGTCGAGGATAGACGGGATGTCATCGCGCACAGCGACACGGTCGTGGCCATGAGGCACACTGCGAGTGCGAGGTGACCTGCCTGATTGACCCGACCTACAGGACCCATCTGCCCTACCTGACGCACGCCTACTCCTTGTCTCCGACGATCCCGCCGCGCGTCATCGCGTCCAGCGACAGGATGCGATCGAGACGGTCCTTGTCGAGCAGACCACGCGCGAGGACCAGCTCGCGAATGGAACGGCCGGTCTCGATCGATTCCTTCGCGAGATCGGCTGTCGCGGCGTATCCGATGTACGGGCTCAGCGCCGTCGCCATCGCCGTGCTGCGGTCGAGCAGCTCGCGCGCGCGATCCTCGTTCGCCGTGATGCCGTCGACACACCGCGTCCGGAGGACTTTCATCGATTCACGCAGAATCGTCGACGCGTGGAGCGCGTTCCACGCGATGACGGGCATCATCACGTTCAACTCGAGCTGGCCCGCCTCGCACGCCATCGTGATGGTGACGTCGCACCCGATCACCTGAAAGCAGACCTGGTTCACCATCTCGGGCACCGACGGGTTCACCTTGCCCGGCATGATCGACGAACCGGGTTGGACCGCTGGCAACGTAATTTCCGAGAGCCCCGCACGGGGACCCATGCTCAGAAGCCGAAGATCGCTGGCGACTTTTCCGACTTCGACGGCGAGCCGCCGCATCGCGCTGGAGTAGGCGAGCACGTCGCCCATGCTTTGTGTCACGCGAAAGAGATTCAACGCCGGCGTGAGCGACAGCCCGGTGTAGCGCGAGAGGTTTTCGACCACGAGCCGGCGATAGTCCTCGCCGGCGTTCAGGCCGGTTCCCACCGCCGTGGCGCCAATGTTCAGCTCGCGCAGCTGTTCGGACGCTTCCGCGACATCGTCGGCGCCGCGTCTGATGCATTCCGCGTAACCGCCGAACTCCTGACCGAGGGTGATGGGCACAGCGTCCTGAAGGTGGGTCCGGCCGGTCTTCAGGATGTCGGTGAACGCGTCCGACTTTCGCGCCAGGCCCTCAACGAGATCCTGAGCGGCTTTCACGAGTGCGCCGGCAGTCGTCAGGAGCGCCAGGCGGGTGGCCGTCGGGAAGACGTCGTTGGTCGACTGGCCCATGTTGACGTGATCGTTTGGGTGCACGCGCGCGTAGGTTCCGCGGGGATCGCCGAGGATCTCACCCGCGCGGTTGGCGAGCACCTCGTTCGCGTTCATGTTGTGCGACGTGCCGGCGCCGGCCTGATACACGTCGACGACGAACTGATCGCGGAGGCGGCCGGCCAGGATTTCGTCCGCGGCGGACACGATGGCGCGCGCGACAACCGCGTCGAGGCGGCCAATCGCACGGTTTGCTTCGGCGGCCGCCTTCTTGACGAGAATCGTCGCGGTCACGAGATCGGCCGGCGTGCGCAGGCCGCTGATGGGGAAGTTCTCGACGGCCCGAACCGTCTGCGCGCCGTAGTACGCGTCGGCGGGCACGTTCACCTCGCCCAGCGTGTCGCGCTCCGTGCGGAATTCCATGGCTGGTGTCTGACTGTCGCCTGTCGCCTGACGCCTGACGCCTGACGCCTGACGCCTGACGCCTGACGACTGACGACTGTCGCCTGTCGACTGACGACTGACGACTGTCGCCTGTCGACTGACGACTGACGACTGACGACTGACGCCTGTCGACTGACGACTGACGACTGACGACTGTCGACTGACGACTGACGACTGACGACTAGTATACTGGCCTCTTATGTTGCCTTCATTCTTCGACAGCGTGCTTCAACTCATCGTTCGGACATCGACCGACCTGCCGCCGGATGTCCGCGCCTCGATGAGCACGACGCTTCACGCGGAGCCGGCCGACACGCGGTCCGGACAAGCGTTGACGATCATCGCGCAGAACATCGATCTGGCGGTCGATACCGAAGGCGCGATCTGTCAGGACACCGGCATGCCGACCTTCGAGGTCAAGACGCCGGTCGGCAGCAATCACATCTGGATGCGGCAGCAGATTCGCCAGGCTGTCGCGGAAGCCACCAGGCGCGGCAAGCTCCGTCCCAACTCCGTCGATTCGATCACCGGCAAGAACTCGGGCGACAACCTCGGGCCCGGCATGCCCATCGTCCATTTCGAGCAGTGGGAACAGGACGGGATCGAGATCAAGCTGATCCTGAAGGGCGGCGGCTGTGAGAACGTCAACGCGCAGTACGCGCTGCCGGTCGAGCTGCCGCATCTGGGGCGCGCCGATCGGAATTTCGACGGCGTCAAGAAGGCCATTCTTCATGCCGTGTGGAGCGCGCAGGGCAAGGGCTGCAGCCCGGGTGCGGTCGGGGTCTGTATCGGCGGCGATCGGACGTCCGGCTACACGCACGCCAAAGAGCAACTGTTCCGAACGCTCGATGATGTGAATCCGGATCCGCGTCTCGCCGAGCTCGAAGCGTCGATCATGGCGACCGTCAACAACCTTGAGATCGGCACGATGGGCTTCGGCGGCAACGTGACGCTCATCGGCTGCAAGATCGGCGTCATCAACCGTCTGCCGGCGTGCTATTTCGTCTCGGTCGCCTACGACTGCTGGGCCTTTCGTCGTCTCGGCGTGACGCTCAACGCGTCCACGGGCGCGATTGATCGCTGGCTCTATCGCGATCCGTCGCATCCGATCGTGCCGATGCTGAATCAGGCCGGCTTCACGCGCACGGGCCGCGAGGTCGCGTTGCGAGCGCCGATCACCGAGGAGCAGGTGCGATCGCTCAAGGTCGGCGACGTGGTCCTCGTCTCGGGACGCATGTTTACCGGTCGTGATGCCGTCCACTCACATTTGATGAAGCACGATCCGCCCGTCGATTTGCGGGGATCGGTCTTGTATCACTGCGGCCCTGTGGTTGTGAAGGACGGTGAGGCGTGGCGCGTGACCGCCGCGGGGCCGACGACGAGCATCCGCGAGGAGCCGTATCAGGGCGAGATCATCAAGCGGTACGGCGTCCGCGCGGTGATTGGCAAGGGCGGCATGGGGGCCAAGACGCTGGCCGCGCTGCAGGAGCACGGCGGCGTGTATCTCAATGCCATCGGCGGCGCGGCACAGTTCTACGCGCGTACCATCGAGCGTGTCGACGATGTCTCGCTGTTGGAATTCGGCACGCCCGAGGCCATGTGGCATCTGACGGTCAAGGACTTCCCCGCCATCGTGACCATGGATGCGCACGGCAACAGCCTGCACAAGGACATCGAGCAGGAATCCGGTCAGCATCTGGAACAGATGACCGTTTGAGGAACTGCAGAGTGCATCGCGAAGTCAGCCGTGGCGGGTCCCGTCCGCGAACGGCCCCACCGAGCCACCCCACCGCGCACAGTCCGCGCGGCGGGGACCCCGGTGGTGCTCGGCGAGCACCTGTCAGGCCCACGCCTCCGCGCCCGGCGGCGGGCGCCGCGACCCCGGTCCGTTCGCGGCCACCCGCGTGAGGCTGATTTCGCAACGTGCGTAGTGCCCGCCTTCAGGCGGACCAAGTACATCGCTGGGCTGTGCCGATAGCCATGAAAAGGAGGGCGCATTTATTGCGTTTCTGGCATCGGTTCGACAATGGTAGAGTCGTCGTGTCCGTTCCTGAATGGCTGAATCTCAAACGAACCGTCCCGACCAGCGGAAGATCGACTTGGCTGCGAAACAGCGAAGGCAAGAGAAGGAAGTGCTTTCTGCGCTGAGACAAAAGGTTCGCGAGCGGTTAGCGCAGCGCGTTGCTCCTCGCCAGTCGGCTGTTTCGCCCCAGCCTCGGTACGACGAGGTGTTTGTTGCCGGCACTGAGTGGCTCGATGGTCGGGCATGCGCGCCCGATCCTTGCAATTGACGGCCCGCGCTTGATACGATGAATTTTGTAATGCGACCTGATTTTCTGTTCGCCATGCCATCTTGGGTTTCTGGGGTGGCGCGAACCCTCGATCTTGGTGGTCAGTTCGATTCATACAACGAGAGCCCGACAGGGAAGATCGCCGACGCGAAAGCACTCTTTAGCGATTGGCGGATCGTTGGTGAAACGCTGGCCTCCACAATGAGAGAGTTCGCCAATGGGCAAGTCGCGTCGTCGAACACACACACAGAAGAGTTTGTCCGCAGATAGCCCGAGCACTCCGACCAACCAACCGGCTGGCCTCGATATCCAGCCTGACCAGCCAGCGCAGCGCCAGCAGTCACAAGTCAGCGTTCGCGCCCAGTCGTTTCAGGCTTTTCAGGGTCCTGTTCCGCCGCCGGGAATGCTGGCGGAGTACGAGCGCATATTTCCTGGCTGTGCTGAGCGACTGGTTGCGATGGCTGAGAGCCAGCTGTCCCATCGTCAAGGTTTGGAGAGCGCGGTTGTTCATAGCAATGTTGCGGCAGAGAAGCGCGGTCAGTGGATGGCATTCGTTCTCGCTTTCGCGGCCATTGCCGGTGGTGTCATCCTCATTGCTCTCGGTAAAGACATCCAAGGGCTTGCTACTATCCTCACCACGCTGGTCGCCTTGGCGGGCGTCTTCGTGTACGGTCGCTACCAACAGAACAAAGAGCGTGCGGATAAACGCGAGGAGCAGCAGCAACTTCAGCTTCCCTTGGGTCAGTGAACCGGATCGTCCCCGTTACAACTCACCCTTGAACGCGCGGTCGAGGATGGCGGGTAGCAGCGCGTCGATCTCGGCGGCGGTTTCAGATTGAAGATTCCTCAGATTGCCGAACTGCGACTGGAATTTATCGAGCTTACGCACCACCTCGCCTTGCTCGATTAGAGGCGGCAACCGAAATGCGACTTGTTTCAGCGCGGCGATATTCAGGTGAGGGGAGGCCGAGCCTTTCGAGAGCGGTGCGATCTGATCTTCTTGCACCTGCGGTGAAAGAAGCTGGTAGAGGAAGAAGCGCGGAAGCACTTTAGCTGGGTCCGGTCGCAGCATCATCACTCGCTGGCCCAGACTAAAACGCTGACCCGGTAACACGAGCGCGCATTTCCCTGTTCCCCCGCCCTCCCTGACGAAGACGACATCATCAACCTGTGGTTCCGCGCGAGCCGTCCGGCGGCTGTATTCGCGCTCATCCGTGCGACGAGCGGCATCGAGGTCGAGTGTTCCATAGCCGACGTCTGGGGAACGCACGCACGGAACGCCGGACTCCGCATACGTTGGGTTGCTGTGCAGGTTGTCGATGATCGCCGTGCAAGCCTGTTCCAGCGGCACGGTCTCTGCCGAATATCGAGTAAACGCAGTCCGCAATGTGGCTACCAGAAATGCGTCGGCTGCCTCAGCGGCTTGCCGCCTGAGGCTGTGAGCCTGTTCGATCTTCCCGGCCAGTTCCTCGATTCGCGCGACGATTCGCCGCTGCTCCGGCAACGAGGGTAGCGGCACCCGAACTGTTAGAAAGAGTTCTGGCCTGATGCGATTCTTCCCGCTGGTGCCTCGTGAGAGCAAGTCGCACTTCGCCCAGAATCCGCGCGTCTTGGTCTGCCAATGAATCCACCGCGGAATCACTCTCTTCGCATCGAGTTCGAACGTCGGAAACTCACCGGAGGCCGAACAACCGTTGACATCGGAGGAGGCGATGGCAGTCGCACCATGCCTGACCCAAATCTTGTTGATAATGAGATCGCCATCGTGGACCACAGAGAGCGTCTTGGCAGCGGTCCGCGACCCATCGATCGTTTCACGCTCGTAAG
>JAHFUI010000132.1 GCA_023265175.1 Acidobacteriota bacterium
ACGCCGTCCGTGCCGAAGTACAAGTTCGATCCCGACTGGCCCAAACCGCTGCCGAACAAATGGAAGATGGGCGGCGTCACGGGGCTCGCCGTTGACAAGGACGACAACGTCTGGGTGTTGAACCGTCCGAACGATCTGACGAGCATCGAGATCGAAGCGGAGTTGGATCCTCCGATCGCCGACTGCTGCGTTCATGCGCCGGCGATGATTCACTTCGATAAGGCGGGGAACGTGATCGAATCGTTCGATGCGCCGCAAGGACACGGGATGGCGGTCGACAAACAGGGATTCGTCTATCTGGGCCAGAACACCGTGCGCAAGTACGACCCCAAAACCGGCAAGATGTTGATGGCCGTACCGCACATCCCCGAGCAGGCCAACGGACAGCCGTTCGACAGCAATCCCCGAATCGGGTGGAACAAAGGACAGGGCAGCGCAGGACCAGTGGCCGGATTCGTTACGGCGCCCGGGGGCGAGGGCGGACGTGGCGGCCGCGGCGGCGGTCGCGGGGATGGAGCCGCGACGGCGGCGCAACTGCAACAAACAGCCTTCATCGCCAAGTATCCGCCGACCACGCCGATGATCGTGGGAGGCATTGAAGAGATCCGCACTGACGATGCGGCCAACGAGATTTATGTGGCCGACAATGCCTTCGGAGGCCGCGTCATCGTGTTCTCGCTGGACAAGTTCGAGTTCAAGCGGGGCTGGGGCGCGTATGGGCACAAACTTTCTGAGATCAGCACGAAGCCTGAGGACCATGCCTATACGCCTAATGGTCCCATGGCCAAGGAGTTCGTCGGCCACCTCACCTTCAATTTCTCCAACGACGGATTGGTCTATGCGGCCGACCGCACAGGCAACCGGATTCACGTCACCGACAAACAGGGCAACTTCAAGCAGGAAATCAAGCTGGCCGAATACACCGGCGTGGGCGGGTCGGCCGGCGGCGTGATGTTCTCAAACGACAAGGGCCAGAAGCTGCTCTATATCTCCGACTTGACGAATAACCACATCTGGTTCCTCGATCGCAAGACCGGCAAAGTGATCGGCTCGCTGGGTCAGATGGGCGAGAGCGGGGGCAGTTTCTTCGGCGTGCATATGGAAGCCACCGACTCCAAGGGCAATCTCTACACGGGCGAGGTGTTCGCCGGCGAGCGCGTGCAGCGGTTTGTGCCGGCCGACAGTCCGAGGGGGAAGCTGCTCGAGCAGTTGTCGCGACTGCAGCCATAGATAAAGCGGCGCGCTGGTCGCGGCAACGCTGGCGGCGCTGGGGAAGGGGCCGCCCGCGGCGCAAATGCCCTGGCCTTCCGAGCCAAGTATCCCGCCACGACACCGATGATCGTCGGAGGGATCGAGGAAATCCGCATAGACGATGCAGCCCACGAGCTGTACGCGGCGGACAGTTACCTGGGCGGACGCGTGATGGTCTTCGACCTCGATACGTTCGCGTTCAAGCGCGGATGGGGTGCATACGGCCATAAGCTGTCGGAAATCTCCACCAACGATGCCGACCGCGCGTACACGCCCAACGGGCCGATGCCCAAGGAGTTCAGGGGCCACCTGACCATCAACTTCTCCAACGACGGGCTCGTCTACGCCGCCGATCGGAACGCGAACCGCATCCACGTCACGACGAAGGACGGCAAGTTCGTCAAGGAGTTCATCCTTGCCCCGTACACCGGCGAGGGCGGCTCCACCACAGGCGTGGCGTTCTCGCCCGACAAGCAGCAGAAGCTGTTGTTCGTCCCGGACCTCACGAACAATCACATCTGGTTCCTCAATCGCGACGATGGCAAGGTCGTCGGTCAGATGGGCAGCATGAATGAAAACGGAGGACAGTGGTACGGCCTGCACATGATCGCCCTCGACTCGAAGGGCAACATCTACACGGGTGAGGTGTTCGCCGGCGAGCGGGTGCAGAGGTTTGTCCCGGTGAAGTAGCAAGTTTTGGGCGCCACCACTTTTCAGCGGCCGAAGCTGCAGCCAGCCTGGACGCGTCGAGATCGACGGGCGGCGTTGAGCGCCTCCGTCGCGATCTCGAGGCGCAGGGATCCGCGTCCCGGGGAGTGAGGGTCTGGGCGGCCGGTTCGAGCGAGCTAGCGGCGAGTCCGTGATGCCTGCCAGTTGCTCGTGCTTCCTCCGGTTGTGACGGTGCCCTCAATCGTGTCGCCGTTCACGCGCCCGGTGTATCGTGCGCCGCCCGCGTCGAACGTGATCTGCTCGCCCCGCAGTCTGCCGTTGATGATCGGCGTGGCGCCGCTCCCGGCCACGAGCGTCCCTGAGAGCATCTGAAAGCTCTGCTTGAGCGTCAGATCTCCTTGCGGAAGCCGCCAGGAGCCCTCAACCTTGGCGGGCACGATCCAGAGCAGCGCCTTGCACCACTGGGTGCAGTTGGGCGTCTCCGCGGTCTCGTCAGGCACCCAGTCTCCCATGTCGAACGCGTTCGACACGAGGCGGGTGCCGGGTTTCATGTCGAGGAGCTTGGGGCGCAACTGCATGTTGATCGAAGGCAGCAAAAACATCGTGACGACCGTCGCCTTCGAGAAATCGCTTTCGAAGAGATCAGCTTTCGCGAACGTCGCCGTGTTGCTGACGCCCTGGGCGGCGGCGTTGCGCTGCGACAATGCCACCATGTCCGGGTTGTATTCGATGCCGTGCGCGGTGGCCCCGCGCCTGGCCGCCGTAATCACCGTCCGCCCGTCGCCCGAACCGAGATCGATGACGTAGTCCTGCGGCGTGACCTTGGCGATGTCGAGCATCTTGTCGACGAGCGGCTGCGGCGTGGGCACCCACACCACGTCCTTCCCGGCCTGGCCTGACTGCGGTTCGAACGGCTTGGTGGTCTGCGTCTGGGCGGCCGCACTGACCGCGAGGACCACCAGCACAAGCGTCAACTGCGAACGACGGAACGCATGAAAGAAAGTCATTTATGCCCTCCCGACGATGGCCATGAGCGTGCGGCGTCGGCGGCCGTCTGGATTGGTTGCGTTGAACGGTGTGTCCCAGCTCGGCCGGACGAACACCGCAGATTATAGTAGGCGCCGGGTGCGTTACAACGCGATCGTTATCGGAGGCGGCCACAACGGCCTGACGGCCGCGGCCTATCTCGCCCACGCCGGCCGCAAGGTGCTCGTGCTCGAGCGCCGGCACGTGCTCGGCGGCGCTGCGGTCACCGAAGAGGTCTTCCCCGGCTTTCGGTTTTCTGTCTGCTCCTACGTGGTGTCGCTGCTCCGGCCGGAGATCATCCGCGAACTGGATCTGCGGCGCCATGGCCTCGACATCCGGCCGCTCGACGGCACGTTCACGCCCATGCCGGACGGACGCTATCTCTGGCGTGTCGACGATCATGCGCAGACACGACGCGAGATCGCGCGGCACTCGACGCTCGACGCCGAGGCGTACGACACATACGGCAAGACGATGGTCGACATGGCGCGATTCGTCAAGCCATTCCTGAGCATGACGCCGCCCGATCCGATGTCGCGCGACCCGCGCGAGCTGATGAAGCTCGCGGCCATCGCGGCGCGGCTCCGTTCGCTCCCCGAGGAGGATCGCCGGACTCAGCTCCAGCTCATGACGATGAGCGCGGCCGACTTCCTCGATCAGTGGTTCGAAAGCGACGTCCTCAAGGCGACCATGTCGGCGTCAGGCATCATCGGCACGTTTCAGGGTGTCCGGTCGCCCGGTACCGCATACGTGCTGTTGCATCATTACATGGGCGAGCTCGCCGGGTCGTTTCGCGCGTGGGGCGTTCCGACGGGCGGCACCGGCGCTGTCTCGACTGCAATCGCGGCGGCCGCGCGCGAGGCCGGCGCCGAGATTCGAACCAACGCGCCGATCGAAGAAATCCGCACCAGGCGTGGACGCGCGATTGGCGTCACCCTGGCCACCGGCGACGAGCTCGATGCGGACATCGTGCTGTCGAGCGTCGATCCCCGCGTGACGTTTCTCAAGCTCGTCGATGCGCGGGCGCTTCCGTCCGAGTTCGTCGACGACGTGAGGCGCTACCGGTTCCGCGGTTCGTCGGGCAAGGTGAATCTCGCGCTCGATGCGCTGCCCGACTTCACCTGTCGCCCCGGCCCGGGCGCGCACCTGCGCGGTGCCATCTCCATCTCTCCAAGCGTCGACTACATGGAGCGTGCCTACGATCAGGCGAAGTACGGCGAGTTCTCGCGGCGGCCGTACATCGACATGGTCATCCCGACGTTGACGGATCCCTCGGTCGCGCCTCCGGGGAAGCACATCCTCTCCTGCTTCGTGCAATACGCCCCCTACGCGCTGGCGCGCGGCACCTGGGACGAGCAGCGCGAGGCATTCGGCGACACCGTCGTCGAGACGCTCGAGGAGTACGCGCCGAACATCCGCCAGATCATCCGGCACCGCCAGGTGCTGACGCCTCTCGATCTGGAGCGGGAGTTCGGACTGACGGAAGGCAATATCTTTCAGGGCGAGCTGACCCTCGATCAGTTGTTCTTCCTGCGTCCTGTTCCCGGCTGGGCGCGGTACTCCACCCCGATACGCAATCTCTGGATGTGCGGGTCGGCCACGCATCCCGGCGGCGGGGTCATGGGTGCTCCGGGACGCAACGCCGCCCGGCGCATTCTTGGACAGGCGAGGTAGCGAAGCTGCGCTTCAAACCGCCCAGAAAGAGTAGCCGTAGCGCACCTTCGCTACTAGGACGAAGGACTTGAGTACCCCATGCGCGACGTGATCATCGTCGGCGGCGGTCACAACGGGCTGGTTGCCGCCGCGTTTCTCGCCAACGCCGGCTTGAAGACGCTCGTGCTCGAGCGGGCCGAGCGGATTGGCGGCTGCGCGATCACGTCCGAGATCGTGGCCGGTTTCCGCTGTCCGACTCTTACGCATCGGGCGGCGATTGACCGCGGCGTCATGGGCGCGTTGGATCTCGAACGCCATGGCCTCGAGGTCGTGAGGCCCGCTGCGCGGATGTGTGCACCGACCTCTGCCGGGCGGGCGTTGACACTGTGGGCGGACACGACGCGGGCCGCGCGCGAGATCGCGGCGTTCTCGCCCGGGGACGCGGAGCGATATCCTGGATTTCTGGCCAGCGTCGCTGCGGTCAGTGGCGTGCTACGAGTCCTGGCCGCGACGCTGCCGCCGTCCATCGACCATCTCTCGGCAGCCGACTTCGTCGATCTCTTCAAGGCGGCGCGCAAGTTTCGGGCGCTCGGCAAGGCTGACGCGTATCGACTGCTGCGATGGCTGCCGATGCCGGCCGCCGACTTCACGCGCGAGTGGTTCGAGAGTGAACCGCTGTGCGCGACCATCGCTGCAGGTGGGACGCTGGGCTCCTTTCTTGGCCCACGCTCGGGCGGCAGTGCAGCCGTGCTGCTGTGGCTCGCCGCGGGGGAAGGTCACCCGATTGCTCCCGGGTGGACCGCTCGCGGCGGCATGGGCGCCGTGAGCGAGGCGCTCGCCAGCGCCGCCCGCCACGCAGGCGCCGAGATCAGGGTGGGTGCGGAGGTTCGCCAGATCGTCGTTCACAGAGGCGCTGCGACGGGCGTCGTCCTCGCCACGGGCGAGCACGTCCCGGCGCGCCGGGTCGTCTCGAACGCCGATCCTCGCCGCACGCTGATCGGGCTTGTCGATCCTGTCCACCTTGCACCCTCGTTCGTACGACGCCTTCAGCAGATCCGGATGCGTGGCTCACTCGCGAAGATCAACTACGCGGTGTCCGCGCTGCCTCGATTCGCCGGCGTCGCCGCATCGGATCGCCATGAGCGGGAAGCCGCGATTTCCGGCTGGGTACGGCTGGGTCCTGACCTGGACGCGATCGAGCGCGCCTTCGACGCGGCCAAGTACGGTGGGTACGCAAACGATCCCTGGATCGAGTTGACGATCCCGTCGATTCTCGACCCTGGCCTCGCTCCCGCCGGTCGGCACGTGGTGTCCGCTTACGTGCAGTTCGCGCCGTACAGCCTGCGCGGCACCACGTGGGACCTCGAACGCGAGCACTTCGCCGACGTTACGACCGGCACGATCGCGCGCTACGCTCCAGGTTTCGAGCAGTCGGTTGTGGCGCGGCAGATCATCACGCCACTGGACCTGGAGCGCACGTACGGGTTGACGGGCGGCCAGGTGTTTCACGGCGAGCTCGCGCTCGATCAGCTCCTGTCCGCGCGCCCGCTCCTGGGCTGGGCGCGCTACCTGACGCCGATTCGGGACCTGTTCTTGTGTGGCGCCGGCACCCATCCCGGTGCCGGGCTCGATGGTCGAGCGGGAGCGCTCGCCGCCAGGCAGATCATCAAAGCTGCCCGGACGTGAAGACTGTCACGTGTTAAATTAGCATCCCTGCCCGTGAGCGCATCGGCCGTCTCCGTCACGGTTCCCGTTCCCGCCACCCTCGAGCGACGTCTCGGCCCGATCGACGGGGCCGCGATCGTCGTCTCGAACGTCATCGGCGGCGGAATCTTCTTCGTCCCGATTCTGGTGGCCCAACAGGTGCAGTCGGGCTGGGCGCTGCTCGGTGTTTGGATCTTCGGCGGCGCGCTGGCCTTCGCAGGGGCGTTGGCCTACGCCGAGCTGGCGACGCTGCGCCCGCACGCGGGCGGCGAGTACGTGTACTTGCGCGAAGCCTTCGGGCGCGTGGCCGCGTTTCTCACCGGGTGGACGTCGTTTGTCGCCGGCTTCTCGGGCGCGATCGCGGCCAGCGGCGTGGCCCTTGCCGAGTACATCGGCCGGTTCGTGCCGGCCGCCGGGGATCGCACGCCGCTCCTCAGTCTGCCGCTCCCCGGCGTGCCGCTCGTCGTGACGCCGCAGGCGCTCGTTGCGATTGCCGTCATCGTCGCGCTCTCGCTCGTGCACCTCCACGCATCGGGCCGCCTGGTTCACAACATGCTTGCCGGGCTGAAAGTCTCGGCCATCGCCGTCTTCATCGCCATCGGCCTCACGCTCGGCACCGGATCGTTTGCGAACGTGGCGAGCACCCACGTGGTAGCGAGCCCGGCGACCGGCTGGATGCGCGCGCTCATCCCGGTGATGTTTACCTATTCCGGCTGGAACGCTGCGTCGTACGTGGCCGAAGAGATCCGCGATCCGAATCGCAACGTACCGCTTGCGCTCGGCGCAGGGACTCTCGCCGTGGTCGGCATCTATCTGTTGCTGAACCTGCTGTACCTCTACGCCATGCCGCTCGCCGACCTGTCGTCGCTCGACGGGAGGCTCACCGATATCGTGGCCGAGCGGCTGTTCGGATTCGTCGCCGGGAACGTTCTCGCGATGTTCACCATCGTGAGCATCGCGGCGAGCATCAGCGCGATGGTGTGGGCGGGCCCCCGCGTCTACTACGCGATGGCGCGTGACGGCGTGTTCCTGCCTGCCGCGCGGCGCGTCCATCCGCGGCATCGCACACCGGTGCTCGCCATTGCGGCGCAGGCCGTCTGGAGCAGTGTGCTGGTGCTGTCGGGGACCTTGTCGCAGTTGGTCGAGTACACCGGGTTCGCGGTGGTGCTCTTCTCGGCGGTCGCCGTGATGGCGCTGTTCGTGCTGCGCTTCCGGGAGCCTCACGCCGTACGTCCGTTCCGCACCTGGGGCTACCCGATCGCGCCCGGGTTCTTCGTTCTGGCCAGCGTGATCATGGTCACGTACCAGATTTGGAACAGTCCGGAGACATCCCTGCGGGGCCTCGGGGTGATCCTCGCCGGCTTCCCGATCTACTGGCTGTTCGCGCGACGGGTGAAGCCGTCGAGGTCTTTACCGTCTTGACCATGGCCTGGCTAATTTCGACAACGCTTACCGCTTGACATTCTCTCTGCGACAGCGACAATCGCCCGCATGTCAACAAGAGCGGTCGCGACGGTCTCGTCTCTCCTGGGCTCTTCCCTCATGCTGTGCCACGTCGTCTTCGCGCAACAGCGGGGACCGTCGCCGCCGCAAGGGCTCAGGGAGGTGACGGTCACGGCAATCCCCGGCGTCGTCGCAGCCGGCGCGAAATGGCAGCTTGCCTGGCAGGGCACCGACAACGCCGACGGCATCGTCGGCACCGCTGAGGGCGGCGTGTTGTTCGCGCAGGAGCAGCCCCACCAGGTCAGTCAGCTCGACAAGGACGATCATCGCTCCATCTTCCTGAAAGACACGCACGGCGCAGGCTCGTTGACGATCGACGCCGTGGGCCGCATCATCGCTGTGGAGAGAACCTGTACTGATCCGGGCAGACAAGGCAGCGGAGCGAGCGCCGCGCCATGTCTCGAACCGACCGCTGTCGCCATCCTTACGCCCGAGCGCAAGGTCATGGCGGACAACTTCGAAGGAAAGCCGCTCGGGCGCCTCAACGATCTCGTCGCCGACAAGAGAGGCGGCGTGTATTTCACCGTGGGCAGCGCCTACTACGCGAATCCCGCCGGCACAGTCACCAGCCTTGGCGACAACATCCGCGCGAACGGAATCATGCTCAGTCCCGATGAGAAGATCATTTACCTGACCAACGGCGGAGTGATCCTGGCTTTTGATGTCCAGTCCGATGGCACCGTCAAGAACCGGCGGGACTTCGGCACGCTCGAAGCGGGCGGAGCTGGCGACGGGATGGCCATTGATGCTGACGGTCGTCTGTATGTGACGTCCGGCCCCGGTATTCAGGTGCTCAGCCCGGAAGGCAAGTTCCTGGGCGTCATCCCGACGCCAAGGAGCGCGATCAGCGTCGCCTTCTCCGGGCCTGACAAGAGGACGCTCTACGTGGTCGGCAGCGGAGCCCTCGGCCCGGACGGCAAGGAGTTCACGACGCCGGAAGGCGTGAGAAACAACGCCAAGACAATCTACAAGCTGCCCATGCAGGCTCAGGGTTTCAAGGGCCGCGTGAAGTAGTCTCAACGCTCGGTCTTCACGACCTTTCCGCCTTTCATCACGAAGGTGACCCGCTGCAGTTCGGTGATGTCGGCCAGCGGGTCGCCGGACACGGCGATCAGATCGGCGTACTTACCTTTGTCGATCGATCCGATCTGATCCTGCCATCCCATGACCTCGGCGTTGATCGTCGTTCCGGACTGGATGGCCCTGGCCGGACTCATGCCGGCACGCTTGACCAACGCCTCGAAGTCGAGGGCCTGCGTCCCATGAGGGTAGGTCGAGCCATCGGCTCCGCTGCCCATCATGATCTTGACGCCCTTGGTCGCGGCCGCCATCGTCACGGCCTTTTCGAAAATGGGAATCATCCGGTACTTGCCGCCGGTGTTCTTGTTGTCGTTATCGTCCATGTACGGCTCGAGGTAGCGGACGAAGGTGGGATCGTAGTAGAGGCCTTTTTGCACCATCATGTTGGCTTGCTCCTGATCCAAGCCAAACGCATGTTCGATGGTGTCGCAGCCGGCGATGACGGCGTTCTTTTGTCCCTCTCCTCCAAGGACGTGGCAGGCCGCCTTATGGCCGAGGCGGTGCGTCTCCTCAATCAGCGCTTGTAGAACGGGCATGGGATAGGTCAGTTGGTATTGCGCCTCGCCCGTGGCCGTGAAGGAGTACGCGCCGGTCGGAAACAGCTTAATCCAATCCACACTGTGTTCGATGTGTTCGCGGACGGCTGCGCGCGCGTCTTCAACCGAGCGCACCACCATGCTGGCCAACGGATTCACCGGAGCCGCCGCCGCGCTGCCTCCCCACGCAATTCCCCGGCCCGACACTTGATACCGGGGGCCGTCGATGCGGCCCTCGTTGATGGCATTGCGGACCTCGACGTCGGCGTATCCATTGCCGTGGGAGCTCATGTCGCGCGCCGCGGTGAAGCCAGCCCGCAGGTCGGCTTGCGCGTTCTGGACGGCGATGAGCATCGAACCCTCCGTCGTCGTCTTTGGTCCGCGCGTGTTGAACATGTGCGTATGCGCATCAATCAAGCCGGGGAGGACCGTCGCCCGGCTGAGATCGATGATTCGAGCCCCCGCCGGAATCTTGACTTGAGCCTCGGGCCCGACGGCAGTGATTCGATCGCCCGAAAGAAGCACGACCTGCCTGGTCGACATCTGACCGGTCTTGCTGTCAAACAGGCGGCCGGCGCGGACAGCGACAACTCCAGGAGCCGGAGGACATTGATAAGCACCGCCGTCAGACCCGAAGCACGGCGGCGTGCCCGCTCCTCGCCAGGGAGCCTGCGGAGTCTGCGCTCCAAGCGCGATCGCCGCGGTGATTATCCCGAACGCCGCCGTGAACGCGGACCTGGATCGCATCGCGTAGTCCTCCAGCAAGGATGTTGAGATTGGTTTCATCAAGGTCACTTCCGTGCAAACCGGTAATTGCCCGAGACATGCTTCACAAAGAGCCCCCCCGAGCCGCCCTGGATGAACTCAACCCCGAGTCCATACAAACCGGAAAAACCGGTCTCGGACGATGCGATCAGAGGTACCTTCCCTCTGCCGTCCATGTCGGCGAGAAGCCTGCCATTCGAGAGCGTGATCTCGACGACTCGGCGGACGGCTCTCCAGAGCGGGGGCTGCTCCTCATAGGTGCCGATGTACTTCGCAAGAATCTCGGGGGCGACCTGTATCTCGTCTTTTCTTTCACCAGAAGCCTTGCCGACCCAGTGCTCGAGACCGTGGCTGCTGTCGTGGCAGACCCATTCAATCATTTCGGTATCGGCGGCCAATTCGGCCCGGACGGCGACAGTCCAGGGCCTTGCGTAAGCCGCCGGGTCCAAGAGCGTAACTTCGAGCTCGAGACTGCCGAAATCGCGGCGGCGATAGCGTTCGATCATGCGCAAACCTTCGGTGTGGGGATGGCCATCATGATCGAGCCAGGTGCGGTCATTGAATCCGAAACTCTCCACTACCAGCGTGTCTCCATCCCAATGTCCAACCGAGTACCCCATCCAAGTTGGATTGGGGGCAGATTCCAATGCGCGGCCGTCGAGGAAGATCTGGCGATACGTGAGATCGGGGTTGAGAATGAGGATGAGCCCGGGAGTTTGGACGATCTTCATCATCTCCGCACCGGTGCTGTCGGCGGAGGTGGCGTAGCCAGGACCCAAAGGCACACACTGCACGTTCATGTATTCCCTACCGAAATCTTCCAAGCGTTGCTCGACCAGGGCTTGCGCCCACGACTGAATTTCTTCGGGCTTCAGGTCCGCCGCAATGTTGCGAGAATATTTTGGGGAAATCTTGTTCCACAGGCCAGAGAGATCGGGCTTGCCGTCAGGCGTGCGCGGCGCGGGCGCGGCGAGATTCGGCTTGCCGTCGGGTGTGCGCGGGATTCCCGGCGTGGGGTGGTCCAACCACTGAGCCGCGAGCGGTGCGCTCAACGCGACCGTTACGACGGCGATCACAGAGGCATTCATGGTTCGACCTCCTTGTAGACTGCCAACCGCGGTAGAGGCGGGATGCCCCGCCCGGGAATTATGTGACGAATCACTGTTTCGGGGCACGAGGCACGCCAAGGCGGCTCAGGGGATCGCGAGCGGTTTGGGATCGCAGCTCGTGCCGCTGATGTTCCGACGCCAGATGAGTCCTCAGTGATGCCGTACTGATTGCCGATTGGGACCGGCAGCGCACCACCCGATCCTGGGCGACTGGATCGGGAACTATCTGACCGCATACGGGAAATCCGATGGCACCGGCCGTCTAGCCGGTACTCTGGAAAACAACCCTTTCCCATCGCGGTCGCACCACGGTCGGCGGTCGCATGACACGTCGCGCAGCTGAGCCAGCTACCTGGCCGCGACGGGCGTGGCGAGCGGCTTGCCTTTTTCGACGATGTACGTCGCAAGGACGCGGGCCGGTGCTGAGCTGCTGTTCGTGGCGTTGTGAACCGTGCCGGCCGGAATGAAGAAAGTGCGTCCGACGCCCAGGGTCACGGCCGGCTTGCCTTCTTGATCGAGCACCACCGTGCCTTCCAGAACGTACCCGGCTTCCTCGCCCGGGTGGGTGTGCCGGCCAACCGTTGCGCCGGGTTGAAACTCGACGAGTGCCGTCACGACTTCGCGGCCGGGCAATGAGAGGTCGCCTTGCTGGAGAACGGTGCGTTTGAAGCCAGCCTGCTGCGCGCTCACACCGGCGACGATGCCGGCCAGTGTGAGCGTCGTCACGACGATCACGGTTGCTACTCTCACGCGTGTCTCCTTGTCATCTGTCGGTTGAGGGTCGGCCCGCGAGCCATTCGCGGACGCGACTGTACTTCGACGTCGCCCATGGTGTGCCTTGCTGTTCGCGCACTGTTATACACCTCGGCGAAGCCAATCACGATCGGCGCCCGAAGACCGCGACAAGGCCGTGCACCGGGTTCCCGTACTCGTACCGCAGGATGGCCTCGTCGAGGACGACCACCGCGAGATTGGCGGCGGCGGCGACCTCGATCAGGTGATCGCGATGGTGCGTGAAGCGACCGGCATCCGTCAACCTAAACGGGTAGATGTCGCCGCGCTCGACGGTGAACGCCACGACGCCATCCGGCGCAAGGTGCGCCGCCGCCGGCACGATCACCTGCCGCAGATCGCCGAAGTAAATGAGGGCATCGCACGCCGCGATCAGATCGATGGGACCGTGTCCATCAGCTTCCAGAAACGCCGTGATCTCGGCCACGTGCACCGCGTCGTAGACCGCCCGCGCCCGCGCACGTTCGACCATCGCCGGCGACAGGTCGACGCCGATCAATCGCCGCGCGCGCGCGCGCAGCACGCCGCCGCTCAGTCCCGTGCCACAGCCGAGGTCGAGAATATCCAGCCGGCGCCGATCGCCCAGTGCGGCCGTGAGGGCTTCGCCCAGCAGCGCGGGCGCCCGATACTCGAGGTCATCGGACATGTTCTCGTCGTAAAACGCGGCGAACCGTGAATAGAGCTGCACGATGCAGCGGTCCGAGACGCGCTTGGGAGGCGTGGCGTCGCCTAGCGCGATCAACACATGTTCGACCTCCGCATCGTCTGGATGCCGCTCGAAATACCGCTCGTATGCCGCCCGGGCGTCGTCGCGGCGGCCCACAATATGCGCCAGCTCGCCGAGGTCGTACCACACGCGATCATCTTCGGGCGCGAGCTCCGCCGCGCGCTCTTGGCAGATGAAGGCCGCTAGGA
>JAHFUI010000020.1:0-1318 GCA_023265175.1 Acidobacteriota bacterium
GGACAACGGAGAGGAGGCATAGCAGTTGGGCGCGGCGGTGCCGGCCTTCCTGCGGGACCGCGTCCCGAGCCTTCTCCTGTTTGGTGGCAAGGGCGGGGTCGGGAAAACGACCTGCGCGACTGCGGCCGTTCTGACTCTTGCCCGGCAGCATCCAGAGGGTTCCTACTTGATCGTGTCCACCGACCCCGCCCACTCTCTGGCCGACAGCGTAGCCGGCTCCATCCTCCCACCAAACCTGAGGCTCATGGAACTCGACGCAAGGGAGCGCTTCGTGGCGTTCAAGTTGGCGCACGGAGCGAAACTGAAGGAGATCGCGTCCCGGGGCACTTTCCTGGACGACGAGGACATCAGTCAGTTGCTGGACCTCTCGCTCCCTGGCCTCGATGAGCTGATGGCATTTCTAGAGATCGCCGCGTTAATCGAGCGGAAGGCGTTCGATGGCGTCGTTGTGGACACGGCGCCATGGGGGCACACGCTGCGCTTGCTCGAAATGCCGGACCTGATCGGCCGTTGGCTCCAGGCACTCGACGCGCTCCTGGCCAAGCACCGTTATATGAAGAAGCTCTACAGCGGTGCCTATCGTCGCGAGGAGTTGGACGAGTTTCTCCTCGACCTCGCAGCGTCTGTGGATCGGATGAAGACAATCTTGCGCGACCCCGTTCGGTGCCGGTTCGTGCCGGTGACGCTGGCCGAGCGGTTGAACGTCATCGAGACAGTGGAGTTGGTCGCCGACCTGGAGCGCTTGGGGATACACGCCACCGACCTCGTGGTCAACCGGCTCTATCCCGAGCTTTCGTGTCCGGTGTGTGCCGACGGGCGCGCCCGCCAGCTACGCGAGATCGCGTGCATCGTGGAGAGGTTTCCCGGGCGCGCACTCTGGGGTCTTCCGCTGTTCCCCGACGAAGTTCGAGGCCGCGAGCGCCTCGAAGCGCTCTGGAAGGCAGCGACCACGCTCTCTCATCACCCCAATGTCACGCTTCGGTTCACATCCGTGCCACCGCGCGTTGACGATGCTCCGCTGCTCCCCGCTCCCGAGATGACGCTGCTGATCTTCGCGGGCAAGGGTGGCGTGGGGAAGACCACGCTGGCCTGCGCCACGGCCTTACGCCAGGCCCACGAGCGGGTGGGGACGGAGATCCTGCTCTTCTCGACGGACCCCGCTCACTCCCTCTCGGCCTGCCTGGACCGGCCGGTCGGCCCTGAGCCGACGCGACTCGCTCCGGGCCTGACAGCCATGGAGATCGACGCTCAAGCCGAGCTGGAGGCGCTGAAGCAGCGGTACGCGAGCGATCTGGAGCGAACCCTCGCGTCCCTCCTG
>JAHFUI010000020.1:1418-31525 GCA_023265175.1 Acidobacteriota bacterium
GCGGGTCGAACGGAAATTCAGGAACATGTTTCCCGCAATCCATCAGACGCGGGTCTACCGTTGTGGAGAGCCTCGGGGGACAGAGCGGCTCGGCGAGTTTGGGCGCGCGCTGTATCGAGACGAGCGAGGGACGTGACAGTGCGATCGAGCAACCCCGCAAAGGCGCTCAATGCCCATGATCGGGTTTCACTGTGCGAGGCACTCGATCGGGTGCTCAACAAGGGCGCCGTGGTGGTCGGCGAGGTGACGATCTCGGTGGCTGACATCGAGCTCATCTATCTCGGGCTGCAGGTAGTGCTGACGTCGATCGAGAAGGGCCGGGAATTGGCAGTGATGGATCCCCCGGCGGGAGCGCGGCCGAACAGCGCCGTCAGTGAGGCAAACGATGGACCTTGTTAAAGAACCGCGCGCGGAGTCGCGGGCGATGGGCGAGTTCGCCCGCGTCTTGGAGAATCACGCGTCGTTGCCACTGCGTCTGTCAGAGTGGTCCGCAGGGGGAGAACCCGCAGCGCTTCACCAGCCGGGGCACCCTGGTCGACTGAACCTCAGCCACGACGACGCAAAGAATGGGCTCGGACGACTGGTCTTGACGCTCGTCAAGCTCCTGCACGAGCTATTGGAGAAGCAGGCGATCGGACGCATTGAGAATGGCACCCTCACGGCCGCTGAGGTTGAACGATTGGGGTTGACGCTCATGCGGCAGGCTCAGGAAATCGACAGGCTCAGACGGGCCTTCAACCTGGAGGACGAGGATCTCAATATCGACCTCGGCCCCCTTGGCAAACTCCTGTAAAGGTGTGACATGAGTTTACAACGTGGTGTCGGGCAGTCCACGCAGAGCGCCACTCTGGCCGATCTCCTCGAGCGCATCCTGGACAAGGGGATCGTGATCGCGGGCGACATCAGGATCAACCTGGTGGAAGTCGAGCTGTTGACGATCCAGTTGCGTCTCGTGATCTGCTCGGTGGACAAGGCCAGGGAGATGGGGATGGACTGGTGGGTGAACAATCCGGCGTTCGCTCGCCACGCCAGGCCCGAACCGAACGGTGATCGCTTGATAGAGCTGGAGAAGCGATTGGCCGTGCTGGAGACGGTGCGAAATTAGGAATTTGGAATTCAGAATTGAGAATTGGTCAACGCATTCATAATTCTCAATTCGTAATTCTGAATTTCGCGACGTGCGGCCGGCGCCACGCTTCAAGGACAGGGAGCGACAGCATGTTGCAGAGCTCTCACTACATCCCCGGTATCCGAGAGATCCGAAGCTTCCGGTCATGTCCACAGGCCACCGGGCCCTCGAGGACGTACCGGGGTCGTGTCAGGGTCGCCGGCGGCGAGCTCCTGGAGCGCGATCACCGCCAGCGTCGGGCGCCCGTCGTGGACCTCACGGATCGCACGCTGGTGGAGGATCGGCTTCGACTGCAAAGCGCCGCGCTCACATCTGCCGATGACGCCATTTTGATCACCGACGCCAGAGGCTACATGGCGTGGGTGAATCCAGCGTTCACGCGCCTCACCGGCTATACCGCGGAGGAGGCCGTCGGACAGACTCCGCGATTGCTCAAATCGAACAGGCACGATCAGGTCGTGTACAAAGAGCTCTGGGAGACGATCAGCTCCGGCCGGGTGTGGCGGGGCGAACTGATCAATCGACGCAAGGACGGAAGTCTGTACAACTACGAGCAGACCATCACCCCGATACTGAACGCGCGCGGCACGGTCAGCCACTTTGTTGGCATCACCCACGATATCAGCAAGCGGAAGCAGGCGGAGGCGGCGCTCAGTGCGAGCGAGGAACGCTATCGCGCGCTCGTCGAAGCGATACACGAAGACATCTTCATCGTCAGTCGAGAGGGGTGTCTGGAGTACGTCAATGCTTCTGCAGCCAACAACCTCGGAGTGCGAGCGGATCAGGTCGTCGGGCAGCGACTCGACGAGCTGTTCCCGCCTCACGTCGCGCGTCAGCAGCGCCGCCAGCTTGGGAGGGTGCTCGCGACCCGTGAGTCACTCTACACGGAGGACCAGGTCGACTTTCCCGGCCGCACCGTGTGGCTCGGCACCTGGCTGGTTCCTCTCAGGGATCACGCAGGCGAAGTGAAGGCCGTTGTGGGTGTGGCGCGTGATATTACCGATCGCAAGCAGGTTGAGGAGCAGTTCCGGCAGGCGCAGAAGATGGAGGCGATCGGACAACTGGCCGGCGGCATCGCGCACGATTTCAATAATCTCCTGACCGCCATCCTCGGCTACAGCGAGCTGGTGCTCGATCGGATACGTGATCACCCCGACATTGCGGCCGACGTTGAGGAGATCCAGAAGGCGGGCGAGCGGGCCAGCCGCCTCGCACAGCAGTTGCTCGCGTTCAGCCGGAGGCAGCTGTTGGTGCCGCAGATCCTGGATCTCAATCAAGTAGTAGGCGATTTCGACAAGATGCTGAAGCGCGTCATCAGCGAGAACATCCGCTTCGATGTAGTCGCCGCGCCGTCCCTCGAACGCACGAAAGCTGACCCGGGCCAGGTGGAGCAACTGCTGATGAACCTGGTGATCAACGCGCGCGACGCGATGCCACAGGGTGGGACGCTCACGATCGCGACCGCCAACGTGGTTCTCGACCCGAAGTTTGCCCGTCGGCACGTGGGAGCCTTGCCCGGTCGCTACGTCTCGCTAACCGTCCAAGACACCGGCTGTGGCATGACGCCCGACGTGCTCGCCCACGTGTTCGAGCCCTTCTTCACGACGAAAGGGCCCGCGAAAGGTACGGGGCTGGGCCTGTCGACCGTGTACGGCGTCGTGAAGCAGAGTGGCGGGTATATCTCGATTGAAAGCACGCCCGGGTTCGGCACGACCGTGACCACGTACTGGCCAAGAGTGGACGCCCCCGAGGCCTCCGCCGTGGCGGCACCGCCTTCTACGAACACCGGCAAGGGCACGGAGACCATCTTGCTGGTTGAAGATGAAGGAGGCCTGCGCGGCCTCATGCGAAAGGCGTTGAAGCGGTACGGCTATACGGTGTTGGAGGCGCACGATGTGGCCGACGCGATCGCGATTGAGGAAGGCCGTCGCGGGCCGATCCATCTGTTGTTAAGTGACGTCATTATGCCCGGGCTGAATGGCCCCGATCTGGCTCAACGTATCGTGCGACGCCGGCCAGCGATCAAGGTGCTCTTCGCGTCGGGATATGCAAGCCGCCCGGCCATCGACCTCGGCTCGAGCCTTCAGAACGTCAGCTTTCTCCCGAAGCCGTTCACGCCTGAAACCCTCGCGAGGAAGGTGCGCGAACGCTTGGACGCTCAAGTTGGTCAACCGGGGCGAGAATCGACGTTTCTGTGAGCAGCCCCGATCATGATGGAACATCTCTTCGCCTGGGTGATTCTGGCGTGCGCGATGCCTCGATCTTGATCGTGGAGGATGATCCCGGCGCGGTGGAGGCCTTCGAGCATATATTGAAAGCTGAAGGCTACGGCGTCCGTGTGACTCTCGACGCGGAATCGGCTTTGCTGGAAGTCGAGCGCGCGGTACCGGCGGCAGTCCTCCTGGATTTACACCTGCCGATCACCGACGGTGTGGAGTTCTTGCGTCGGCTACGAGCCACCGCTCGGTACGCCAACGTTCCGGTCGCCGTCGTGACAGGCGACTACCTGGTGGACGAGCGGGTCGCACGCGAGCTGGAGATGCTGGGCGCGCAGATTCACTTCAAGCCGCTCTGGGAGGAGGATCTGATTCGAATCGTACGTGACCTCCTCTCTGGCACGTAGGTACTAAAGATCCGAAATTAAGGATCCGAAATTAGTAGCGAGCACTCGCCGTGGTGTTGCGGAAAAAGCTGCCTAAGACGTGAACATACTCGACGGTCGCCAATCGATCGCGGACGAGACGTCGATTCAGGCCGCTCCCAACACGGGCCGCATCCTCATCGTCGCGAGCCGTCGAGCGATGAAGGCCACCGATGACGATGAGCCCGATGAGCGATGATCCGATGCATGAGATGAACAATCACCTCGCGATCGTCGTCGGATTCGCCGAAATGCTCCTCGACGAGCTCGAGGAGGGTGATCGCCGTCGCCCCAATGTGGAACAGATCCTCAGCGCCGCGCAGCGCGCGATGGCGCTGCTGCCGCAACTCGCCGTCCGGCCGGCCGCCGGATCTTCCCGCGGCGATTCAGGCGACAGCGGGCCACCAGGAACAGAGCGATGACCGACATGCTCCGCGGCGCCGGCACGATCCTCGTCGTTGACGATCTCCAGGGAAACCTGGAGTTGCTGAAGGGACTGCTGACGCGCGAGGGCTATGCCGTGCATACCGCGGCCGACGGCGAGGCCGCGCTCGCGGCCGTCGCACGCGAGTCGCCTGATTTGGTACTGCTGGACGTCACGATGCCGAAGCTTGACGGCTTCGAGGTGTGCCGGCGGCTCAAGCGCGATCCTGCCACGCGTCTCATGCCCGTGGTGTTGATCACCTCGCTGCACGAGCGCGAGGACAAGATCCAGGGCATCAACGCAGGGGCCGATGATTTTCTGACCAAACCGGTCAACGCGCACGAGCTCCGGGCTCGCGTCCGATCCCTCGTCCGGCTCAAGCGCTACACCGATGATCTGGACTCCGCCGAATCGGTGATCCTGAGTCTGGCGTTGACGATCGAGGCGCGCGATGCCTACACCGAGGGTCACTGCCAGCGGCTGGCGCGCTATGCCGTCGCGTTGGGCACGCACCGGGATCTCGACGACGAAAGTCTCGCGGCGCTTCATCGAGGCGGCTTTCTCCACGATGTGGGCAAAGTGAGCGTCCCCGA
Source organism: Acidobacteriota bacterium (assembly GCA_023265175.1). Classification (GTDB taxonomy): domain Bacteria; phylum Acidobacteriota; class Vicinamibacteria; order Vicinamibacterales; family CAVVIG01; genus JAHFUI01. The sequence continues at coordinate 6,206 of JAHFUI010000020.1, forward strand.
TGCCATCCTGTTGAAGCCGGGGCCCCTGACCGCCGACGAGTACGAGGCGATGAAACGGCACGCAGTGATCGGCGACTCGATCTGCGGGGACCTGCGCTCCTTGCGTCCCGTCCGTCCGATTGTCCGACACCACCACGAGCGACTGGATGGCACCGGCTATCCGGATGGCCTCCGAGGCGATGCGATTCCACAGCTCGCGCAGATTGTCGGCATCGTGGACGTCTACGACGCGCTGACGACCGAGCGGCCGTACAGGGCGGCGCTGCCGCGGGAGCAAGCCTGCGCGGAGCTTTCCCAGGAGGCACAACGGGGCTGGCGCGATCGCGGTTTGATCGATGAGTTCATCATGTTGGCCAGGACCGGCCAGCTCGATCGGCCGGCCGGAAGCGAGGCGACGCGAGCACCCGTAACGCAGGCAAAGCCATGATGGAGGCATCTCCTCCGCTTGCACTGGATACGGTGGTCTTCGCGCGGGGGCTCCGTACCCTAGGCGACGCCCGGCCATCCCTGGCGCCGATGGACCTCGACATCCTCCCGGGCGAGATTTTTGTGATCGTCGGGCGCGCCGGTTCGGGAAAGAGCGCGCTGCTCGAAAGCCTCGTCGGCCTTCGCCCGGTGGCGGCCGATCAACTCAGTGTCTGCGGCACCGATCCCCGCCGGTTCGCCCCCGCCGTCAAGCAGCGCATTGGCGTGGCGCCACGCGGCGCGAGTGTCGAACGCCACCTGACCGTTGAGAAAGCCCTGAAGTTTTTCGGGGCGTTTTATGAGCGGCGGCTGGAGACCGCGTCAATTCTGGAGACGATGGACCTGCTGTCGGTCCGCCATCGTCCCGTGCACGCGCTGCCGCCGTCGGTCGCACAACGGTTCTCGCTGGCGCTGGCGCTGGTGAACGCACCGGTCGTGTTGTTTGCCGATGACCCGACTCGCGATCTCGACCCTGAAAGCGTCCTGCGGGTCCGGAACCTGTTGCGGATGAGACGGGATCAGGGGCAAACCTCCGTCATCACGACCGACCACCTGGAAGAAGCGGAGCGTCTTGCCGACCGGATCGCCATCCTCGAGACCGGACAACTTGTGGACGTGGACACTCCGGCCAGGCTGTTGGCGCGCTCTCATGCGCCCGTTCGGGTGGTCTTCGATCTGCCCAAGCCGGCGATTGACCCCGAGGTGCTTGGGCGGTTGGACGGAGCCGTCGGGACGGCCGTTCGGCGGAGTGATACCTACGCGGTGTCGTCTCGCGATGGGTTCGCCACCATGCGAGCCTTGATCCGCTTGCTCGATCAGCATGACGCCACACCGCGATCGCTCGCCATGTACCAACCCACCTTTGAGGACGTCTTTTTCGAGCTGACCGCTGGAGCGCAATCGCGATGATGCGACAGTTCGCTCAACTGGTTCGCCTGACGGCCGTGTTCATGCGACTCCTCCTTCGCGATCATCAGCTCGTCTTCTGGAATTTCGGGTTCTTCCTGGTCCTGCTTCTGGTGTTCCTGGGTTTTCTGAGCGGCGGCGAGAGCGCGGTGCGCATTGCGCTCACCGCGGCCATCGTCACGATCGGCGTGATGGCCAACGGGCTCTTCAGTGTCGGGATTGGCCTCACCGCCGCGCGGAAGCGGGGAGTCTTCCGCCGCTACCGTCTGATGCCCGTGCCATTTGCCGAGATCATGCTCGCCTCCGTCCTGGCGCGCACGCTCGTCGTGCTGTTGGCGGCGATCGTCCAGGTCTTCGCGGCGCATCTGTTGTTCAACGTGAGCTGGCGAGGCGGCATCGCCGGCTGGTTGGCGATCCTCACGATGGGGAGCCTCACATTTGGGGCCATTGGATTTCTGATTGCCGCGTTCGCGCCGGCGGTCCACGTGGCCAACAGGATTGTCAACCTCGTCTTGATCCCGATGATGGCCTTGAGCGGGACCTCGCTGCCGATGACGATGATGCCGGCGAGCTGGGCGAAGGTGCACTGGCTGCTGCCGGCGGCGCCGGTCGTCGACGGCCTGACTGCCGTGTTCGTGCAGGGCGACGGCGTGATCGACAACCTGTGGCGCCTGGGCTATCTCGGCATCTGGGCGCTCGCGGCCTACGCCATCGGCATCTCCGGATGGCGCCGGTACGACACGGAACGGATGGAATCTGAATGATACCGAGGCGCTACCGGGCTGGTCGCGAGCAGGGCTTTTCGGCCCTGGAAGCCACGATCGTGATTGCGGCAGCGGCTATTGTCGCGGCCACGGCGCCGGGGCGTATCAGCGAATATGTCGACGTCGCGCGGATGGTCAAGGCGCAGGGCGACGTACGCGTGTTGGCCATGTCGGTGATCCGGCTTGTCAGTGATGTCGGACGGTTGAAGGGGGCCAACGGCGCACTGCCGAGCCTCGTGGTGAGCGCGGGTGACATCCCCGAGCCGGGAACCGACGAGGCGCGACCTTGGGCCTTGCCGGTTGATGATCGACTCGTGCAGGAGCTGAACGCGCACATCGTCGACAACACCGTGGGCTATCCCATGGGCCGCAGCGAGGGGGCCCGCTGGCGCGGCCCTTACGTGGATGGACTCGGAGCCGATCCCTGGGGCTCGAGGTACGCAATCAATGTCGGCTGCCTGACCACGGCGGGAATCGGTTATGTGACTCTCGTGATCTCGCCGGGGCCGGACAAGGTCGTGGCCACGCCCTTTCGCTCGATGGTCATGTCCTCCACCAAATACGGCGATGACGTGGTCGCGCTCGTGTCGGGCGGTAAAGACCGTGACGCGGTGTCCGCGGGCCGGACGACCGCTTCTCCTCCAGGCGCGCCCGTCAGCCCGATGACCAATTTATGCAGCGGCGTCGGTCCATCGCCACATCGGTGAAGGAGGAAGTCGATCACGACCAGAACCGGGCGTTGGTTGATCCATTGGAGGTCTGATGAACCCGCTTCGTGTGCTGATCGTGGAAGATATTGAGGACGATGCGGCCTTGGTGCTTCGGGAACTGGCGCGTGGGGGTTATGACGTGACCCATCTCCGCGTTGAGACGATTGAGGCGTTGCGCGAGGCGCTGCGCAGACCGGAGTGGGACCTGGTGGTCAGCGACTTCTCGCTCCCGACCCTGAACGCGACGGATGTCTTGAAGGTGCTCGCCGCGAGCACCCTCGATCCACCGTGCATCGTCATCTCGGGCACGATCGATGAAGAGGCGGTCGTCGATGCCCTGAGATCTGGCGCTCGCGATTTCATCGTCAAGGATCGCCTGGCGCGGCTTCTTCCCGCCGTCTCGCGCGAGTTGCGGGAAGCGGCACGGCGGCAGAATCGGGCGGCCGAGGCCGCGCTTGGCAGCGCCGAGGACCGGATGCGATTCGCGTTAGAAGCCGCCGATGTGGGCACGTGGGAATCTGACATCGCGTCCGGCAAGACCAGCTGGTCGGATGTGTTGGAGCGACTGCACGGAATGCCCCCTGGAGGATTCCGTGGCACGTTTGAGGCGTTCGTCGACGCGATCCATCCGGAGGACCGCCAGCGTGTGCTGGATCGGATTGTCCAATCCACTCGCGACCACACCGAGTCTCGTCTCGAGTACCGCGTCATTTGGCCGGACGGGTCGGTCCGTTGGATCGCAGGCGTGGGTCAACCGTTCTACGACGAAGCCGGCCAACCGATTCGGGCGGCGGGCGTGGGGATGGACATCACTGCTCAGAAGAATCTCGAGGCCCAGTTTCGACAGGCACAGCGAATGGAGTCGATTGGCATCCTGGCCGGAGGGATCGCCCATGACTTCAACAATCTCCTGACGGCGATTCTGGGGTACACCAACCTTCTGCTGGAAGAACTGGCCGGCTATGAGCTGCCGGACCGGCCGAGGGGCGATTTGGAACAAATTCGCAAGGCGGGCGAGCGCGCCGCGGAGTTGACGAGTCAGCTTCTGGCTTTCAGCCGAAGGCAGATCATCAAGCCCATGGTGTTGAACATCAATACCATCGTGGGGGACCTCGAACCGATGCTGCGGCGGCTGATCGGGGAAGACATCGAGCTCACGACTCGGCTCTCATGCGATCTTGGATCAGCGAACGCCGATGTCGGCCAGCTCGAACAAGTGATCATGAATCTGGTCGTCAACGCTCGCGACGCGATGCCCACCGGGGGAAAGATCACGATCGAAACGGCGAATGTCGATCTCGACGAGGCGTACGCGAGAAAACACATCGCAGTCGCGCCGGGACCGTATGCGATGCTCGCGGTGAGCGACAGCGGCACTGGGATGTCGCCAGAGGTCCAGGCTCGGATTTTCGAGCCGTTCTTCACCACGAAGCCAAAGGAAAGCGGCACAGGACTGGGGCTCGCCACTATTTACGGCATTGTGAAGCAGATCAACGGGAACATCTGGGTGTACAGCGAGCTGAAAAGGGGCACGACCTTCAAGATCTACCTGCCGCGCGTGGATGAGATACCCGAGAGCGTGACGCAGAAGGTCCAAACCGGCGTTCGCGGCGGCGAGGAAACAGTCCTGTTGGTGGAAGACGATGAGCGCGTACGCAAGCTCGCAAGAGAGCTGCTGATGCGAAACGGCTATACCGTCATCGAGGCATCGGAGGCGGAGGAGGCGCTGCGTCTTGCAGCCAGGCATTCCGGGCTGATCCACCTCCTATTAACTGATGTCGTCATGCCGGGAACGAGCGGACGGCTACTGGCGCAGCGAGTCTTGCAACAGTATCCACTGATGAAAGTCCTCTACATGTCCGGGTACACCGATACCGCCATCGTCAATCATGGCATCCTGACGACAGGCATGGCATTTCTGCAAAAGCCGTTCACGCTCGCGACCTTTGCACGTGCCGTCCGTGAGGCCCTGGACACGGTCTCGTGAACCGGAAACGCCTCGTCCCGGAAAGTTCTGGACGCCGGGTCAGAGATCTCGCGTGACGCGATCCAAGTCGCCTCGCCCGACGCTTCTGATCGTGGATGACGAGGCCGCCGTTCTCGACGTGATCGGACAGGTCGCCGAGCAGGCGGGCTTTGACGTTGTCACCTGCGCCGGAGGCCGAGAGGCCATCGAACGCCTGCAGCGCGAGCACGTGGACATGGCGGCGGTCGATCTGCGTATGCCCGATGTCGGCGGGCTCGAAGTGCTCCGCGCGATCCGCGCCGCCAATCCCGATTGTCAGGTCCTGCTCATGAGCGGCGCGGCGACGATCGACAGCGCGGTCGAAGCGGTGAAGCTTGGTGCGATCGATTACCTCACCAAGCCCTTCGACTTCGGTCGCCTCAAGCATCTGCTGAGGACGCTGCGCGAAGAATTCGACGAGCGCCGGAAGCTGCTGGCGGCGGAAAGCGAAGCCGCAAAACATGCGGAGTTCTGCGGCATGGTCGGCCGCGGTCCTGCGATGCGGGAGCTGTTCAGCCTCATCCGGCGGCTGGCGCCACATATTCGCACGGCGCTGATCACCGGCGAGACGGGGACCGGCAAGGAGCTCGTCGCACGGGCGCTGTTCCAGACCGGCCCGCGGCGCGCCAGGCGATTTGTGCCGATCAACTGTTCGGCGGTCGTGGAATCGTTGTTCGAGAGCGAACTGTTCGGGCACATGCGGGGCGCGTTTACCGGCGCGACCGACAACAAGCCGGGACTCTTCGAGGCGGCCAACGGCGGCACGATCTTTCTCGACGAGATAGGCGAGCTCCCGATGAGCGTGCAGGCCAAACTGCTGCGCGTCGTGGAAAGTGGCGAAGTGCAGCGCGTCGGCTCGCTCGAAGCCAGACGGGTCGATGTGCAGGTGCTCGCGGCGACCAATCGCGATCTTCGCGCCCAGGCGGCTGCGGGACATTTTCGCACCGACCTGCTGTATCGCTTGAATACGATAGAGCTGTCCGTGCCACCCCTTCGCCAGCGCCGTGAAGACATCCCCTACCTCACCGCAAGGTTTATCCGGGAAGCCGCGGCGCGGCTCGACAAGCGCCTCGTCGGGCCAGCACCAGCCGCCGAGCGGCGGTTGGTCGAGGCACACTGGGAAGGCAATGTGCGCGAGCTGCGCAATACGATCGAGCGCGCCTGCATCCTCGCCGACAGTGAGTTCATCGCGGAGCGTGATCTCGGCGACATGCAGCAGGCCATGGCGGAATCGTCCGGCTCAGGCGGGACGGATAGTGCCGATGACGCGCTGTCCACGCTCGAGCGCGCTCACCTCCTCGACGTGCTCGAACGGGCCGCCGGCAACAAGCAGCGGGCCGCGCGGATGCTCGGTTTGAACCGGCGCGCGCTCTACCGTCGTCTCGAACGGTACGGCATCGACATCGTCTCGAAGCGCCGGAAGGCGGCTGGTCCTTCGTAGCGAAGCTGCGCCTCAAACCGCCCAGAAAGAGCCCCCGTAGCGCATCTTCGCTACTAGCCCGCGACGCGGGCACTAAGACAGCTTCTGAGGCGCACCACAGAAACTTGCTTCACCCATCACGATTCCGGCCTCAGAAGATGTCTACGATGCCGCGCGCGCCTCTTTCAGGGCCGCGTCCAGACAATTGGGACAGATGCCGTGACTGAATGTCACCTCGGCGTGCTCGGTCACGTACTCTTCGACCCGGTGCCAATAGTCGGAGTCATCACGGATGGCCTTGCAGTAGGCGCAAATCGGCAGGAGGCCGCTGAGTCGCCGAACCTTGCTCAATGCCTGCCCGAGCTGGGTCACCTGGGCGGCCAGGCGCTGCTGCAAATCGCTGATGCGGGCGCCGGCTTTCACTCGCGCGCGAAGCTCTTCAGGCTCGAAGGGCTTGACAAGATAGTCGTCCGCCCCCGCGTCCAGACCAGTCACGATATCCGAGAGCTCGTGCCTGGCCGTCAGCAGAAGCAGGTACGTCGAGTCGCCGCGTATGCGTTGACGGACTGTCCGGCAGATGTCCGGCCCATCCACCCCGGGCATCATCCAATCGAGCAGTGCCAGCTGCGGGGCGTCATCTGACTGGAGCATGGCGAGTGCGCTTGGTCCGTCGGTTGCCGTGACGACCTCGTATCCCCACGAGCGAATCAGCCCCTGAAGCATGCGCGCCGTCACGGCGTCATCTTCCGCAATCAGGACGCGCATGCCAGGCTCTCCTCAGTACGGGCCAGTGCGGCCAGCAGTCGTCCGGTTTCCCTCTCGATGAGGCTGAAGACGGTGCTGCAAGTCGCCACGTCGCCGTTGACGATCAGGAGCAGCGACTCTGCCGAGATTTTCACCATGCCGATTTGCTCGCGCTGCTCGGCCGTCAGGTCCGTATCGAGCGCCATGTCGGTCATCCCGATGATCCCGGGTGAAGGCATGTTCAGGTTGCTCCGGCCTCCCTCAGGCAACGGCACTGCCAATTCCCGTTCAGCGGCCGTGCCGCATTTGTGGCCTGATTTCGGGCGATTCCTTTCAGCGTGCGAGGAGTGAGCCCCCCGACTGTGCGCTGCCGCACAGTCAGGGGCGGTAGCGGAGCGTGTCAGGCGGGACGTGGCGAGGAGGGGCCGACGAGCACAGCGAAGTCTGTGGATGCCGGGATAAGAGCGGCGAGATGCGCTCAGGCACGATTCCATTCACTCCCGCGTTGGAGGGCTGCTTGGAACTGAGCGCGATTGAAGGGTTTCATCAGGTAGTCGACGGCCCCCGTTTGGCGCATCAGGTTGGCATCCCGGCCTCCAGTGGTCATGATGAGCGCGGCTTCCGGGAACCGTCGGCGAAGTTCACCAGCGAGCCAGAGGCCGTCGTGATCCGGCAGGTGGACGTCGCACACGACCACTCCTGCACGGCACGCGCTCATCTCCTCGAGCGCCTGCTCGGCACTGGCAGCCTCAGCCACCTCGTATCCACTTGCCTGGGTCCAATGCGACAAGAGCCTCCGAATTGCGCTCTGATCGTCAACGATCAAGACGGTCTTCAACGTTTTTGCAGAGTTTCTACAGATCCCACGCCGCGATTCCGTCGTGCGCGACGGTCACATCGATGTTCCATCGCTGCAGCGTCTTTGACAGAATCGCGGTCGTCCCGCGATCGTCGTCGGCAATCAGTGCGCGCATCTCGATCCCTCCGCAGGCTCGGTCACCTCGAACCGGCGCAGCGCATCCATCAGCAGCGACGCCTCGGTTGCCACCCGCCGCCGTCCGGCCTCGGCAGCCTCGAGCCGGCCCTCGGCGCCGATCCGTTCGAGCGTCCGCGCCGCGTCGAACAAACCGGTGGCCGACAGATTGCCCGCGGCCCCCTTGAGGGCGTGCGCGGCGGTGCGGATGCGTTCCGGATCGCGGTCCTCGACCGCCGCCTTGATCGCGGCGAGCCGGACGGGGCAGTCTTCCAGGAAGAGCCGGATGACGTCGGTGAAGAGGTGCTCGTCACCGCCGAGCCGCTCCATCAAGCCGGCGCGATCGACCGGTGTCTCGGCTCGGGGCGGGCTGTCTGGGGTGCCGGCCGGTGCCGGCGCCGCAGCCTCGTGTTCCAGCGTCGCGCAGAGCATCGCCGGTCCGATCGGCTTCGTTAAATACCCGTCCATGCCGGCCGCCAGACACCGCTCGCGATCGCCGTTCATGGCATGCGCGGTCATCGCCAGGATCCGGACGTGTCCGCCGGTCTTCCGCTCGCGCTCCCGGATCGCGGCCGTCGCCTCGAGCCCTCCCATTTCCGGCATCTGCACGTCCATCAGGACCACGTCGAACGCGTTCCGCTCGAGGGCCGCCAGCGCCTCGCGGCCGTTGTGTGCGACGGTGACCGCGTGGCCTCGGTTCGTCAACAGTCCCACCGCCACGCGCTGGTTGACGACGTTGTCCTCAGCGAGCAGCACGCGCAGCGCGCGACTGACGTGCGCATGGTTGGCCAGCAGCGGATCGCGACCCTGCGGCTGCGCCTCAGACAGCTCCGCCGTGTCGAACGCTGCCGTGAAGTGGAAGGTGCTGCCCGCGTCGCGCGCGCTGTCGACCCAGATGCGTCCGCCCATCATATGGATGAGTGTGGCAGAAATGCTGAGCCCGAGACCGGTTCCGCCGAAGCGGCGGGTCGTCGAGCCGTCGGCCTGACTGAACGCCTCGAAGATCGTGGCGTGCTTCTCCTGAGGAATGCCGATGCCCGTATCGGTGATGCTGAAGTGGAGCATCGTGCGGCCGTCGCGTCGCGCGTGCTCGCGGACCGCGAGCAGCACGTGGCCGCGCTCGGTGAACTTGATGGCGTTGCCAACAAGATTTCCAACGACCTGCCCGACGCGGACCGGATCGCCGACGATTCCCGCGGGCACTGCGGGATCGACATCGCAAATGAGATCGAGGCCCTTCTGATGCGCCCGCGCGGCGAACGGCTTCAGCATGTCGCTGAGGGCGTCTCTCACCGAAAATGGCACCGATTCGAGCTCGAGCTTGCGCGACTCAATCTTCGAGAAGTCGAGGATGTCGTTGAGGATGGAGCGGAGGGAGTCCGCCGACGATTTGACGGTCTCGAGATAGTCGCGCTGCTGGGCCGTCAGATCAGTATCCAGCGTGAGCTCGGTCAGGCCGACGATGCCGTTCAGCGGCGTGCGGATCTCGTGGCTCATGTTGGCAAGGAACTCGCTCTTTGCGCGGCTGGCATCCTCGGCGGCGGTCTTCGCATCGCGGAGCCTCGCCTCTGCCCGGGAGCGTTCGAGGAACGCGCCAAACTGGCCGGCGACGGTGGACATCACCTGCTTCAGGTTCTCGTCGAGACGGCGGACTTCGTGGCTGAAGAACTCGACGACACCCAGCACCTCACAATTGAACAGGATGGGGACTGCCAAGGCGCTGCGCAGACCGACCTGGGCGGCGAGGGTGGCTCTCGGAAAATTCGTGTCCTTCGCCATGTCAGGGATACAGCACGGTTCGGCCGTCGCCCACACCCGCCCGATGAGCCCTACCCCTGATGGAAACGTCCGCACGCGACAATCGGCATCCCAAGCTGCAAACGCATCGGGCCGCGCACTCCAATTCCCTTTCCCTGCCCACCGCATCACGTTCGCTTCCTGGTCAGCCATCCACAGAGCACCCCATTGGCAGCCCATGTACAGGCAGACGGCCTCCAGAACGAGAGGAATGGCTTCTTCAGGCGTGGACGATTCCATCAGGCGCCGGGCCACGGCGTACTGCATTGAAAGCCGTTCTTCGCTGGCCTGCAAAGCCTCGAGCTGACGCTCGCCCTCGTATGCCGACTTTTTCATGCTTCGGACCATGGCGGAGCCGTACACCACGACGCCGCAGACCATCAGGAGCATCGCGGCCGCCACGGCGTACTGGAATTCCTTCAGGGTGGCGGCCTTTGCTGCATGTTGTGCGAAACCCGCTTTCTGAATGGCGCGCACGCGAGCGCCGAGGAGCCTCAGTGCGGTGTTCACATCGCCGAACTTTCGGTCCATTATTGCCATGCGCGCGCCAGCCGCGTCGAGCCGGCCCCGGCTGAATTCGGAGAAGATCGCTTCGACTTCCGCCTTGACTTGCTGCATCGCCTCGGCGACCCGGTCCAGATCGTTCAGCAGGAACGGCTGATTCGTGTCTACGAAATCGGTTCTCGCTGCCTCGAGCGCCTGGTCGAAACGGTACCGGGCTTCTTTCATTCTGGCCGACTCACGAATCACATCGTGAGACTCGAAGACATCATCACCCGGCGCGGCCACCGCCTGAGCGAGAGCGTAGAGCTTCGCATAGCGGTCCAACCGCTCGTTCCACTCCTGATTGACACGGTTCGACTCGACGTAGATGACGACCAGGTGACGAGTGAAATACAGGCTCGTCCCGACGGCGAGGAGATCGAACCCCGCGAGCAGGAAGTAGATCAGATGCCATCGTAGCGACGTGGTCCGCCCGGTTCTCAGCCGCGCGTTCCCCACTGCAGGCTCCTGGGCTGTTGTCGCGTTCATCGTCATAGGACCTCGGCTGAATTCAGCCCGGAGTAACCCTTCGCAAGCTTCCATCCGGGAGCCGCCATCGTCCATCATGGCGTCCTTGCGCCGGGTACGGTCATTGCGCGAATTGAGCCCGTACCGCTTCGTAGCACTGCGGACAGATGCCGTGGGAAAACTGCGCGTCCGAGTGCTGCGCGACGTAGCTGTCCACTTGTTCCCAGTAGTCCTGATCGCTCCGGATGCGCTTGCAGTAGCTGCAAATCGGCAGCAAGCCGGTAAGCTGCTTCACCCGCGACAACGCGGATTGCAGCTCGGCCACGCGATCGGCCAGACGCTCCTGCAGCGTGACCACGCGGATGCCGACCTGCACGCGCGCTCGAAGCTCCTCCGCGTCGAACGGCTTCACCATGTAGTCGTCGGCTCCGGCGTCGAGGCCGGCGACCAGATCCGCGCGTTTGTCACGCCCGGTGAGCAGAATCACGTACATGTGCCCCAGCGATGGATCCAGCCGGATGCGGCGGCAGAGCTCGGGGCCGTCGAGCCCCGGCATCATCCAATCGACGATCGCCAGCGAGGGTCCGCCGGCACGCAGGAGATCCCACGCCGCGGTTCCGTCGTGAGCGACGGTCACATCGATGTTCCATCGCTGCAGCGTCTTTGACAGAATCGCGGTCGTCCCGCGATCGTCGTCGGCAATCAGTGCGCGCATCTCGATCCCTCCGCAGGCTCGGTCACCTCGAACCGGCGCAGCGCATCCATCAGCAGCGACGCCTCGGTTGCCACCCGCCGCCGTCCGGCCTCGGCAGCCTCGAGCCGGCCCTCGGCGCCGATCCGTTCGAGCGTCCGCGCCGCGTCGAACAAACCGGTGGCCGACAGATTGCCCGCGGCCCCCTTGAGGGCGTGCGCGGCGGTGCGGATGCGTTCCGGATCGCGGTCCTCGACCGCCGCCTTGATCGCGGCGAGCCGGACGGGGCAGTCTTCCAGGAAGAGCCGGATGACGTCGGTGAAGAGGTGCTCGTCACCGCCGAGCCGCTCCATCAAGCCGGCGCGATCGACCGGTGTCTCGGCTCGGGGCGGGCTGTCTGGGGTGCCGGCCGGTGCCGGCGCCGCAGCCTCGTGTTCCAGCGTCGCGCAGAGCATCGCCGGTCCGATCGGCTTCGTTAAATACCCGTCCATGCCGGCCGCCAGACACCGCTCGCGATCGCCGTTCATGGCATGCGCGGTCATCGCCAGGATCCGGACGTGTCCGCCGGTCTTCCGCTCGCGCTCCCGGATCGCGGCCGTCGCCTCGAGCCCTCCCATTTCCGGCATCTGCACGTCCATCAGGACCACGTCGAACGCGTTCCGCTCGAGGGCCGCCAGCGCCTCGCGGCCGTTGTGTGCGACGGTGACCGCGTGGCCTCGGTTCGTCAACAGTCCCACCGCCACGCGCTGGTTGACGACGTTGTCCTCAGCGAGCAGCACGCGCAGCGCGCGACTGACGTGCGCATGGGTACGCGCCGGCGAAGGACCGGGCACCGCCGGCTTCGATGCGCGGTTCAGCGCCCGGCACATGGCGTCGTACAGATTCGCTGCTTGAATCGGCTTGGTGAGATACTCCGCGATTCCGAGCTCGTGGCATCGGGCGGCTTCTCCGTGGTGGCCCGACGAGCTGAGCATCATGATCGTGGCGCCCGCCAGTTGCGGCACCGTCCGAATCCGCTCGGCCACCTGGAAGCCGTCGAGCTCTGGCATGTTGACATCGAGCAGCACCAGGACGAAGGGCGTATCGTCTTGTGCGGCGGCAGACAACGCTTCGAGCGCGGCGCGGCCGCTCTCCACGGCGGTGGGCCGCGTATGCCAGCGCGTCAGTTGTGCGTGGAGAATGCGACGGTTGACGGCGTTGTCGTCGACGATGAGCACCGGCAGCTCGGCCAGCAGCGGCTCGGGCGTGCGCTCGGTCTGGGAGAGATCGCTGATATCGAAGGCCGCAGTGAAGTGGAAGGCGCTGCCCTTGCGAGGCTCGCTTTCGACCCAGATGCGTCCGCCCATCATATGGACAAGGGTGGACGAGATCGTCAGTCCGAGTCCGGTACCGCCGAACCGTCGCGTCGTCGACCCATCGGCCTGGCTGAACGCTTCGAAAATCGTCGCGTGCTTCTCCCGCGGGATTCCGATGCCTGTGTCGCTGATCTGGAAGTGCAGCATCGTGCAGCTGTCGCGCCGGGTCTCTTCATGGACCTCGATCAACACGTGGCCGCGTGCCGTGAACTTGATGGCGTTACCGACGAGATTCGCCAGCACCTGTTGCAGCCGGCCCGAGTCGCCAACGATCGCGGCGGGGACATCAGGATCGATGTCGCACAGGATCTCCAGTCCCTTCTGTTCCGCCTTGACGGCGAGCGGCTTGAGCATCTGGCCGATCATCTCGCGCACCGAAAAAGAGACCAACTCGAGCTCGAGCTTGCGCGACTCAATCTTCGAGAAGTCGAGGATGTCGTTGAGGATGGAGAGGAGGGAGTCCGCCGACGATTTAACGGTCTCGAGATAGTCGCGCTGCTGGGCCGTCAGATCAGTATCCAGCGCCAGTTCGCTCATCCCGATGATGCCGTTCATCGGCGTCCGGATTTCATGGCTCATGTTGGCAAGGAACTCGCTCTTGGCCCGGCTCGCTTCCATGGCTTTGTCGCGGGCGCCGACCAGATCGGCGTTCGTCGTGCGAAGCTCGGTCGTGCGGGCCTCGACGGTCTGCTCGAGCTCTTCCTGATACCGCAGCAGCTTGACGTCCCGCTGCTGGATCTCTTCCAGCATGTCGTTGAATCCGTCGACCAGGTCGCCAATCTCGTCGTCGCTGGTCTTCTCTGCCCGGATGTCATAGCGGCGGTCGTGTGTGACGGCGCGCGTGATATCGGTGAGGCGCAGCAGCGGCGTGGAGATGGCGCGCTGCAGATGGAACGCGACTGGGAACGCCACACAGAACGCACCGAACATGACCAACGCGATGATGCGACTGAATGCGATCGCACGCGTCCGAATCTCGGTCACGTCAGACTCCACGAACACCGTTCCGATCGGGTCGTGGTCGAGGACGATGGGGTGCAGGACCACGAGCGTGGCGTTGTGGAACGCGTGCCACGGCTGGTGAGCCTGGATGACGGTCCGGTCGACCGCCAACGGTCCCAGCGGAGTCCGATGGTTGCGGTCGTACCGGGCGAACACCGTGCCATCTCGCAACAACACCGCAGCCGAGACAATGTGCTCGTTCACCGCGACGGCTCCCAGCGTCTCGCCGGCGGCTTTCGCATCGCCGAACGCCAGCGCCGCCGTACTGTTGGCGCCGACGACCTCGGCCAGCATGCCGGTGTCGCGGACGACGCGCTGGCGGGAGCTCGACACGTCGTAGGCGATGAGCGCCAGGCTGGCGATCGTCATCGCAACGCCCCCCGTCACCATGCTGTTCGCGGTCAGCCTGCGCGTGAGCGACAGGTTTCGGGAGCGTTGGCTAACGATGGGCATCATGTTCATCCTTGACGATCTTCGCGAGGCGGAGCAGCTTCGAGCTCAGGTGAATCCGCGCGTGATCGGCCGCCCTGATATTGATGGCAAAGCGCATCCGGTCGTCTTCGAGGATGAGCTGGGCCATGCCTCCTAATTCCGCGAACTTGTCGCCATCGCCCACGGTGAATACCGATGCGCCTTTCAGCGTCTCGAGCAGTTGAGTGGACCGCTTGGCGTCGAGGTCGCTGACGTACAACAGATGACACGAGCGAATCGGGCCGTCCGCTTTCACAATCTCCACCGTCAGCTCGTGGCTTTCGACCGGGCGCCCGTTGATGACCTCCCGGAGCGCGTCCGCGACCGCGTTGGCCCCGACAACACACAGCGAGAGTCTCTGCCCCGGCGCCAACGCGTCAGGCGGCCATTCGGCAAATTTGGCGAAGTTGTACAGAAAAGCCGCCTTCACCGCCGTCACACTCACCGGCTGCGCCCCCACGCCGATCGACATCGCGAGAAGTGCGACGGTGCCGCCCGTCACGAACCTGTCTCGCTGTCTTTTCACCGGACGCTCACCTTCACCTCAATCACGTCAGAACCGCCACAACAGTTTGAGATTGACCGACCGGGGAACAAGCGTCGCGGTCTGCCCGGTGTTGGCATTCGCGAACTCAGGATGCGCGCGGTCGAACAGGTTCTGGCCGATGGCGATCACCGACAGGGGCTTGGAGACCTTGATCTCGATTCGCGTATCGGCGCGCGTGTACGCCGGCACGTTCAGGGTGCGGAGGCGCCCGACGTGGAAGAGCCCCGCGTCGAGCTGGAGACGCGGGCCGAGCCGCGCCGACGAGTGCAGTTGCCATTGATGTGCCGGCGCGTTGCCGTCGTTGAGCGGCGCTGCAGGATCGTGGCTCTCTGCGTCGGGGTGCGCCACGAGGCGCAGGCCGGAGTACGATCCGTCGAGACGCCACGCACCGGTTGGCATCCAGTGGCCGGCGACTTCGACGCCGGACGTGTTCACATTGAGCAGGTTCTCGAACCGGGTCCCGATGAAGAGATGCGGCGGTCCGGGCGTCGTCTCGAACACCGGGGCCGTGGGCTCGCTCGTGGCCAGCCCGCTGTAGCGCCCGCGAAAGACCGTGACGTCCGCAGATGCGCTCGATCCGAAGTCGACGCGGTAGCCGCCTTCGGCGTCCAGGAATTGCTCGGTTTGATAGTTTGGGTTTCCAGTTGCGCCGAGCACGATTGGGATGCCGGAACCACCTATGAACGCTGCGTAGTTGAAACGAAGGCTCCGATCGAGGGCGGAGGGCGTGCGAAGCGCCCGCGACGCGGCCGCCCAGAGATGCTGGTGCGGTGCGATGTTGGCCATTAGACGGATGGTCGGTTGCACGCCCCACGCTGTAACGGAGTCGTGCTCGAGCTTCGCTCCGAGTGTCAGTTGCAGGTGATCGGTCAGGGCAACGTCATCCTGTGCGAACGCGCTCATGACCGCGTTTTCGCTTGTGGGGGGATCGGCCGAAACCCCGAACTTGCCGTCGAAACTGCCGTTCGCGTCCCGATAACCACCCCCGATGACGAGGTCGTGTCTTTCGGCGAGCTTCGTGTGGAACTGCAGGTCGAGATCGAACACGTGTTCCCGATCCGTGACGCCGTTGCCATCATCGCGGCTGTGAATATCGACGAACGACTGAATCTGGAGCACCGTGCCGTTCCGGCCCGAGTGGATCCAGCGAGCCAGCATGTTGCCGCTCTTGATCGTGGCGTCCTGGTAGGGCGCAGCGAACGACAGACTTGGCGTCGGACCGGTAAAGCTCGTCCAGAGCGGCCGCCCCCCACCGCCCACGAAGCTCCCCTCCGTCATCACCGCATTCGTGTTTCTGGCCCAGTCGATGCGGAAACCATTGGTGAATCTCCTCCATCTGTCGTCGGCCGCCGTGTGCGGGTCGCTCAACGAGCTGTTGTGGTCGGACCACTGCGAGAAAACACGATAGGCGGTGTTTCCAAACGAGCCACCGTAGCGAACCGCCGTCTGGGTGCCCTCGTAGGAGCCGTCACCGAGGCGCACGAGGGCGCCCTTTGTGTCTGCGGCCGTTTTGGTCACGATATTGACGACACCGTTGACCGCGTTGGCGCCCCAAATGCTGCCGCCGGGTCCGCGGACGACCTCGATCCGGTCGATGTCCTCCAGCAGAAGATCCTGAGCACTCCAGAACACACCCGAGAACGACCGGGTGTAGACGGATCGGCCGTCTATGAGCACGAGCAGTTGGTTTGCCCACAGACCGTTGAAACCTCGCACGGAGATCGCCCAGTCATTCGAGTTGATTTGGGCGACCTCCATCCCCGGCACGAGGCGAAACAGCTCTGGCAGCGTCGTGATGCCGGATCGGCGGATGTCGTCCTGGGTGATGACGTGGACGGCGGCGGGCACGGCGTCGGCGCGCTGTTCCTTTCGGGACGCCGACGTAATTTCGATGTTCAGCAGATCTTCGAGCGTCGCCTGCGACAGATCGCGCGCCCTCGCCTGCGCGAGCAACTCTGGCGGCGATCCCATCGCCAGCAACACGACCATCAGGAGTCGAGCCGTCGTTTTCATAATTTCTCTAAGCGGCCATCACTGTGATGCGGCGGAACACCGCGTTGACGCGTGACAACAAAATCGCCGGATCGAACGGCTTGAGGATGTAATCGTCGGCGCCGAGTTGGAGCACGCGCTGCTCGATGCCGGGACCGTCTTCCGCCGTGAGCACGACGATGGGCAGTGTCGCCAGGGTGAAATCGCGCCGCAGACGCGCGATCGCCTCGTAGCCATCCATTTCCGGCATGTTCAGATCGATGAGCAGAAGATCGGGGTGCTCGCGGACGGCGATCTCGACCGCCTGCTGGCCGTTGGCCGCCTCGAGCACCTCGAACTGCTCGCGCTCGAGCAGCAGCTTCACCAGCATGCGCGTAATTGGCTCGTCGTCGGTGACGAGGACGCGCGGCCTGTTGTGTGTCTTGTTCCGGACCCCGTCGCTGTCCGCAACGAGCACCCGGTCAACCTCTTCGATGGAGGTCACGCCTTCCGCGACGAGCTCGAGCGCGCGCTCACGCATCGTGCGGGACCCGGCGGCGCGCATGGCCGCGCGGATGTCGTGCGCCGTCGCCCCGCGTACGATCGCGTCTCGCAATTCATCCGACGGCGTGAGCAGCTCTGCGACCGGCACGCGGCCGAGATACCCGGTGTGCTTGCAGTGCGGGCAGCCGGGTCCCGCCGAGGCCGCGGCCGTCTTCAGCGATCGTTCCGCGCCGCGCCGCCGCGCTTCGAGATCATCGTGCACGCGCCGGCAATGCGGGCACAGCGTTCGCAACAGACGCTGCGCGAGCACCGCCGACAGACATTCCGCGACTTTGAATGGCTCAAGACCGAGATTGGTCAGCCGCGTGATCGCCGTCGCCGTGTCGGCGGTGTGCATCGACGAGAGCACGAGGTGTCCGGTATACGCGGCCTGGCCGACGATTTGCGCGACCTCCGCGTCACGAACCTCGCCGACCATGATGATGTTCGGATCCTGTCGCAGCATCGAGCGGAGGACGAGCGGGTACGTGTTGCCGGCTTTCGCGTTCACCGGAATCTGCGTGACGCCGACGACTATCCGTTCCACCGGATCCTCAACGCTGACGATATTGGTGCGGCCCGTTCGCAGATGGAGCAGCGTCGCATACAGCGCCGTCGTCTTCCCCGACCCGGTCGGACCGGTGAAGAGCACGAGGCCGTCGGGCCGCGCGAGGGCGCGCAGCAGCCGGGCGAGCGTGTCCGTGTCGTAACCGAGCGACTCGAGGCTCTGAAGCCGGCTATGGCTGTCGATGACCCGCATCACGATCTTCTCGCCGTCGACGGTCGGCAGCGTCGAGAGGCGGACCTCGGTCGCGCGCCCGTTCACTTTGAGGCGGAACGCGCCGTCCTGGGGTCGATTGCGCACGGCGATGTCGGCTCGCGCCATGATTTTGAAGCGGTTGCGGATGGGGTGCGAGATGGCCGCCGGCAACGTCAGCACCGGTTCAAGAACGCCGCAGACGCGATACCGGACCGTTGCGCCTTCGGTGCCGCACTCGATGTGGACGTCGCTGGCGCCGACTTCGACGGCGCGGCCGATGATGTGGTTGCACAGCTCGATGACGGTTGATCCCGTCCCGGCGCTTGCCGGCTCGGAGTTTTCGACGAGCGGGCGCTCGGCGCGGAGCCGCTCGGCGAGGATGTCGAGCTCCCGAAGCTTCGGGTAATGCCGGTCGATCGCATCGAGCACGGCGGTGCGCGTCGCGACGACGAGTCTGACTCGCCGTCCCGACGCGAACACGAGGTCGCCTTCCGCTTCGCCATCGAACGGGCGGCAGGTCGCATACGTCAGGGTCCGGTTGTCGACCTGCAGCGGCACGACGAGATGGCGGCGGGCGAGACGTTCAGGCACGAGCCGCACGGCGAGCTCGCTCGACACGACATCGTCGAGCGTGACCAGGTCGGCGCCAGAGGCCTCGGCCAACGCCGCGTAGCTGTCGGCTTCGGATACCAGGCCGAGCGCAACGACGGCGTCCGCCAGCTCCATGTGTTCGCGCGCGGCGTGCGGCTCGGCGACCGCCAGGTCGTTTCGGCTCATCAGCCCTTGTTGGACCAGGAGTCCCGGAAATCCTGCCAATCCGACGGCGGGCGACTCTGTTCGATGTCGAAGCGCGAGATGCATACGCGTGAACCTCAATGCAAGCGATGGTGACCGAGTCTCGTGACCCCTGAGGCAAGACCACTGCCATCTGCAGTCGTTATCAAATCAAAGCCGCGACTTCTCTCGCCGCACATGCGAGATGTCACGTCGGCGGACACTCGGACGCCCGGGAGTGTCCGGTTGCGGACGTACCCGGTCACGTCAGACGAAGACACGAAGGACACGAAGTTTTTGATCAAGAGCTCTTCGTGGCTTCGTGGATCTTCGTGCCTTCGTGATACGCCGTCATGAAAACAGCTTTAGCGCCGCGATGGCACGTCGTTGGCACAGCAACGGCGACGGGCACACATGTTCATCACCGCTCGGCATCGATATCTCGTCGCGGTGCTTTCCCTGACGGCCGCCTGCGCGGCGCGATGGGCGTGGCCGGACTTGTCGCGCACGCAGTTGTTGCTGGGCGCGATTGCCGTCAGCAGTGGATGGGGAGGGTTTGGGCCCGGGCTCGCGGCGGTGGTGTTGGCGGCCGCCGTGCGGTGGCTGTGGCCCGGCGCTCACGCGGGAGACGTCATTCGGCACGTGGTATTTGAGGCCGAGGGCGTCGTCCTGGTGATCGCGATTGCCGCCCTTTACCAAGCGCGGGTCCACGCCGATCGCCTCGATGCCGCAGCCGATGAAACGCGGACCGTCACACGCGACGTGCCGGCGCTCCGTGCCGCGCCGGAAGCGCTGTCGGTGGGTGAGCAGAAGTACCGGCGCCTCTTCGAAGAGTCGCACGACGCGATCCTCGTCGCCGCGCGCGGGGCCATCGCCGACGCCAACCCCGCGGCGGTCGCGCTCCTCGGCTACGAGAAATCCGAGTTGATCGCGCTCAAGCTCGGCGACCTTCTCGTCGATCCGAACGAGGCGGCGGTGTTCGGCGGCGGCTCAGCCGATGCGCGCGAGGTCCGGACGAAGCTTCGCCGCAAGGACGACGCGATCATCCACGTGTGGATCACGCCTGGAGTCGCAGGCATCGACGACCGTGGCGACACGATCATGATCCGTGACGTCACGGCGACGCTGTCGCTCGAGCGGCAGATGCAGCAGGCGCAGAAAATGGAAGCCGTCGGCCGGCTGGCCGGCGGCATCGCGCACGACTTCAACAACCTGCTCACCGCGATCAGCGGCTACACCGAGCTGCTCATCGCGAACCTGTCGCCGGCCGATCCGAACATTCAGGACGCGTACGAGATTCGCCGCGCGGCGCTCAGCGCCGCACGTCTGACCCGCCAACTGTTGGCGTTCAGCTCTCATCAGCGGACCCGTACGGAGATCCTCGACGTGAACGTCATCGTTGCGCAGACCGCGGGCATCCTCAAACGCACGCTCGGCGAGGACATCAGCGTCACCTTGCAGCTCGATCCTGAGCTGAAGCGCATCGAGGCCGACCCGGCGCATGTCGAGCAAATCATTCTGAACCTTGCCGTGAACGCGCGCGACGCGATGCCCGATGGAGGGCGTTTGATCGTGAAGACGTCGATGCACACGGTCAGCAACGCTCTTTCCAACCTCGCGCCGGGTGAGTACGTGCGCCTGGCAGTTGCGGACACTGGCTGCGGAATCCCCGAGGACATCCAATCGAAGGTCTTCGAGCCCTTCTTCACGACGAAGGGGACCTCCGGTACCGGCCTGGGCCTCGCGACTGTGTACGGGATCGTGAAGCAGATCGCCGGCCGCATCCGTGTCGATTCGATCGAAGGCCGTGGGGCGACGTTCACAATCGATCTGCCCTCGACATCGAAAACGGTTGTCACGGGCAACACGACGACCGAGGCGCCGCATTTCGTCGAGGGCTACGCGACGGTGCTGGTCGTCGAGGATGACCCGCGGGTTCGAGAACTGACTGAGCTCGTCCTTCGCCGCGCCGGATACGACGTCGTCGCTGCGACGGGCCCCCGAGAGGCGCTGGCCGCGATTAGCGGCTATGAAGGTGTCAACTTGGTCGTCACCGACGTTGTCATGCCCGAAATGAGCGGGTACGATCTCACCGAACAACTGCGGAAAGTCGTGCCGGGACTTCGGTGCGTATTCATGTCGGGGTTTGCGTGCGATCAGTCGCGCAAGTCCGGTGCTGACCCATTCCTCGCCAAACCGTTCACGGTCGAGTCGTTGACAGCCGCCGTTCGACAGGCCATGGTGGCCGCGTAGTCGAAGACGCTCAGTCCTTGAGATCCAATCGATTGAGCCAGCGATAGAGCGACTGGCGGCTCAAGCCGAGAAGCTTCGCCGCAGCTGCCTTATTTCCGCCGACTTCACGCAGCACGTGTTCGATCTGCTCCCGCTGCACTGTGGACAGGCGCTTGGAGACGGGAGGGGGACCGCCGGCAACCGGCTCTGGACGCGTGGCCACTGGTGACGTCGACATGGCCACGGCCAGCTCACGTTCGCTGAGAATCCGGCCGTCGCTCAGAATGCAGGCACGCTCGACGACGTTCTTCAGCTCGCGAATATTGCCAGGCCACGTTGCGTGCTGGAGCAGCCGCTCCGCCGCCGGGCTGACGCCTGTGATGGAGCGGTTCAACCGCTGGGAGCACTGGCGCACGAACATCGCCGTGAGATACGGAATATCCTCTCGTCGATCGCGTAGAGGAACCAGCTGGATCTCGATGATGTTGAGGCGATAGAACAAGTCGGCGCGGAATCGTCCCGCCGTCACTTCCGTCCGCAAATCTCGATTGGTTGCCGCAATCACGTGCACATCGGCGCGGCGCGTCTCCAGCGAGCCAGCGCGCCTCACTTCTCCATGCTCGATCGCGCGAAGCAGCTTTGGCTGAATCGTCAATGGCAGCTCGCCCGCTTCGTCCAGGAACAGCGTGCCGCCATACGCATGCTCGAACAGACCGACCTTTGTCTCTGTCGCGCCGGTGAAGGCGCCGCGGACGTGTCCAAACAGCTCGCTTTCGAAGAGCGACTCGACAATCGCCGAACAGTTCACGGTGACGAGACGGTGATCGCTGCGAGAGCCGAGCGCGTGGAGGGCGTGGGCGACGAGCTCTTTGCCGGTCCCCGTCTCGCCGCTCACAAGCACCGTGCGGACATGGGGCGCCAAACGGCGAATCGAGTCGAACAGCTCCTGCATCGCCGGGCCTCGGCCGATCATGCCGTGGAACTCGAACTTCTTCGCGATGTCAGCATCGACCTGCAGCAACTGTTCGCGCCGATCGATCCCCTTACGGACCGTGATCAGCAGGTCGCGCAGCCGGTCGAAGTCCAACGGCTTCTTGAGGTAGTCAATGGCGCCCGCCTTGACGGCTTCAATCGCCGTGTCGATCGTCGCGTTGCCGGTCATGAGGATGACTTGGCAATTGGGAAGGGCGACGCGGATGGCACGGAGTACACTGATGCCACTGAGCTCTGGCATTCGAAGATCAACCAGTGCGACATCGGGCCTCAGGTCAGGCAGAGCTGCGAGCGCTTCCGGACCGCTGCTCCGGAACAGCACCTCGAACCCGATTGGACCGGCGAACCGCTCAACGACCGGCCAAATCGAAGGCTCGTCGTCAACGACGAGCAGCCGTGGAGCGTCTTCGACCTGTGTCATCGGAGCCTATTATCCGCCACTACGTGACGGTCGCGCCGATGACAGCGCGGAAGCGGCGAGGCGCGCGATTCCTTTCAGCGTGCGAGGAGTGGGGCCCCCGAAACGTGCGCTGCCGCACAGTCGGGGGCGCTTCGGGGGCGCTAGCGGAGCGTGTCAGGCGGGACGTGGCGACGAGGGGCCGGCGTGAACAGCGAAGTCACGATTCCATTCACTCCCGCGTTTGAGGGCTGCTTGGAGCCGAGCGCGCTTGAACGGTTTCATCAGGCAGTCGACAGCCTCCGTTTGGCGCATCAGGTTGGCGTCCTGGGCTCCAGTGATCATGATGAGCGCCGCCTCCGGAAACCGCCGGCGAAGCTCACCAGCGAGCCAGATGCCGTCGTGATCCGGTAGGTAGACGTCGCACACGACCACTCCCGCAGGGCACTCGCGCATCTTCTCGAGCGCCGAAGGCATTGGCAGCCTCAGTCACCTCGTATCCGCTTGCCCGGATCCACAGCGACAAGAGCCTCCGAATTGCGCTCTCATCGTCAACGATCAACACGGTCTTCATCATCACGACGGGCTGTTAAGCAAGGTGCGTGCCCGAGGACGATTACAAAGCCGCGTAGAGTGAGGGCTGAATCGCGCGCCTACCATCGGTTTCATTGACAAATGCATAAAGAAGTCGTTGAATGCGCGAAGTAAATAACATCAAGACAAGACTGTCGCCGGCGGCTGGGAACCTACTCGGTACTGAAGGGAGGACCACCATGAGTGTAGCGTCCAAGTCCGTCTTGATTGTGGCGGCGGCTGTCCTGCTACCGTCCCTTGCGTTTGCGCAAGGCACCCTGACCGGCACCGTCAGGGACGAATCGAGCGCCGTGCTGCCGGGCGTGACCGTCGAGGCGTCCAGCCCCGCCCTCATCGAAAAGGTGCGTTCGGCCGTCACCGACGGCGCAGGGCAGTACCGCATCACCGGTCTGAATCCCGGCACGTATTCGCTCACGTTCAGGCTCTCCGGCTTCAACATCGTCAAGCGCGAGGGGATCGAACTCAGCGGCACCGCAACGCTGACGATTCCGGTCGAGATGCGTGTCGGCGCTGTCGCGGAGACGATCACGGTCACTGCTGAGACACCGGTGGTCGACGTCCAGACCACCCGGCGCGAGACTGTGCTCGGTGCCGATATGGTCGCGGCCATTCCGGGGAACCGCTCAGTCGGCACCTTGCTGAATGCCGTCCCCGGCCTGATCGTCAACGACGGGGCGCTCGCCGCCTCGCCGACGATGACGTTCTTCGCCGCGCGCGGCGGCAACATCAACGAAGGGCGCATGCAGATCAACGGCATGACCGTGGCTGCACCGTTCAACGGCGGCGGCGTCTCGACCTACATCCTGGATTCCGTCAACGTCGACGAGGTCGCCGTCGCCGTCGCGGGCGGCCTCGGCGAGTCGGACATCGGCGGGCCGACGATGAACCTGGTGCCGCGCTCCGGCGGGAACACGTTCCGCGGCCAGGGGTTCATCAACAACGCGGGCAACTGGTCGCGCGGCGACAACCTGACCGACGAGCTGCGGGCCGTCGGCCTCAGGGAGACGCCCGGCATCATCAGCTCGTACGACGCGAGCATCTCGTATGGCGGCCCGATCAAACGCGATCGGCTCTGGTTCTTCGGCAGCTATCGCAGTCTCGACACGGCGTCGGCCGTGCAGGGCGTCGTTGCCAACAAGAATGCCTACGACGCGTCGCGTTGGGACTGGGTGGCCGACCCGAGCATCTCGGCGCGGCAGCAGCAGGGGCGTTCGATGTACATCGGGCGGTTCACCGCGCAGCTGTCCAGCAGGCATCGCATCACGTTCAACGAGGAGTACCAGCGCCGCTGCGAGGGATCGCCGCTGAAGATCGCGACCACCGCCGGCTGCAACAGTCGAGGCGCCGACTGGATCGCGGCAGGCACGGCGACCGTGTCGCCCGAGGCGAATCCCAACTATTTCGGCAACACGCCGTACCACGTAACGCAGGCGATGTGGAGCGCGCCGATGACAAGCCGTCTGCTGTTCGAGGCCGGCTTCACCTATTTCTCGTTCCGCGGCGGCACGACGGGCAAGGTTCCGCCCGACGGGATCTTCGATCTGATCTCGGTGACCGAGCAGTCGACGGCGATCAATCCGGCGACGGGGCTGCAGTATGCGCCGCGGGCGAACTTCGTCTATCGCGGAGTCCCCACCGCGAATCCCAATTACGCGAATCCAAACAACTGGCGCGCGTCGGCGTCGTACGTCACCGGGTCGCACGACCTGAAGGTCGGTTACCAGGGCGCGTACATCGTCGTCGACTGGTGGTTCCTCGTGCCCGATTCGCAGATCTCCTACCGTTTCAACCAGGGCGTGCCGAATCAGTTCACGTTCCGGCTGCCCGAGTGGCACCAGGCGGATCGCACGTCGACGTCGGCGGCGTACATCCAGGATCGCTGGACGCGCGGCCGGCTGACGCTGCAGGGCGCGCTGCGCTACGACCGCGCCTCGAGCTTCAGCCCGGCGGAGTTCAACGGGACCGAGCTGACGTCGAGGTTCAACGCGGCGCCGATTACCTTCGAACGGACCGTGGGCGTCGACGCGTTCAACGACATCACGCCGCGCTTCGGCGTCGCCTACGACGTGTTCGGCACCGGCAAGACCGCGCTGAAATTCAATCTCGGTCATTACCTCGCCTCCGCGACGAACGACAGCGAGTACACGAGCAACAGTCCGGCGGTCCGGATCGTTCGCACGGCCTCCCGAAACTGG